>JAIPKD010000020.1 GCA_021733835.1 Verrucomicrobiota bacterium
TGAGGGAACGAAACGGCAGGGCGTGAGATAATCCTTACCCCATAATCCTGATAAATGTGAGCGGCGCGAACGGGTATGAGGTTTTCTTACCTAACCCCCTTAATTCGATCGACTTAATTGATCGCTTTTATTAGCCGTGGGGTGTGGGTGTTTTTGTTTTGTTCCGTTATTGTTGAGTTCGGCGAGTTTTGGTATTCTCTGTAATTAACGAATTTTTTAGCAAGGAATTTGGGAATGGAAGATGATATTTCAAGGAGCTACGCGATTTTCGGTCTTGATAGCGACGCGACGGCCGATGAGGTTGAGGCCGCGTATGCGGAGCTTAAGTCTGCGTGGAGTCCCGAGCGGTTCGAGAAATTTCCACGGCTGAGGGGCAAGGCGGCAAGGCGTCTTGCCGAGGTTGAAGAGGCGTATAAGACTATTTGTGCCGATATGGCGCGCGCCGGCGGGGAAGGTGTGGAGGAGGTTGCGTCCGAACGCAATGCAGTCGGTGAATTAAAGCGTGGTTGGAAGGATTGGGCCTCAGCTGTGAGAGACCCTGTGGTCGCGGGTTTGGTCTTTTTCATGATAATAATTCTTGGTATCGCCGTGTCGAAGACGTCTTGTACGGTCGAGGAAGGCGCCGGGAAAGAGGCTGATATTTTGGAGGCGCCCGGATTTCAGATGACAAAGCTGACCTCCGACGCCGGCGCCGGATGGGCGTTGTATAATTTGGCGATCGATTATCTGCAGGGGAACGGTGTTGTCGTGGACACAGTGAAGGCGGCGGACTTATTTTTGGAGGGTGCGGCGATGCGGAATCCGCATGCGCTCAACAATCTCGGGATTTGTTATCTAAAGGGGGTCGGACGCCGAATAGACAAGCCGCGGGCGGTATGGCTGATTCGTCAGGCGGCGGCATACGGTCTGGGCGTCGCCCAAGTTAATCTCGGATATTTTTATGAAAACGGCGTAGGCGTGGACGCAGATATGAAGGGCGCGTATAAATGCTACGCGTTATCTGTCGAGAGCGGCATTACAAACGCCGTTGCGGCAATGCAGAGGGTGAAGGCGGGCATGAGCGAGGAGGATATCCGGATTCTTGAGGGCGAGGTATCGGGATTCCAGCCGTTACCGGCGCCCGGTGCGCACGCAGAGTTTATTTTGCCGGTATTCGAGTTTTATCGTTCCATGCTCGATGAATCCTGGTTCTTGGATGACGGTGACGGTTTTGGGATTGAACGATTGGTTCCGGATGATTCGGCGCCGTTACCGGAGCGCCTGGGTGAATAAGGTTTCTACAAGCTCCAGTTTTCTGAATGTCCCGAGCATCAGAGTTTGGGGGGTGTCCGGACAGGTTTTCAGGATTGCAATGGATTCTTCTTGGCCGCCGGTGGCGAAGGCGTGCAAACCGCAGCCGAGTCCCATGCAATGCGTGATGGTGTTGGATAAGCAGATGCACGCGGCCAATTTCTTATGTTCGATCGCCGCTGAAGGATTATGGTGATGTTCCACCGCTTCGATGATTTCGGGAGGGAATCGCCACCCGGCCAGGAGCCGCCCTCCGATTTCGGCGTGGTCGACACCGAGCACCGCCTTCTCGGACTCTGGGAATGATAAGCGGCTGTTCTTTGCCGTGTTCAGTACCTCGGGGAGAGAAGCTTCCATGAATTCGGAAAGAATGATTTTTCCAATGTCGTGGAGTAAGCCTGCGGTGAAGGCGAGGTTTTCGTTGATATGACACTCTTTTGCGATCAGTTGTGCGCATACGGCCGTTGCCACGGAATGACGCCATAGCTCTCCGGGTTCTATGGAATAGCCTTCCTGCGGCGGCGCGAGGGTTTTACCGCCGCAGACGGCCGCCACGAGTTGGAACACGGGTTTGAATCCGAGTCTTGTAACGGCTTCTTGTATATCGCAGGCGGGCAGCGCCGCGCCCAGGTATGCGCTGTTGCAGAGTCGAAGAACGCCGAATGTAAGTGCCGGATCGTATGTGATTAGTTCCACTATTTCATCACTGTCCGCGTCTTCTTTCTCGAGAAGTTCGAGTAATTGTGGGAGGATATGCGGCGCCGGCGGCAGGTGCCGGGCTGCGTTTATGTAATCGTCGAGCCTCTGCATAAGCGTATATCGCTTTCTCGGCCGGGAATCTTGACGCGTACCTCGCCTGTGTTTAGGCGCAGCTGGATCGAGCATGATTCAATGCCGCCGGTATGCTGTGACTGTGGGCGAAGACCGTTTTGCCTGAGCCAGCCGTTCACGGCGTCGGTATTATGGCCACCGATATTGAAGTCGGCGTGAGTGCCTGGGATCACAGCGCCGCCGGCGAAGTATAGTAACAGTCTATGTCTTTGAGCGTTCAATGAAAGAACGGCGTTCAGCAATGCGGTCATTCCGGTATCAACGAACACTGCCGGGTTGGTTCGAGCCGCGTGTGGGGCGGTTTTTGAATTAGGCAGGAGTATATGGGCTATGCCGCCGGCTTTTACTATCGGATCGTACACGGCGATGCCCAGGCATGAGCCAAGCGAGCCCGTGGCCAGGGTTTGAAGGGTGTCCGATGAAACCGCGATTTCGGCGATGCCGATGATTATTCGAGTTTTGGTTGTATGGGTATCGGTATTCAAAATCCGGCTATTAACTGCATCGGCATCAATGGACAATCGGTTTAGAAAAACTTCATAATAGTCCCTTGAGCGGGCATGCCCGGCATAAGGGTGCTTTTGCCTTGCAGAAGTCCTTGCCGATGTTGACTAACTGAGCGTGGTAGTCTTGCCAGAACTCGATGGTGTCATCGCCGTCCTTTAGCTCGAGCGTGCGGGAGCAAAGAGCTTGGAGATCATCATAGGTATCGGACGCCGAGCACCAGTTGTGCCTGAGGAAAATACGCTTGGTATAGGCGTCTATAACGAAACTCCTATGCCCGCCTGCGTAGAGGAGGATGCTATCGGCTGTTTCAGGGCCGATTCCCTTAATTCCGAGGAGCCGTTCTCGTGCTTCATCAGTGGGCGCATCGAGAAAACGGATCAGGTTTCCATCGTACGCGCTAACGAGATTATCTACGAATGCTCGGAGGCGGCCGGCCTTGATGTTGAAGTACCCCGCCGGCCGGATCATATCCGCGATTTCGCGCAGTGGCAATGCGTGTAATCCAAAGGGCGACAAGACGCCGGCCGACTTTAGATTCGCGATTGCCTTCTCGACGTTGCGCCAGTTGGTGTTTTGTGTGAGGATCGCGCCTATGCAGACTTCAAACGGCGTATCACCCGGCCACCAGTTCTGGTGCCCGTAATACGCATGCATGAGGCTATAGGCCTTATGTAATCGGCGTTTTGGGTTGTGGATGGACGTCGGCATGTCGAATATTGAGGCTTTTAATGAATACGGGAATCAACCTGATTGAAATTCCCATAACGCCCTAGCTATCGTGGTGATTCAAGTATAAGGTTCTTGTCAACTTCAGCGGACTTCCATGATGCAGTTTTGAGCTGCGGCCGTTTTCTGATAGCATTTTCTCAGAAACGTCACTATCTGCTCGTTAAGCGCCCTGCATCTTGGACACCAGCGTTTGGCGCCGGTAAGTTGTTTTACGCATGCCCGAAGGCCCTTGATCCTGAGCAGATCGGGCGAGCACTTCAATTTTCGTAGTATTTCCGCCTTAAGTATTTGGAAGAATGCGATTTCAAAGGTATTACCGCTTTCCTGCGCCAGCCGTTCCAAATCGGTCTCGGTAATCACGGATTCGGATGCGTCTTCGACCTGGACGGTTTCGACGGTGTACCCCAAGTCGGTCAGTACCGTTTCAAGTATGCCGATGAATTCATCCACCGAGACATTGATCCGTCCCAACTCGTGTTTGAAATAGTGAATTATCGCCATAGTCACATTATGCACTATTTCCGAATTTATCGCCGGCGTGTCGCCGTTCAACAGCTCCATAACCACATCCTCCGCGGAACATGGTATGACATCACCGTTCTCCACTTGAAAAAATAGACAATCCTTCTGCAGGCTGATCATGGTTTAACCTCCAATCTTTGAACTTCTTGGACGAAATCCGTGGCTTCCTTGAATCGACGGTAAACGCTGGCAAAACGCACATACGCAACCTGATCCAATTGCCGCAACTCGGACATGATCCGTTCCCCGATCTTTGAACACGGCACTTCGCGTTCGTGTTCGGTTGTGAATTCGCCGATGACTTTCGCGACCAAATCCTCAATTGTCTGCGGGCTGATAGGCCTTTTCTCACAGGCCCTCCTGATCCCGGCAATGAGTTTGTCCCGCGAGAATTCTTCGCGTCGACCGTCGCTTTTCACGACCATCAGCCCCTGGTGTTCAATCTCCTCATAAGTCGTGTAGCGATAGCCGCAATCCAGACACTCCCTGCGACGCCTTATGATAGAACCCTCACGTGATGATCGGGAATCAACGACCTTGTCATCCAGATATCCACATTTTGGACAACGCATAACTACATACCGCCTGAAGGGGCGTGACTAATATAGACTACAAAATATTGTGGCGTCAAGCGGGATCACGGGCGATTCACCATAAATTTCGCGAATTTCGTCCGATTGTTGAAAAAAACGTCCCATTTCAACGGGGTTATCCTATTTATGACCATCACTGCTTTTGTTCGCCACGGATAAAATCAACTGATCGGATGTTTTAGCATTGTTTTTCTGGCAGGTGAAATTAGCCTTGTAACTATGGCTCGCAAAGAGTTGAGGGAATCTACGGGAAGAAGACTTTCAAGTGAAATCACGGGGATTGTATTGATCAGTCTTTCCCTGTTACTTGCCTTGGCGTTTTTTTCATTTGATCGCGCCGACCTGGCGGTTAACAAGGTTCCGGCGAATACCAGCACGCAGAATCTGATAGGTCCTGTGGGTGCGCATGTATCGAATATATTTTTCTTTGTTTTCGGCGCGTCCGCCTTTTTGTTTCCATTGCTACTCTTTTGTTTCGGACTCGGTTTTTTGGCGTCGGCGTGGGCGTTTTTGAAGAGGCGCTGGGTATGGGCCGTTGTTTTGCTTGTTGTCGTTTCTTCAGGGTTAGACTTGTTCAGCGGGGAATTGGGGCCTGATATAAGGGAGAATCTGAACGCGCCGAGTGTCGGTGGATTCATCGGGCTTTTTCTGAATGATTACTTTTTCAGGTATTTCGGGAAAGTCGGCGCTGCGACAATACTCGGCACTTTTTATTGTATATGCCTGTTATTATTGACCGATTTTCATGTCGTGGACTGGGTGAAGGCGTTGATCAGGAAGCGCCGGGAAAGGGCGGAAGTGTTTTCTCAAAGCGAAAAAGGCCTGGAACGCCGCGCCAGGAGGTTGGCGAGGGAAGCGCAAAAGTTGAAGAAGGCGGCCGCGCGTAATGGAACGGCGGACGCGGAAACTCGGCCGGCTCCCGAGCCGAAGGTGACGGACGCAAGTGTTTCGATCAACGGCAGGCGTGACTCGAAGAAGGGCGATGCCGCGCCTCGGATTTCAGGGATCGATGATACCACTCCGGCCGCCGCGGGCAACAAGGGTAAACAATCGCCCGCGCGGAAGGAGGAAGAGCCCGCCAAACCCGGCAAGACGGCCGCAGGCAAGCAGTCGAAGCCGTCCCGGGATATCGGCGAGGAGAGCAAACCGTTGTCTGTGTCTTCGCCCACAGTTATCGGAGACTACAAGCTTCCGCCGCATACGCTGTTGCATTATCCGGATCCGGGCGGGGTTAAGCATAAGGATTCCAAGGGAATCCTGCTCGAGAAGGCGCGGATAATGCAAAACACACTCGCCCAATTCGGAATAGAAGTGGCGTTGGGTGATATTACGCGGGGGCCGACGATTACACGGTACGAGCTGCACCCGGCCCCGGGTATCCGGCTCGAGAGGATCACTGCGTTGACCAATAACCTGGCGGCTGCGCTGAAGGCGGAGAAGGTTCATATCCTGGCGCCGGTGCCGGGCAAGAGCTCCGTCGGCGTGGAGGTACCGAATGTTATCAAGACAACGGTAATACTCCGCGATTTACTGGAGACGGATGAATGGAAGAACAGCAATGCATATATCCCGCTGGCGCTCGGTAAGGATGTTTACGGGCGTCCTATTATCGCCGATTTAGCGGAAATGCCGCATCTGCTCATGGCAGGCAGTACGGGCGCGGGTAAATCGGTTTGTATCAATTCAATTATCGCGTCGCTGTTGTACAGGTTCACGCCTGAGGAGATGCGTTTTGTCATGATCGATCCGAAAGTGGTCGAGCTCCAGCAGTACAACGTTCTGCCGCATTTGGTCGTTCCGGTCGTGACGGACCCGAAGAAGGTCGTTCTCGCCCTGCGCTGGGTGGTCAATGAAATGGAGAAACGCTACCAGATTTTTGCCAAGGCCGGTGTGCGCAACATTCATGCCTTCAACAAACGTCCATTGAAGAAGAAAAAGGATAAGCAAAAGGAGTCGGCAGTCGAAGAAGCGGCCAGGGAACGCGCAGAGCAGGGCGCCGACGGGTTCGCAGTCGAGGTGGATGAAGAGATTGTCGTGCCGCGCGATGACGATGTGGATATCCCCGATAAACTCAGTTATATCGTGGTAATCATTGATGAGCTGGCGGATTTGATGCTCGTAGCGCCTTCGGATGTCGAGATGGCGATTGCGCGGATCACGCAAATGGCGCGCGCGGCCGGGATTCATTGCATAGTCGCCACCCAAAGGCCCAGCGTGGACGTCGTAACAGGCATTATCAAGGCCAATATCCCGGCGCGTATTGCGTTTCAAGTGGCTTCTAAGATCGATTCGAGAACGATCCTAGATGAAATGGGCGCGGACAAACTTTTGGGTAAAGGCGACATGCTCTATTTACCGCCCGGTTCATCGAGACTGGTTCGGGCGCAGGGCGCGTTGGTAACGGATCAAGAGATACAGGAGGTTGTCGATTTCATCGCAGGCCAGGGGAAACCGAATTACGAGATGGAAATCCATCAGCAACTCTCGCGACCCGTCCACGAAATCGAACAGAAGAGTACGTGTAACGAGGACGAAGAGCTGATCGAGAAGTGTATCGACGTGATCCGGATGGAACAAAGGGCAAGCGTCTCCTTGCTCCAGCGCAGGCTCCGGTTAGGCTATACGCGCGCCGCCAGGATTATGGATGAACTCGAGAATCGCGGCATAGTCGGTCCAAGCAAAGGCGCCGAGCCGAGGGATATCCTTATCGATCTGGACGCCCCGGGCGCGCCGGGCGCAGACGAAGCTTAATATCGGCAACCGCCCGATAATCCGATACGACCTGGGTGCGGTAATGCAAATAATCTTGAATGCAGCCGTGACGCTGTTTTATCCTGGAGCAACGAAAATCAGATTGGTGTATACCGGCGCCTGCTCGATTTAAGGAGCGCCGATCTGTCTTGCGTTCTTGTTACACCAAAACCTTATTATAGTTATTGGCTATGAAGAAAACACAAAATCAAATATCCAGACGCGAATTTTTCAAGCGTACCACCGTTGCCGGCGCGGCCATCGCCATGCCGGCGATTGTCCCTTCGTCCGTTCTCGGACAAAACTCGCCGAGTAATTCGATCAATATGGGATTGATCGGCATGGGACTCATGATGCAAGGGCACATGCGTACGATGTCGAACAGGGACGACGTCCGCGTCCTTGCCGTATGCGACGTGCACAAGGGTAAACGAGAGAAGGCGAAGGGATACGTGGAAAACACGTATGCCCGGAGGTTTGAAAAGGATTCGTATAAAGGCTGCGACGCTTATAACGAATTCGAGCGTATTATCCAAAGAGACGATATAGACGCCGTGATGGTGGTTACGCCCGACCATTGGCATGCGGCCATTTCAATCGCCGCGATGGAAAGCGGTAAGGATGTATATGTTCAGAAGCCGATGACGCTTACCGTGCGCGAAGGCCGCGCGGTCAGTGATGTCGCCTCGCGTTCCGGGGCGATCCTCCAGGTCGGCTCGCAGCAGCGCTCGAACGTCGCCTTCAGAAAGGCGTGCGAGATAGTGCGCAATGGTTGGATCGGCAAGGTTCACACGATTTACGCGCGCCTCGGCCGGTTCGCGCCGCCGGCGACATTACCGGAACAACCCATTCCCGAGGGATTCGATTATGACCGTTGGCTCGGTCCGACACCCTGGTACCCCTACAATATTGAACGCGTGAAAGGCGACTACGGCGGCGGATGGCGGCGCTTCTGGGAATATGGTTCGAGGAAGAACGGCGATTGGGGGGCGCATCACTTCGATATAATCCAATGGGCGCTCGGTATGGACGACTCAGGCCCCGTCGAGTTTATACCCAAGGGATATGAAGGCGCCGGGTATCAGACGCATATTTACAAGGATGGAACGAAAGTGCTCCGGGATCATTCTACGCGTGACGGGCACATGATCCAATTCGTTGGTACCGAAGGCGAGGTAATGGTAAGCCGTGGAAACCGACTGGATACTATACCGGCGGAATTGAAAAACAAGCCGCTCGCGCCGCAAGAGACGCACTTGTATCAATCACGCGAGCACCAGGATAATTGGATACAATGTATCAAAACCCGCAAACAACCGATCTGTACCGCCGAAATCGGTCACCGCAGCGCCACAATTTGCCAGCTCAGCGGTGTAGCCGAACGCTTGAAACGTCCATTGAAATGGAACCCCGAGACCGAGGAAATTATCGGTGACGCGGAAGCGTCCAGATGGTTGGACAGACCGCGGCGCGCGCCGTACGTGATTATATAATCAATATCGACTACTACCAAACGTAAAAAATATAAACCTGGAATATCTTTGGAATTATGAAAACCAAGTATTTAGTTATTGCTTTATTAACCTGTTTGCTCTCGATATCCGCGCAGGCGGGGGTGACTGAAGAGATTGAAGAGCTTGTGCCGCGGTTGTCCGATAAAGATGTAAGCGCGCGATACGAACCGCAAATGGCGGTTCAGGAAATCGTCCTGAACGCAGCGCGGCCGGGCGCCGAAGCCGAGCGCGCCAAGGTGGCCGGAATCCTGGCGGCGAAGGTCGTAGACGATTCAATACCCATGCCCGCAAGGGTATGGCTGGTGCGCCAACTCCAGTATATAGGCGCCGGCGAGGCGGTGGACGCCCTGGCGGAGTTGTTGAAGAGCGACAGCGATCGTTTACGTGAATGCGCCAGGCGCGCTTTGGAGAAGAACCCCTCCGCCGCGGCGGCGAAGACGCTGCGTGCGGCGCTCAAAAAGGGCGGCGAACGACGGTGGGTAATCGGCTTAGTGAATTCTTTGAGCGAGCTTGAAGACGCAAAGGCCGTACCGTTGATCAGTGAACGGCTTCAAGACCCCGAACTCTTGAATGAAGCGGCGCAGGCGTTGGGTAAAATAGCCACTGACGAAGCGATAAACGCATTGTGGAAGAGTTATGATCCTGAAGAGGTGATAGTGGCCAACGCGCTGATAGAAGCCGGTAATGTGCGCTTGAGCAGAGGCGACGACAAAGCGGCGTCCGATGTGTTCGGCAGAATATTGAAGACGAGTAAGTGCGTCCAAGTGCGCAGTGCGGCGTTGGATGGATTATCGAGATCGAATCCGCCCAGCACCCTCGAGTTCCTGCCGGATGCATTACAGAGCGACGCCGGAGAGTTGCAAAGAACCGCCGTGGACGTTACGTTCCATGTTTATGGAAGGAGGTTTTCCCGGGAATATGCGCCTAAACTGAGCGGATTACCCGCTGATACGCGTGTGCTTGTAATGGAATATCTCGACCGTCGCGCTGAACAGGCGGTTATCGAGCAGATCGATAGCGAGAACGCCGAGGTACGGGAAACCGCCATGGAAACACTGGGCCGGATCGGCAGCGGCAAAGCCGTTGTTGCGCTCCTCGAATCCGCCGCCGCAGGCCCCTCCAAGGACGCTGCGCGCCGCGCGTTGTCACGAATTTACGGACGCGGTGTAAACCTCACGCTCCGCGCCAAGGCGCTGGAAGCGGAACCGACCGTGCAGGCCGCAGCCGTTACCGCATTGGCCGATAGAAATGATAAGGCGGCGCTCGGATTGTTATTCAGGGTGGCAAAGAATCCCGCCGCCGATGACGCCGTTAAGGATGCCGTATTCAGTGCGTTGGGAAGGCTGGGAGACGAACGCCGCTTCACCGCGCTGGCCGATCTGGCCGTCGAAACTGGTGAGCAGGGCGCGTTCGAGGCCGTTAAACGCGTGGCAGCGCGAGTAGAAAATAAGAAACAAATCACGGAGAACATCGTCGCTATAATGCAAGATGCCGACGCAAAGGGTGTCGCCGAGCTTCTCGATGTCTTGAGGATCGTCGGCGGGACTGACGCCCTCGCCGCGGTCGCCGAAAAAACTTCGAGTGAAAATGCCGATATCCGCGAGGCCGCCGTAAGGAGCTTGGCGGATTGGACGACCTTCGACGCCGTTGACCCGCTTCTTGAGGTTGCGTCCAAGGACGATGTGAGCGCGGCGTTCAATGCCCTTGCCATACGCGGTTTGGTGAAACTGGTGAAGTCCAACGCGGATGTGGAGGTAACGCGCCGGGCGAGTGTGATCAAGGATGCCTTTGACGCGGCGCGCCGGGTCGAGGAGCGGCGTCTTGTCGTCTCGGCCATGGCCGTGGTTCCGACGCACGAGACGGCCGGGCTTTTGACTTCGTTGCTCGACGAAGAGGCGTTGAAAGAAGACGCGGCGGTTGCGGCGATCAATGTCGCGAAGTCACTTAAGGATTCCGAAAAGGAAACCGCGCAAGAGCTTATCGAGTCCGTGCTGCAAGCTGATGTAGGCGATGAGTTGAAGGCCCAGGCCGAAGAGGCGCTGGACTGACGGCCTGATCCGCTCTTCACTCATACCCGCAGGTGTTCGTAAAAGAGAAAAGAGAAAAGGGGCGAGGCATGTGCTTAGGTCATTTTATATGTTTCTTTTTGCGACGCCGGCGTGTGGATTCATGATAACGAAGGACGGATAGCGACAGAAGTTTGCCGAAAATGAGCCGAACCCAGCGTACAACACCGCGCGCGTACCCGGAGCTGACACTGACCTCCGTGATCGTGGGGTATTTGATCGGCGCAGTGATAACCATCAGCATAGGTTACGCTGCGCTGATCCTGGGCTTTTCCCTGGAGGGCTCCGAGCTGGCTGCTATACTCGGCTACGGCATCCTGCGCGGTATCCTGGGGCGTACAAGCATAATCGAGAATAATATCAGCCAGACGATAGCCAGCGCCGTCAACGGCGCGTCGGCGGGGATGATGTTCTCGATCCCCGCGTTGTTCATCCTGAATTACACGGACTTTAATCCTGCGCTCATGATTTTTGCCTGTATTGCCGGCGGCTTTCTCGGCATTGCATTTATCATACCGCTCAGGAAACAGATGATCGATTTCGAGCGTCTGACTTATCCGGGCGGCGTGGCTGTGGCGACAATTTTAAAGTCACCCGGTGCGGGTTTGCGAAAGGCGAAGCTGCTTCTGGCCGGCGGCGCGATCAGCGGCCTTGTTCATCTGATCAGTCAATACATGAGCCGGATCGAGGGTGTAGAGCAATTCGAGAATTTTGACCTGGGCGCATTGATAGGGATGCCCGCGTATATGAACGGTGTTTGGTTTATATCGCTGTTGACGGTGGGGACGGGATTCATAGCGGGCCGCGGCGGGTTATGTTTCGTGATAGGCGGATACGTCTGCTATTGGGTGCTGGCGCCGGTCTTGGCGTCGATGAACCTGGTGCCCGCGCCCGGCACTGTTGAAAGTGTGCCGGAAACGCTTCGGCTGACCGTATTCCGGCCGGTGGGGATCGGGATGCTGATCGGTGGTGCGATAGCCGGCATCGCCCTGGCGCTGCCGCTTATCACCAGCGCGGTGCGGAGTATGCAATCGGCCGCCAAATCACGGAGCGCGCTGTCAAAGGACGAAATGCCGATACAGTTTCTGTACGCCGGGATTATCGGCGCCTTCATAATGCTCTGTTGGGTGGCGATACAATCGGTTGAACAAATCGGTTTCGCCCGAGGCGCGTTAATGGCGCTGCTGGGGACGTTGTGGATATGGATAGCCGGTGTGATCCTCGCCGAGTGTATCGGCAGAACAAATTGGTCGCCCTTGAGCGGAATGACGCTTATCGGCGTGACTATCCTCATTATCGTTGCCAGTGGACTCGAAGAGCAGAAGGCCGTGATCGCCGCCGTTACCGTCGGCGCGGCCACTTGCGTGGCGATGGCGCAGGCGACGGACTTGATGATGGACTTAAAGACCGGTTACCTGGTCGGTGCGAGTCCGCGAAAACAGCAAACAGGTCAATTTCTCGCCACTTGGTTGGGGCCCCTCCTGATTATGGCGTTGATATACGTTTTACATGAGGCGTATAAGCTGGGGTCGGATAAGCTTCCCGCTCCGCAAGGTCAGGCCTTGGCCAGTATGATCGAAGGCATCCTCGGCGGTGATGTGCCGGCGCATAAATATATCGCAGGCGCCGGACTGGGCGCGTTGCTGAGCTTCACGGGTGTCGGCGGACTCGGTATCCAGGTCGGGCTGGGATTCTACCTGCCGTTCAGTATCGTACTGACGTACACGATCGGCGCTGTAGGACGCGAAATAAGCGATGCGGCCAAGGGCCGGCGTTTTAGTGAGGCATACGGAATCCCCGTAGCCGCAGGATTGATCGTGGGTGAGGCCTTGGTAGGGGTGGGATTCGCGTTGTACATGATTTTTAAAGGAGCGGCCGGGCCATGAAAACGAAAGATTATTTTAAGATAATCGGCTTCGTCCTGGTGGTGATTGGATTTCTCGGCGGCGCGCTGTTTTCCGTGAAGGAGACCGAAGGCGTGGTCTGGCAATATTATATCTTGTCAATGATCGTCGGAGTGTCGGGGCTGGTGATGATCCGTCTGGCTTACCGCAGTGAGGCGCTGGCTTCAGAGACGGTGGACGTCAATATGTCTACACTCGTCGATACGCTCTCCAAGGTAGTGAAACACCTTTCGGAACTCATCCAACGCCGGGATTCTCTTAACATTAATGCGCTTCCGGACGAACTGGACAAATTGTTTCCGGATGATTTGATGAGTTTCGCCGATGCGCGAAAGACGCTGGCGCACCTGCATGGACTACAGGCGTACGCGGAGGTGATGAGTCCTTTCGCCGCGGGTGAACGCTATCTGAACCGCGTATGGTCCGCCGCTTCGGACGGCTATGCCGAGGAGGCGAAGACATATTTAGAGCGCGCACACGCACAGTTTGTCGACGCATTAAATAAGATAGATGCCATGTCCGGCTCCGGGGAGAAGGAATAGTCTGTTTTGTGTTATGGGGCAGACGAAATCTTGACTTGATTGGGCGCCCGCATAAAAGTGAAAACTCAGGTTGTTGTGATACACGGATATAAATAGAATGAATCAGGATTCGGCATTTGAATTAGACCGAGCATACGGATGTGTAGGGAAATTAGAGAGCGTGAGATTTATTTACTGTGAGTGGCGAGGGAGCCATGGCGACTAAGAATGAAATGGATTATAATCTTAGTCTAACGCCTGCCGGACACCTTAGGCTTCAAGAGGTGTATGGTGGTGATAGCGATGGTGAAACCGGCGCATGGATGAAGAGGGTTGTCGCCGGTTTCGCAGGTTCGCAGGCCGCGGGTCTTTTTGCGCTTGCCGCCACGCGGCCGGACATGCCGACGCCGGCGCCATTTTCTTTTTGGCGGGATTTCTCATGTCTTTATCTAACACAGCTCTGCCGCACACCTGAGGTTGCAGGGGATCGGATCAGTCCGATCGAGCCGCCTGTTGAGTCAGATTTGGCGAGCCTGCTGTTGTCTGCACCGCCCATGCAAGGTGGGGAATATCTGAGCGCCGATGTGTTGCGTGGTCTTTGGATTGATTTGGATACTTGGGTGCGGGGACGGATTTCCGAGGCGGGGGACGGTTTGAACGTATGGTTGAAGAGGTATGCAGCGGTCTGGCATCAGGTTGGGCGCGTCTGTTTCCATCTTGCCGAGAACAAGCGCGATCCCGAGTACCCCTTCGCGTTTCTTGCTACCTATGCGCCGAGTCTTTCCAAGGGCGGGCGTATTCAGTACAAACCCTTGGGCAAGGCGTTGCAGGAATACGCGGGTGAGCGAAACAAGAAGGCGTTGATTAATCTGCTTTCACCCGTTTACCGCGCGTCGGAGCGAGCTGATTTCGTCAAGGAATTGGTTGATTCCGGCGATGTCTTTCATCCATTGGCATGGACGCCGGGCGAGGCGTATCGTTTGCTGAAGAACGTGCCTGTTCTGGAGGAGAGCGGACTCCTGGTGCGGCTGCCGGACTGGTGGCGGAAACGCCCGCGTCCGCGCGTGTCGGTTACCATAGGCGATAAGGGACAGGGCCGTTTCAATGCCGGCTCTATGCTGGACTTCAAGGTCGGGCTGGCCCTTGGGGATGAGAGTCTGACTGAAAAGGAGTGGCGCCGGATCATGGAGTCCGAGGACGGCCTCGCGTATATAAAGGGGCAATGGATCGAGGTCGACAGGGAGAAATTATCGGAGGCATTGGAACATTGGAAGCAGGTTGAGGCTGAAGCGGCGGAGCGGGGGCTTTCGTTTATAGAAGGCATGCGTTTATTGGCGGGCGCGCCGGCGGATTTGGATGTCGAGCGTTCGCCTGAAGCCGGGGAGCGCGAGTGGTCATTCGTTGACGCGGGCAAATGGCTTTCGGATGTTTTATCGGGTTTACGGAACCCCGAGGGCTTGGACGGCAAAGTAGACGACAAGGATTTCCGTGGTAAGCTTCGGCATTATCAAGAGGTGGGACGCAACTGGCTTTGGTTTTTATCGCGGCTTGGGCTCGGCGCGTGTCTTGCCGATGACATGGGCTTGGGCAAGACCATTCAAGTCTTATCCCTACTGCTGGCCTTGAAGCAGGAGAAGACATCCGAAAAGCCGTCGTTGCTCGTATTGCCGGCATCGCTGTTATCGAACTGGAAGGCGGAGATCAAGCGCTTTGCGCCGACGCTCGAGGCGGTTTTTGTTCATCCGTCGGAAACTGATAAGGCGGCGATTGCCGCAATGGCGAGGAGCCCCGCCGGGATTTATTCCAAAGCCGACGTAGTGCTTACCACGTATGGAATGTTGCTTAGACAGAAATGGCTGCTCGATGTGAAATGGCGGCTTGTGATATTGGACGAGGCGCAGGCCATCAAGAATCCATCGGCGCGTCAGACGAGGACGGTTAAACAGTTGGATGCGGACGCCAGGATTGCGCTTACGGGCACGCCGATAGAGAATCGGCTTTCTGAGCTTTGGTCGTTGTTCGACTTCCTTTGCCCCGGACTGCTGGGTTCCGGCGCTAAGTTTAAGGATTTCGTCAAGGCCCTCGATGCGCGGGCGCATGATCGTTACGCGCCCCTGCGGAATTTGATCGGACCGTACGTGCTCAGACGGTTGAAGACCGATAAGAGTATTATAACGGATTTACCTGATAAGACGGAGATGAAGGCGTTTTGCGGCCTGACGAAAAAGCAGGCAGCGTTGTACGGAAAGTCGGTAAAGGAACTTGCGCTGGCGCTCAGGGAAATCGAGGGGATCAATCGCCGCGGGCTTGTCCTGGCTTACCTGATGCGGTTCAAGCAGATTTGCAATCACCCCAGCCAGTTTATCGGTGACGGCGGATACGAATCGTCTGAAAGCGGCAAGTTCGAACGGCTCCGGATAATCTGCGAGGAAATCGCGTCGCGACAGGAAAAGCTGCTGGTGTTCACGCAATTCCGTGAGATGACCGAGCCTATCGCCGCCTTTCTCGGCGGGGTGTTCGGTCGCGAAGGTCTTGTTTTGCATGGCGGGACGACGGTGAAGAAGCGAAGAGCGCTGATTGAGATGTTTCAGAATGAAGGCGGGCCGCCGTTTTTCGTTCTTTCTCTTAAGGCGGGCGGCATCGGGCTCAATCTTACCGCCGCTTCGCATGTGATTCATTTCGACCGGTGGTGGAACCCCGCCGTGGAAAATCAGGCCACGGACAGGACATTTCGTATTGGTCAACACAAAAACGTTGTGGTACACAAGTTTATATGCAGAGGGACGGTTGAAGAGAAGATTGACGCACTGATCGACGAAAAAATAAATTTAGCCGACGACATCCTGAAGGCCGGGGCCGAGTCGATGTTGACGGAGATGAGTAACGAGGAATTACTCAATGTGGTATCGCTGGATATCGATCGAGCGAAATTGTAGGAGACAAATATAAATGAGCAGATACGGTTGGAGACCATACGTGCCGGTTGCCATGCGGCGCAAGCGCGACCTGAAGAAAATGGAGAACCTTCGCAAGAAAGGGCATGATATTCACCCTGTTGAGATCGAAGGTCGGAAAATAGCGCGAACCTTCTGGGGTACGGCTTGGTGCGGGCATCTTGAGTCTTTCAGTGACTACGAGAACCGGCTGCCGCGCGGTCGCAGTTACGTGCGTAACGGCTCCGTATGCCACCTCGATATCGCAACGGGTGAGATCAACGCCATGGTGAGCGGTACCGACCTTTACAAAGTGAAGGTGGATATTAAGACGCTTGCCCGGAAGAAATGGAGCGCCGTGAAAAAACTCTGCGCAGGCCGGATCGGTTCACTCCTCGAGCTCCTTCAAGGCAAGTTTTCCAAGAACGTGATGTCTATCGTAACCGATCGAAACAATGGACTGTTCCCGTTACCCGGGGAAATAAGTCTGGAATGTAGTTGCCCCGACTGGGCGGTTATGTGCAAGCATGTGGCGGCCGTCCTTTACGGCGTAGGCGCGCGTTTGGATAAAAAACCGGAGCTTCTCTTTCTCCTTCGTGGAGTCGACCATGAAGAATTAATTACCGCCGATGTCGATGTCACCGGCGCCGCCGCGGGCGCGAAGGACAGACGCCGGCGTATAGCGGATGACGCCTTGACGGATGTCTTCGGTATCGAAATGTCGGAAGAGACGGTATCCGCCAAACCGGAATCATCCACTCAACGGAAAAAGACCGCGGCAAAGCCGAAGAAAGCACCCAAGACCCCGGCGAAACGCGCGAGAAAACGCAAAACGAAAAATGTCAAGAGTCCGGACCGGATAGGAAAAAGCCCTGTCTCGCGAAAAGGCGCCGCAGGCGTTGCGTCGAGAACCGCTTCAAGCACGCAACCTGTCACCGGCAGGTCTGTTGCCGAGCTGCGCGCGAAGTTCGGTATGTCGCAGGGCCAATTTGCAAGGCTGCTCGGTGTAAGCGCGCTTTCCGTCGGGAATTGGGAAAAGCGCCTCGGCACTCTTAACCTCCAGCCGCGCTCGCTCGATGCCTGGAACGTGGCCAGGCGATTGACGCCCAGGAAGGCCTGGAACAAGTTGTTGAGAGGTTAACAAGTATAACTATAATCGAATTATGTTGAACGGGATTTACTATAGTGTGATCGGTAGCCTGATAATGGGATTAGTGTCGGAATTGCCGCTATCGGCGGCGGCTGAGACGGCGATGAACGCGAAGCCGGCTGCGCCGAATACAGAGTATCTCGAATTCAATTACGGCCGGGACAACGGCGGCGGGGATTGGGTGCAGGCCGTTTCGGTGACGCGCCCCGACGATCGTAGTGACGTCAAGGGCGATGTTACGGTCGAGTTCACGGCAAAGGGAATGCAATACGCCAAGGCGATGTGCCGGCGGCAGCCGACGAAGGAGCATCCCGGCAAGTGGGGGTATGATGAATGTCTTACGCCGAACGGCATTGAGCTTGACGCCTCGGGAAACGGAGCGTTCGTGTTTCCGGCTGATAAATTTCCGAACGGTCCGGTGAACATCCGGATTTTCGCCCGAAACAGCGATGGAAAAAAGGACATCTACGAGCTGCAGCTATATAACACAGGCGGCGTTAAGTGGAACCAGGGCATTCCGGAAACCGATCCGCCGGCTGCAGAGGGTATGGAGTTGGTTTTTTTAGATGATTTTAGCGGTCCGTTGTCTATCTCGAAGGACGGACGCGGCGCGCGGTACAACGCGCATAAACCCAAGTTCGGTGACTTCAGTGGTTGGCCGTTCACGAGTCCGGGCGAACGCCTTGATCCGTTCAGCCAACGCGACACGTATCTTAGGATTGCGGCGCGCAAGCCCGATGGCACCAGGGGCGGTACCGGCTTGATTGCCACGGTGGATATGGATGGCGAGGGTTTTTGGGCCAAGCCGCCTTGTTATATGGAATGTCGCTTTACCGCGCAATCCGCGCCGGGAACATGGCCGGCGTTCTGGACAATAACCAGTTTGGAACATGGTGAGCCCGGTGATGAGCTGGATATTGTCGAGGCCTACGGCGGCGTGGGAAAGGGTAATCCAAACCATCCAGGCTATTCCATCGTCAGTCATTTCTGGGGGCAAACCGATGCCGAGGGAAACAAAAAGGAGAGTTACCATACGCGCGTCGACATGACCGAGCTCGGCGGCAAGTCTTATTGGTCGACTACGTTCCATACTTATGGTGTGCGTGTCGGGCTGAAGGAGACGGTTTACTATTTCGATAATATCGAAGTGTTTCGGCATCCGACCAACGAGATGTCGCGTGATCCGCACTGTATCCTGGTGAACTATGCCATTGGTGGAATCAGTGGTTGGCCGATCGATCTGGAGCGTTACGGCAACGGCTCCGATATGTACGTGGACTATATCAGGGTATATGAGTAGGTGCTGGATTTGAGATTTCAGATCTCAAATCTCAAATTTCAAATCTCAGATCTCAGATCTCAAATCTCAGATCTCTTTTGCGTGGGCGGCGGCGGAACCGGTTTTGATATAGGAGGCGCCAGGTCATCCAAATCGCTTCCCAAACTATATTGCCGGACATCTTCGAGCTGCCCTGGACGCGGTCGGTAAACACGATGGGGACTTCGCTGATCCTGAATCCCTGACGCCAGATTCTGTGGGTCATTTCTATCTGGAAGCTGTAGCCGTTGGAATTCACCGCATCGAGGTCGATGGATTGAAGGGAGCGTTTGCGAAAGCATTTGAATCCGCCTGTCGGATCGGAAAACGGCATGCCGGTGATAACCTGCACGTATTTGGCGGCCGTGAGGCTGAGCATGAGCCGTTTCAGCGGCCAGTTGATGACGCGAATCCCATTGAGATAGCGCGTGCCGAGTACCATGTCGGCATTTTTTATGGCCTTGAGGAAGGCTGGGATATCGTTTGGATTATGCGAGAAATCGCCGTCCATCTCGAAGATGTATTCGTAGGACTTTTCGATCGCCCAGAGGAATCCGGCGCAGTACGCCTTGCCGAGTCCGGCCTTTGATTTTCGGTGGAGCACGTGTATCTGCGGGTATTCGCTCGATAACCGGTCTGCGATCTCACCCGTGCCGTCGGGCGAGTTGTCGTCGACTACCAGAATGTCCACCGGCTCGGGTAGCGCAAGTACCGCGTCGGCCAACTTCGGCAGGTTCTCCCTTTCATTATAGGTTGGGACTATGACAAGTGCTTCGCTGTGCATTGTTCGATATAGTCATTATTTGACAGCAGGCATTCTGCCGGTATTCAGTCCTTAGTAAAGAAATTTTGGCGCTGTCCAAATTTTCCCGAGTAAAATTCTTCCGGGTAAGAATTTACGTGTGCATGGGTTAAAATTGCCTAGATTAGAGTTTTGGGTGGATGCATTTTCCCAGGGGACAATAATTTGCAAGAGAGGGGAGGGTTATAGCCGAAGGCTTTTCTTTGGCGGTGACGAATATTTTTCGAACATGCCGATGAATCATGGGGCGGCGTTATATGAGCGTTATATGCCTATGATTCGAAATTACGGCGGATTGAACAGGGGGAGGAATTTATCGGAGTCCGAAAAAGTTGGCATGTCCTGTGCTTAGCGAGCCGAAGGAAATGGTTGAGTCATGAAATCCATTCAAACAATAGATATGGAAAGGCAAACGGAGCAGGCGGAGAAAATCATCCAGATGCCGTTGGGTTTATTGGGATTCGAGGGGATCAAGCAGTACGTTCTGCGTTTGGTATCCGAGGAGTCACCGTTTTTGTGGTTTCAGGTCGTAAGTAATCCGCAACTGGCGTTTTTGGTTATGTCGCCGTTCGTGGCGGCGCCGGATTATCGGCCTGACATTGACGAGGAAGACACGCGCTTTCTTGAGCTCGAGAACCCGGAGGATGCGGTGCTTTTCAATATAGTGACTTTGCATCGGCCGGGTGTTGCGACAGTGAACTTGAAAGGGCCGATCGTCATCAACCGCAATACGTTGAAGGCTATGCAGGTGGTTCCGGCAAATGCATCGGAATTGCCATGCAAGTTTCCGTTGCCTATTTCGGAGTAAAACAAATTTTAGTTAACGGTTTATGTTGATACTTTCCCGAAAACTGAATGAGAGCATCGTGATAGACGGGCGGATAGTGGTGAAGGTGGTGCGGGTCGACGGTGACGCGGTTAAATTGGGTATTCAAGCGCCTGCGGATATCCCGGTGCATCGGCGGGAGGTATACGAAGAGATACAACGGGCAAATAAAGAAGCGCTGACCGAAGAGCGTCCGCCGCTGCCGCGGTTGGCGAAGGCTTGTGACGGGGCGGTGGATGAGGCCAGGGCACGTATGGATTTGATGAAACAACCGCCGGCTTCCGACGGGGAGATAAAAGAAAACGAATCACAGCAAAGGAGAAATTCGAAACAAGAAAAACAGGATTCTGAAAGAAAGGATGCAGTATGATCTTAAACCACAACTTACAGGCGAACTCGGCTACGAACAATCTTCAGACGTTCAATTCCGAGCTTTCGAAATCACTTAAAAGGCTCAGCTCGGGGTCAAAGATCACCGAGCCCGCCGACGATGCCGCGGGATTGGCGATGGCCATGAGGCTTGACGCCAAGCTGAAACGCATCGACGCGGCGGAGTCGAATGTCGGCAATGCCGTGTCGTTCCTGCAAACTCAGGATGGGTATCTCAATAAGATATCCTCGGCATTGGAGCGCATGAGTGAGTTGGCCATATTGGCGCAGGACGCTACTAAGTCCGACGATGACAGGTCGATGTATAACATCGAGTTCAGCGAGTTGCAGAACTTTATTGACGAGGTGAAAGGAAAGTCCTTCAACGGCGTTGATCTGTTCGGTTCCGATCCGGCTACACCGCCGGATTCGCTGGAAGTGACGATTGATTCCGAAGGCGAGACAATGGCGTTGAACGTTATCGACCTGGCCGCTTCCGAATATTCCGATGCCATTAGTTTGTCATCGGTTGATTCAACAACAAACGCTGCAAGCGCGATAAATGCAGTGAACGCCGCGCTCGACCAGTTGGCCGAAGACCGCGCGACGATAGGCGCGTCTCAGTCGCGACTGCGGTTGAAGTCCGAGCAATTGACGGTGGGCAAGGAGAATCTGACCGCAGCGACATCACGCATCCAGGATGTGAATGTGGCCGAGGAATCCACCCAGTTCGCGAGGTCAAACATGCTCGTGCAGGCATCGACAGCGATGCTGGCCCAAGCGAATACGCTGCCGCAGAACGTATTGAAATTGTTGCAGTAAGGGGACTCGTATCGGCTTCAGTACTTGCCGGGTAATATCAAAGAGGTTTGATTATGTGTGAATCCGAGACAAAGCAACAATTAAAATCGCTTATAGACCGGTTCGCGGGGCGATACCATGAGCGAGGTGAGCTGGGTGTAGTGCGGGATTTTCTTTCACTCGGATTAGTGGTTGACCCGGATGATCACGAGTTTATTGCAAGCCTCGGATCGATGGAGTTCCAGTTAGGTGACTTCAGGAAATCGGCAAAGCTAATGAAGGAGGCGGTATCCTTGGCGCCTGAAGATGCGGGCTACCACACGATGCTGGCGGCTGCTTGCAAAAAGGCGGGGTATGCCGACGATTTCGAAAAGGCGTTGAAAAAAGCGATTGAACTGGACCCGAAGCGCCGGGATGCGGCTAACCTGCTTGCCGGCCTGTTCTTGGAGAACGGCGTGTATTTAAAGGCGGCGCAGCTTTATAAATCTTTACTGGATGAAGAGCCGGATGACGTAGCGGCGATGCTCCCACTGGCAAAGTGTTTTTTTGAGCTGAATGAGTTTGAGTCTGCACGGATGGTTCTTGGCCGTATACTCGAGATCGATCCCGATAATACGCAGGCCATAGACGGCTTGGAGGTGTTGAACAGGAGAAACGGCAGCGGCGTGTCAAGAGGGCATGAGGTCTCCGAGCCGGAAGGGCGTGGAGCAAAAAGCGCTGAGTCCGTGGTTCAGCGTCTGATCGACACCGGCGAAAAGGCGCGGGCCGAGGGGAATACGCTCGGCGCGGCAGAGAGTTTCAGAAAGGCGGCTTCACTGGAGCCCGAATCCCCGGAAATCCTGGTCATGCTCGGAAGCCTGGAGTACGAGCTAGGGCGGACAGAAGATGCGATTACAGCGTTCAGCAAGGCTTCTGAGTATTCCCCGGAGAACGCGGAACTCCACGTATACCTGGCGCTTGCCGGGCTGGACGCGCAACGGGCGGATATATTTGAATTCGGTATTCAGAGGGTGCTGGAAATCGATCCGAATAACGAATATGCCTTACGCCTGATCGGCGAAACGAATCTTCAAATGCGGCGCTTCGAGGATGCGGCTAATATTTTCTCGCGTGTTCTAAACAACAATCCCGGCGATCAGAATGCGGGTATGTCCCTTGGCAGGTGTTGTTACGAGATGGGGGATATATACGGTGCGAAATCCGCGTACCGTTCGGTGCTTTCAACTTATCCGGAGAATGAGGAAGCGCTTTCCGCTTTGGAGCAGATCGAAGCCGGGCGATAGTGATAAACTGCTTAATAATCTAATCAGTAGCGATATCGAATATATTGCGTAAGCAATTTTCAAGTCCGCTGGCGGGGCGCGGCTGTGGCCGCAAGGATCAGCGGCAGCGGTAGCGGATGCGAGACCTTCATCTGATTATCGGAGACAACGCCTTTTCGAAAGTGTTGCGGCTGGCCTTCGGCACAGCCGCGCTCCGAATCAGCGTGGTTGCTTGTTACGGGTGTTCTATCGGTGTTTATGCGGTTATGGATCGGAGTATCTCTTCGGCCGCTTTACGCGGGTCCGGCGCCGCGCAGATAGGACGACCGATAACAAGCCGATCGGCGCCCGCCTCGATTGCGTCCGGCGCGCTGAGCGTGCGTTTTTGATCCGAACGCGTATCTTCGGAGCGCCGTATCCCCGGCGTAACGAGTGTAAAGTATTCCGGCATTTCCTGTCTGAGCTTTGCCACCTCCAATGGTGAGCATACAAGGCCGTGGATGCCGGAATCGGCGGCGAGCCTCGATAACCTATGCACTTGTCTGCTTACATTCGCATCCATTCCGATCTTCTGCATGTCATCCGAGCCCAGGCTTGTCAGGATCGTAACGCCGAGCACCAGCGGCGGTGTTATGCCGAGCGCGGCCGCCTCTTCCTTGGAAGCTGTTACTGCGGCTTCGAGCATGGTATGGCCGCCTGATGTATGGACAGTGAGCATTTGAATGTCCAATCGCGTTGCGGCGGCGACGGCGTGCGCGACGGTGTTCGGTATGTCATGAAACTTCAAATCCAGAAAGACATCCTTATCCATTTCGCGGATGCTTCGGACGATATCCGGTCCGGCCGATGTAAACAGTTCGCTGCCGATCTTGAATCCTCCGACTACGGGCGCCAGTTTTTCGGCCAACGCCAAGGCGGCGTCCGAATCCGACGTGTCCAATGCTACCAAGATGGGGTTTGTCATAATACTTTTTGTTAACTACGCTGCGCGATTATGCCCGTCATGCCTTGTTAGGAAAAGTAGATATTCAATTTCAAATTAGAGAACCTGGTGCTGTTTTTTTTGTTGGGACACTGGCAAGGGTAAATTGACATACGCGAATGAGATGAATAAACTTAATAAGAAATGTCGGCGACATCCTGCAATAAAACAGACTACGTTTGTAACTGCGAGATGCCTGTTAGATTATTGATAATTGATAAATGGCAAATGAATGATTAATTTCGAAAAATATGATTAAAGGTGGCGAAACCTTATTTAGTCGTAGTCATGAGATTGCAGACGAATTTGCTTTATCAGAGACAATCGTTGTGTACCCCGGCGATTGTATTGAATTACTCAAGAGTATTCCAGATGAGTCTCTCCAGCTTATTGTTACTTCACCTCCATATAACATCGGAAAAGAATACGAAAAAAAACTCCATCTCGATTTATACCTGGAACAGCAAGCGCGTGTAATTAAGGAGTGTGCCCGCGTTCTTACCCCTACGGGAAGTGTATGCTGGCAAGTAGGAAACTACGTTGATAGGGGTTCCATAATTCCTTTGGACGCTGTGCTTTATCCAATTTTTTCAGAAATTGGTTTTAAAATGCGGAATCGCATTATTTGGCATTTCGAACATGGCTTACATTGTAGCCAACGTTTTTCCGGGCGTTACGAGACAATTATTTGGTTTACAAAATCGGATGATTACGTTTTTAACCTTGATCCTGTACGTATTCCTCAGAAGTATCCTCAAAAAAAGCATTTCAAGGGCCCCAAAGCTGGTCAGTACTCATGCAATCCGCTTGGTAAGAATCCCGGAGACTTATGGATAATTCCAAATGTGAAAAACAATCATGTGGAAAAAACAGAGCATCCATGTCAGTTTCCAGTCGAGCTAATTGAACGATTAGTGCTCAGTCTCTCGAACGAGGGAGATTGGGTGCTTGATCCGTTTCTTGGAACAGGCACGTCGATTATTGCGGCGATTCGTCATAAACGTCGTGGCGTTGGTGCGGAAACACTTCCAAACTATGTTCGACTTGCACGACAGCGGATTCAGCAAGAAATAGACTGTACGTTGCGTACTAGGCCGATGACCAGGCAGGTTTTTGTTCCAGTTAATGCAGGGAATAATCCTACTGTCGTACCACGTAAAAATGATTTTGGGCAAATGACGCTTTTTGATAATAACTCTAAGGATGAATAAGGAAATCGATGAAGATTTCTGAGACTTATTCCCATCTAAATGGACTCGAGTTTCTTCTCGTTCATAGACCAAGTCTTTGGGATGAGATTAAAAAAGTCATTTCTATGGTCGATGCCGGAAAATGCCGAACTAAAATCTCTGAAGAAAAGACAATGAGAGGGAAAGTTCTGTATAGCCCCGTCGATATGAATAAAGCATTTAATAGTATGTTCCGGCGAGCGTCTTGGGAAGAAAGCCGTGTAGTCTATTGGGTTACTAAAAGCGAAAAGTTGATTCGTAAAACGCTCGCTTTGTCGCCGGATGAACAGAAACAGGAGATAATCGCAGCCGGCCAAACGCCGATCTACAGTTATAATCAGACAGATTTCGTTAAAGAACGTGTAGCCGTTGAAGTTCAGTTTGGGAAATATGCCTTTATCGCTTATGATTTATTTGTCAAGCATCTGGCATTTTATGTGGGCGACCACATTGACGTGGGAATCGAAATTCTTCCAACCAAGTTCCTTCAGAGCCGGATGAGTTCGGGAGTCGCTTATTATGAGGGCGAATTTTACAACGTAATTCGCCAAGGTCGTGGCGTACCGGCCGTACCGCTTGTGCTTATCGGTATCGAACCGTAATAATATTAAGGTTTCAAAAACCCGATTGGAGTGGTTGGTGTAATGCCTATTCCTTCTTCGCTGAGGATGGCTCGACAGGTGGAAGCTGGCTACATTTGCCCAAAGAATTAATAGGCATCGAATAACGAATTCAAGGGCCGTTTTTTATTGAGCTTTCATTAAAGCACTTTAACATCAAGGATTGAAAGTACGGATTTATGGTGGAGGCCGGTATTATATCCGAGGGCATTGGTCGAGGGGGTGTTGTGATGGAAGAACGACAGGTGAGTGTATGAAAGTAAGAACAATACGAAGAATAACCAGGCTGAAAACATTAATAACGGCGGCCATGATGACCGGCTGCATCGGATTTCAGGCCTGCGCCGGATCGAGTTACACGGCGGACTGGGAGTCCTTGAAAAAACACAACGAGGCGCCCGACTGGTTCCTCGACGCCAAGTTCGGTATCTATTTCCACTGGGGCGTGTATTCGGTGCCGGCGTTCGGCAATGAGTGGTATCCGAGAAATGTGTATATCGAGGGGAGCTCCGAGTACGAGCATCATATCGAGACGTACGGGCCGCAGACCGAGTTCGGGTATCCGGATTTCGTGCCTATGTTCAAGGCCGAGAAGTTTGATGCGGAAGAATGGGCCGCTTTATTCGAGCGCGCCGGCGCGCGTTTTGCGGGGCCGGTCGCCGAGCATCACGACGGTTTCTCGATGTGGGCCAGCGATCAGACGCCCTGGAATGCCGAAGAAAAAGGGCCGAAGCGCGATATCACCGGTGAACTCGAGGAGGCGGTGCGCGCTCACGGGATGCGGTTCGTAACCACATTTCACCATGCGCGGAACAATCTGTGGAAGAAGGGGGATAACTGGACGGGACACTACGAGTACGTCAAAAAGGACTTCCCCTCACTCTTGGAAGACCCTGAAAATGCGATAATGTATGGCTATATGCCGAGGGACGAATTCCTCGATATGTGGAAAGGTAAGCTTCTCGAGGTTATCGATAATTACCGGCCCGATCTGATCTGGTTCGATTCCTGGCTGGACGAAATCCCTGATGAGTACAGGACATCGTTCCTGGCGTATTATTTCAATAAGGCTGAGTATTGGGGTAAGGACGTTGTGGTTACATTCAAACAGACGGACCTCCCGCGCGCGATTGGAGTCGAGGACTTCGAGAAAGGGCGCGCGGATCGCCTGACCGATTACGCATGGTTGACCGATGACACGATTAGCCGCGGCAGCTGGTGTTATACGAGGGATTTAACGATTAAGCCGACCGAGGAGGTGCTGCATTCATTCATCGACATCGTCAGTAAGAATGGCGTTCTCCTGCTGAATATCTCGCCGAAGGCGGACGGCACGATACCGGAGAACCAGAAGCGCGTACTCCTGGAGATCGGTGAATGGTTGAAGGTCTGCGGCGAGGCAATATATAATACGCGACCATGGGAGGTCTTCGGCGAGGGCCCCACACGGATAGGCAAGGGTGGCGCGTTTATACGCTGGTCGGGGAGGTATTCATCCAAAGATATCCGCTATACCCGGAGCAAGGACGGAAAAACCCTCTATGCCGTCATTCTCGGCTGGCCCGAAGACGACGTTGAACTGTCCGCGGTAAACATCGGAGAGGCCGAGGCCGAGGCCGGAGCGCGGATAGAAATGCTCGGTTATGATGAGCCTCTCGAGTTTACGGTGAACGACCGAGACCGGCCGGTGATCAGTATGCCGGAGCTGGACGAAACCGAGCGGCCGTGCAAGTTCGCCTATTGTCTGAAACTCACCGGATTCGATACAAGTGTTGATCCGATGGCTAAGGTGTTCAGCGGGAATTACACGAGTCTGACCGCCGATAAAGCAACGCTGGAAGGTGACCAGATCGCAACGGAAGAAAAGTTGGATCGCCCGAATATCGGTTTCTGGGATGATCCGTCCGAACGCGTTCATTGGCTGGCGAATATTCGGAGCCCGGGAAAATATTCCGTTCTCGGCGAATTCGCTAAGCCGGATGGCTCACGGCCCATGAAGCTGCAATTGAACGATCAGACTCTGGAGTTCAGAGTCGATGGTACCGGCGGCTGGGACAGAACGAAGATGGTGGAGATCGGATACGTGGATTTTTCGAAAACCGGGGTTTATCATGTCATCCTTTCTCCGGCGGATAAGGAGAATTGGAGCGCAGTGAATCTGTGGCGATTGGTATTGGCTCCGATGGACTAATGTTCTCAACGGCTTCAAAGCCTCCGAAAATGACGAAAAAATAACGAAAATATCAGTTTGCGATTGCTTTTAGACGAAAACCCCGGTATTCGTCGGAAGTCAAACGATTAACAAAGGTAGATTATTATGGCTCAGAAATGTTTTCATTCCAGTATTGAAGGTGCGCAACACGGCGCAAAGACACTTGAACAATTTTGTGAATGGGCGAAAAAGGCGGGCGCCGACGGTGCGCAGCCGTCGAACTTCCTTCTCGAAGGCGATAACGGCCTCAGAAGCGCAAAAGAGATCAAGGACGTCTTCGAGAAGAACGAATTGAAATTAGACGGCGTTTCGGGGCATTGCCCGTTCTGGGCGCATACCACCGCCTGGACCGGCAGCCCGACGATTCGCCCGTTTATACCCGGTGACGTGGCGCAGAAGTCACCGGAGGAAATCGAGCGCTGGGCCGAGGATTATCTACTCAGATTCCTCGACCTCGCCGCTGAATTGGGTACCAAGATCGTCCCCATGTTCTGGGGTATAGCATTCGGCTGGGAAATCGCCACCGGCTATACCTGGGGCTTCTGGAAAGGGCCCGGATTCGATTTTATGAAGGAAGGCGCCGAACGTTTCGTTAAAAAAACGGCCAAACTCCGCGAAAAGGCGAACTCGCTCGGTATCTATCTGGCGCATGAAATTCATCCGGGTACTGCGGCCATGTGTGCGGACGATTTCAATAAGCTGGTCGATATCTGCGACGGCGATAAGTGCCTTACGGTTAACGCCGATCCTTCACATTGCTGGGAAGGCGAAGACTGGCAGACGCGGTTCCGCAAGGTCGCCGACAGAGTATACGGTTGTCACGTCAAGAACAATGTGGTGCGACCGCACCTGCCGCTGCGGCATATGGCCTTCGATTGGCCCGAACGTACGATGCAGTTCGTCGATATCCCCAGCGGCGAATTGAATATGCTGCGGTATGCCGAGTTGATGATCCATATCGGCTATGTAGACAAGTATTGCAAGATTATGAATACCGACACCGCGCCGCTGGTGGTCGAGGCCGAGAGCGCATACAGAGACTTGGACGCGACCAGCGAGAACGGTATCCGTTATGTCAAAGACGAACTCTGCTTCCCGATAGCGACAGGTTCATTCGAAGACGGAATGGGTGCCTAAGCATCCGTAATCGCGTTATTGCATTCCTTTACGAGGCGCGCCGGCAGCGCGCCTTTTTCTTTCCCGCGGCCAGGATGGTTTCAAAATGCGGCGCCGACTCCTCACTGGTCACAGTCGTTAACTCGATGTTCTCGAAACCCGCATTCTCCATCCATACATGCAATTCCGTTTCGGTGAAGCCCAGCCATAAATCGCCGTATGTTTCCCGTGCCTGAACGAAGTCGTGCCTCTTGAGGTCCAGGATTATCAGTTGTCCGTTCGGTTTCAGTATGCGCATGGCGCTTGAGACCGCCTTTCGAGGATTCTGTGCGTGGTGGAGCGCCTGGCTCAAGATAACCAAGTCCACCGAGGCGTCCTCGATCGGCGGCTCTTGAAGATCGCCCAGTCTGAATTCGAGGTTATTGATGCCGTTCTTCTTCGCTTTTTTCCTGCCGAATGCCACTATCTTTTCCGAGTTGTCCACAGCGATTACCTTCTTGCAGCGCATTGCCAGGAGCTGGCTCATCATTCCCTCGCCCGAGCCGAGGTCGGCGACGATAAGCGGCGGCAGGATTCGTAAGAGTAGGTGTCCGAACGCCTCCCATGAACGCCCCGGACCGTAAACACGGTCGAACCTGCCCGCCACCCGGTTGAAGTATTCCTCCGTCCGACGTCTCCTTAGCATCAGTACCCGTTTCAAATTTACGCGGTCGGACTCGAATTCCTTCATCTGCTCCGCGCCTTGAACAGCCAGATTAATGAACCCGGATTTCTCAACGGATGCCTTCGGACTAATTTTGTAGAGACTATGTTTGCCGTTTCTCCGTGAACTAACCAAACCGGTTTCCTGGAGAAGACCTAAGTGTGTCGAGATTCGGGACTGCCCCATTTTCATCGCTTGTTGAAGCTCGTGGACAAACAGCTCCTGTTCGTTCAATAAAGCTATGATGCGTACGCGTGTGGCGTCCGCCAGCGCCTTGAATATTCTGATGTTTTCGTTCACGATATAGATAAATTCAATCGATTATACGATATCCGGATCGCTGCTATTCCGGATGCCTGGTTAATTTCTGCGATTTTTCTTCTGTTCACGGTTGACTCCGGCTGAGATTAATATATCTTCTTATCAAGATACGTCAATATGTGACGCTGAGAGTCGCTAATCAGACAATAACATGAGTAAGAATTACATTTTTTCATCGGAATCGGTGGGTGAAGGTCACCCGGACAAGGTGTGTGATACGATATCGGATGCCATTTTGGACGCCTGCATGGAGCAGGATTCGAACAGTCGTGTTGCTTGTGAGACATTCGTCAAGAGTAACATGGTCGTTGTGGGTGGTGAGATTACGACAAAGGCCGATTTCAATTACAATACGGTCATACGCGATGCCATACGTGAGATCGGTTATACGCAGGTGGGTGAGACGTTTAACGCCGACAAGGTATTCATCTTGAACGCGTTAACGAAACAGAGCCCGGATATCGCTCAAGGTGTTGATGCCAAGGCCGCCGAAGGGAAGGAGACCGACGAGCAGGGTGCGGGCGACCAGGGGCTTATGTTCGGGTTCGCCTGTAACGAGACGCCGGAACTAATGCCGGCGCCCATTATGTTCGCGCATAGGCTTGGCCGGGAGCTTACGCGAATACGCAAGTCCGGTGTAGTGAACTGGCTAAGGCCGGACGCCAAAAGCCAGGTCTCGGTTCAGTACAAGGACAGCAAGCCCGTGCGGATTACCAATGTAGTCGTTTCTACGCAGCACACGAACGATGTCGGGCACGACACGATCAAGGATTTTATTGTATCCGAGCTGATCCGGAAGGTGCTGCCGGCAGAGATGATAGATGATGAGACGCAGTTTTTGATTAATCCGACCGGGCGTTTTGTTTCCGGCGGACCCGAGGCCGACTCGGGATTGACCGGACGCAAGATCATAGTGGATACCTATGGCGGCATGGGCCGGCATGGCGGCGGCGCGTTCAGCGGAAAAGACCCGTCGAAGGTCGATCGCAGCGCGGCGTACATGGGCCGTTATGTGGCTAAGAATATTATAGCCGCCGGACTGGCCACACAGTGCGAGATTCAGTTCGCCTATGCTATCGGGTATCCCGAGCCAGTGTCTGTGGCGGTTGAGACCTTCGGAACTGGAGTTGTTCCGGATGATGTTATTGCGCAGGGTGTGCGGGAAGTATTCTCGTTCAAGCCGGCCGATATTATCAAGCAGCTTAATCTCCTACGGCCGGTCTTTAACAAAACGACTAATTATGGTCATTTCGGCAAAGTCGATGATCTGGAGAGTATTACCTGGGAGAAGACCGATAAAGCCGAAGAATTGAAAAAGGCTGTTAAATAAGAAGTAAAGATCAAGGGAAAACGAAATATTAGGATTTGAAATGAGTATGGTGACAACGAATACGATAGAACAGAAGAAGGAAGCCGATTATAAGGTACGCGATATCAATTTGGCTGATTTGGGAAGAAAAGAGATAGAGATAGCCGAGCACGAAATGCCCGGTCTGATGGCGGTGCGCGAGAAGTATGCGCCGTCGAAACCGTTGGACGGCGTCCGGATTACCGGGTCGTTGCATATGACGATTGAGACGGCGGTGCTTATTGAGACGCTGACCGATCTGGGCGCCTCCGTGCGGTGGGCGAGTTGTAATATCTTTTCGACGCAGGATCAAGCCGCAGCGGCGATTGCCAAGAGCGGTATCCCGGTTTTTGCCTGGAAAGGCGAGACACTCGAGGAGTACTGGTGGTGCACCTACCAGGCGCTCAGCCATCCGGGCGGCAAGGGGCCGCAGTTGATTGTGGACGATGGCGGTGACGCGACACTCCTGGTACATAAGGGATATCAAATGGAAGACGGCAGTGACTGGGTTGATTCGCCTTCGAGCTCGAAGGAGGAAAAGGTGATCAAGGACTTGCTCAAGAGTATCAGGAGCGAGAATCCGAAGCGTTGGCACGAGATAGTCGAGGATTGGCGTGGTGTTTCCGAGGAGACGACGACCGGTGTACATCGCCTTTATAAGATGAAAGAGGAGGGTAAACTCCTGACGCCTGCGATCAATGTAAACGACTCGGTTACAAAGTCGAAATTCGACAATCTCTACGGCTGCCGCGAATCGTTGGCCGACGGCATTAAGCAAGCCACCGGTGTGATGGTGGCCGGTAAGGTCGCCGTAATTTGCGGTTACGGAGATGTGGGTAAAGGTTCGGCGCAATCGCTGCGCGGCTTCGGCGCGAGGGTGGTTGTTACTGAGATCGATCCGATCAACGCGCTACAGGCGTCTATGGAAGGATTCGAGGTCACGACCATCGAAGACGCCCTTAAAGAAGGCGACATCTTCGTAACGGCTACCGGCAACCGCGACGTCATCACGGTCGATCATATGTCCAAGATGAAGGATCAGGCGATCGTCTGTAACATCGGGCATTTCGATAACGAGATACAAGTCGAGCAACTGGAGGAAACCGAAGGCGTGAAGAAGATCAATATCAAGCCGCAGGTCGACAAGTATGAGTTCCCGGACGGGCATTCCATCTTTATGCTGGCCGAAGGCAGGCTTGTGAATCTCGGTTGCGCACAGGGGCACCCGAGTTTTGTGATGTCCAATTCGTTTACCAACCAGACGCTTGCACAGATGGACCTCTGGCAGAACAGGGACGTTTACGAGAAGGACGTTTATCGTTTGTCGAAGAGGCTTGATGAAGAGGTGGCCAGGTTACACCTCGAGAGAATTGGTATCAAACTGACGAAAATGACCAAGGAACAGGCCGATTATATCGGCGTGCCTTTGGACGGTCCGTACAAGAGCGAGCATTACAGGTATTAATCCGGTTGCTCTCGGAAACCGGATTGTGAAGGAGTAAAATGCCTAAACGCACGCCTCTTTACGACAAGCACAATCAGCTTGGCGCCAAGCTGATCGATTTCGGCGGATGGGAGATGCCGGTACTCTACACCGGCATCTCCGCCGAACACAAGGCGGTCAGAAATAAATGCGGCCTTTTCGATGTATCGCACATGGGTGAGGTACGTGTCGGCGGCCCGGCCGCGGCGCGATTTCTTAATGGTATTCTCACAAATGACGTGGAACGCCTTAGCGAAGGCGAGGGGCAATATACGATATTCTGCAACGAACAAGGGGGGATAATCGATGATTTGTTCCTTTTTAGAATCGACGATGACGAATTCCTCCTTGTCGTCAATGCGGCGCGCAGGGAAGTTGACATCGAACGGCTCCGCGGGTGCCTGGATGGTTTTGAGGGTAAAGAGGATGTTGTACTCAAGGATATTTCCGACGACACGGGAATGCTGGCGATCCAGGGGCCTAAGGCGGTTGATTTTATCGATGCCGTGATTACATCGCGAGGTTGCTGTTGTCTTTCCCGCGCCGTGAGCAGTCTCAAGCGTAACCAGATCGGGGCTTTTCAATTCGGCGGCGAAAGCGTTTGGATATCCAGAACAGGATATACCGGCGAGGACGGTTTCGAGGTGCTTGCGCCGGTTCAAGTCTTGTCGCAATTATGGGAGCGTCTGCTTGAGGTCGGTGGTGAGTACGGGTTGGTGCCGGTCGGTCTCGGTGCGCGTGATACGTTGAGACTGGAGGCGTGTCTTTCACTCTACGGCCATGAGCTGGACGAAGAGACGACGCCGATCGAGGCGGGGCTCAAGCCATTTGTTGCTCTCGGCAAGGAGCGATTCAACGGGCGCGAGGTCATGCTTCGGCAGCTGGAGGAGGGTGTCAAAAAGAAACTCGTCGCCTTTCGTGTCACTGAAAAATCCGCGCCGCCCCGGCAGGGGTATCCATTAGTGGACGCCGACGGCGCGGATAGGATCGGTGTGGTTACGAGCGGCACGTTCAGTCCGACATTCACCGAAGGTCTCGGCCTGGCGTATGTCGAGCCCGCGTATGCACGGCCGGGGACAAAGGTTTTCATTGAAATACGGGGCAAATTAGTGTCTGCTCAGACCGTAAAAAGGCCGTTCTATAAACGGACGGGTTGAGATCAGAGAACAGTAAATTCTGCAGGAATTTCTTAAAGGTATTGAAGATGAATATCCCGGAAGATTTAAAATACACCGAGTCCCACGAATGGGTACGCGTTGAAGACGGCGTCGCCGTTGTTGGAATAACAGATCATGCGCAGCAGGAGCTGACGGATATAGTCTTTGTGGAGTTGCCGCAGACCGGCGACACATTCAAGGCGGGCGATCCGTGCGCAGTAGTCGAGTCCGTTAAGACGGCAAGCGATATCTACTGTCCCTTGAGCGGTGAGGTAATCGAGTGCAATGAAGCGCTGAATGAGAATCCGGATTTGGTTAATTCCGAGCCGTACAAGGGCGGTTGGTTTTTCAAGATAAAGTTGGAAGATACGGCCGAGGTCGAGAAACTTATGAATCCCGATACGTACAAGGAGTTTATTGGACAATAAACGCTGATCCGGCGAAATACCGGGACGTGAAAAAAAGTTAGGCAGACTGATGCCGCGGCGCTGAATTCGAGTTCGCCGCGGTTTTTTATGCGCTTATCCGGAGTGTTTCTATGTTTTTGAAAACGGATTCGGCTGTTCAACTCAGTTTGCGTTAAGGCCTGTCTCGGGCGTCCATTTTGTACGATAAAACTTTTTGGAATTACCGGGTACGGCGGTATCGATATAATCGAATTCACCGTCGTTGGGGACGGTGAACGTTTTTATTGTGCTCCAGTTCAATAGGTCCTGGGAGGCTTGGAGATTATAGGTTTTATCGGGTGATCCCGTGAACTTGAGCGTTAACATGTTTTCCGTGTATCCGAGAAGATGCAATGTGCCGGGGTTTGGAAGCGGGGCATTAGTGGGATTTAATACACTTATTTTGTAATTATCGAAAAGCATATAGTTATCGCCGGGCATGGCGGGATTCCGTATTGCCCAGACTGCGTCGATATCGCCGAGGGTCAGTTCAGCGCCTTTGGTCGTTATTTCCCGGGCCGGTACGATCTGATAGTTGCCCAGGTACGCGTTCCAACGATTGGACTGGAAATTCATATTAATGGTGAGCTCGTAGAGAGTGTTCGTTTCGAAATTCAATCCGGTGGATACGAAGCCGGCGTCGTTGTCCAGTGAGTAAGAGATAAGCAATGCGGCGTTATCGAAGTCAACAGTGAACAAGCGTTCTTCGGCGGTATTGTAAACGCTCCAGCGGAAGTCGTCGTAGTTGGCATAGGTCGAGTCGATTATCGACATCCATACGGAGAATTGGACCAAATTATTCGCGTTCGTACCGGGTGTAAAGTCTATCGGATGCCAGACCGACAAGTAATCTCCATTGGTTTCAGGTGGGGAGTAACCGATGTATGCCTGTTGGCCTTGTCCTGTGAATGCGTTTTCAACCAGGCCGTTGCCGCCTGTGCCGAAACCGACCCAGCCGCCTTGGCCGATGAGTGTGTAATTGCGATCGAAGCCTTCGTCTTTTTCGAACGCGGTCGAGTATAGGTTCACCGGCTCAGCGTCCCCGGTTTGAGCGGCGGTTTGAAGGTTGATCACCGTGAGCAATACGAGCGAAACACAAGCCGCAATATACTTATGTAGTCCAATATTCATGAGGATATAGTTATCGGGGATTCATTATATTCGGCAAGGTTAAATTGCGGTGTTCGCTAATTCCGTCGTGGGGATGGATTGGACGGGGCCTTTTGTACTTCTCGTTTTGCGGCGGTGGGACGCGCAGTTTTGGACGGCATATTTGCCGGTTTCTGTATGCTCCTTGTTCGCGATGGTGAGCTCGGCCGTGATTGAATGGTGCGCGCGGCCGGTGTTGTTCTTTGAACAGCCGCCGGCCTCGTCGGCCGGGCGGTTGTAGTAATGCGCGAGGAATTGACACGGATATTGTTTGCAGACCTGCGCGCGGCCGGGGTTGGCGTCCTGGAGAATGCAGCCGGCTTTTGGAGCCTGCTCGAGGGCGTGCTGCGCACCGGCGACGGTGTGGTTCTTATGCTTCGGTTTTGCGGTGTTCGGATTGCCGGTGAGGAGCTTTTTCTGATTGTGGGCGTGTTATTGGCTTGGGAGTTGATCCTGGCACCCCTGTTTATCGAGGTTGGTGTTGATGGTTGCGCACTGTTCCTGATTCGATACGTGGTCGTTCCGGCGGCGGGTCTGGTTGTGTGAGTCTTTTGCAGGCTGCTTCGGGAAGTAAAACTGCTGACGGTAGGGCGGCTTCTGGATTGGAAGCCGGGCCACATTTTTACCGTGCTTGGCGTGGAGGTGGTTTCCGCGCCCTTTTCGGTGGTTGGTTTTGGAGGACGATAGACGGCGCGTGAATCCGAGTTTTGTGGGCTGGTCTTTGGCTGTGTCGGACGCGATGCGGCGGCGCTCTTTTGGGTGGAATAAGTGCGGGTTTGCGATAGGTGAGAGTTGATCTCCGGACGGTTGTTGACTAATGAACGCCTGGTGTTTGATTGCGCCGGTTTTTGTTGAACGGCGGATTTGTCCTCGATTTTGGCGGCGCCTCGCTCAGCGGATTGTGCGGATATCCGGTTGACGTTGGGGATTTGTGACGGATGGCGGGTTGCGCCGGTTTTTATTGGTGTTGGTTTGTCCCGGTTTTCCGCTGCGTATTTCTGGAAGGCAGCGGATGATGTGGGGTGTGAGCCGGTTGTTGTTTTCGAGTCGTGGCCGGTCGAACCTGCATTAGTTATCAGCGGTGTGTCTGTTTGGAGCTGCTTTTTATAAATCACCGGTCGTCCGTCTCGTTTGACTAGTCTGTCGGGCTTGACGAATTCGTTGCCGACAGGGGGTTTAGTTTTTACATCGACTCTTTGGATGTCGTCTCGGACGTATCTGGATATGCGGTCTTTATCCACTCCTTCATTTATAATTACTTTGTTAGGGGCCGAGATGTAATTATTGATAATGGTGGTTTGCGGGAAGATTCTATTTACGCGAGTGGAACTCAGGCAATATGAGTACAGGCTATCCGAATAGAAATGCCTATAAGATACAAATGTATACGCCCTGTGCGGGAGGCCGAAGTTAAAGCTTATTCCGATCGAGCCGCCGTTGTAATAAAGCCCGGTTCCGTGGACGAAGGTTACCCTCGGCGGCAGCGGCGCCCAGCCGCAGTGTAGGTTCGATGTCCGCCACGTGACCCAAGCGGGGCCCCATGTGGTGTCGGGCGCCCAAAGCCAGCCGTGGGATGGATGAATAAACCAGCGGCCATAGTGGAAAGGCGCCCATCCCCAAGAATAATCTGATTTCCAGTACCACCCCCAGTCGGTCCAAAGCCAACGACCGCCAGAGGCATAAGGTCTCCAGTGTTGATCGGTGACGACTGTTACCGGTTGCCAGCACCAGCCGTAATCAGGGACCTCGTACCACGTGCCATACGGCGCTAGCTCGCGGTAAAAATAATGTACCTCACTGGAAGGTGCGGCATCCATCGTTTCGACTTCGATGTATTCCTCTTGTTGTGCGGGTTTGTATGATGCCGATTCGACGGTTGTCGAGGGTTCAGCGGCCGGCGCGGTGCCCTGGGTTTGGATGTATTGCGCGGCGGATTCTTCGCCCGTTCCCGCAGGCGCGGACGCGGCATTGATCATGGACTTAATCACCGTATCGGACAATCCAATGTCATGGAGGTATACAATTTCGTCCGTGGTCAGCGCCGGGATGTCCTTGGACTTTTGAATATATTCAACGACGATTGCCTCGCTGACTCCCGAGGTTGCCAAATCGATTATCTTGGCTGTTTGCGGTGAAACCTGTACCTGCTCCGGTGGTATGGCCTTTACTTGGGAAGGCGCGTTTGCAGTGGTGGTCGGTTCCTCTTGAATTTGTTGTTGCGCTTTAATTTCTTTCTCTTCGTCGGGCGTGTCGGATGCCTGATTTAAATTATTTGCGCAGGCGGGTAGTAACGCGATAAGCGTGAGTATTATGACGGATTTATATAAACAAATGCGTCCCGTCTTGCGATGGACACGCGCCTTGGATCGCCGGTCTTGAGCCTGTCTGCTTATGCTCAATGGTTTTCCGCGGCGTATCTCATCATTCATCAACCAGATGGCAAATTGCGTTTTCATTTCTATTGCTGCGCATCCGAGTCGCGCGTTTGTTGTTTATTCAGCTTAATAACTATCAATATTAGACGAGAATAATATCCGGAAATATTCAACGCCGTCGTTTCTTTGATTTTGTTGAACTGTTTTGGATAGCTTACTCCTTTCTGCCGCGGATTTCAAAGAAAGCCGTATCGATTGAGTAAAATGTTCAGCTGGGATTTACCGAGTACTTATCGAGTGAGCCGGAGGTATGCCTTCGTTAATTTCTGGAATTAGCATACTTGCGCGTTTATAATTAGGCCGGTTCGGTAAGTTAAATTTTTTCATCTATTCTAGTAAATGGATAAGCAAGGACAAAATGACATAGGTGCGTTAATTGAATGCCTCGAGTACGAGCCGCGGGAGTTGAAGTTCGGAACCAGCGGCAGGAGGGGTGACGTTAAAGACCTGTCGCAACTGGAGGTCTACATAAACGCCTTGGGCGAGTTGCGGTACTTGAAGCGTCTGAATAAGGACGAAGGCGGAATCCGGGAAGGCGATGAGTTTTATTTCGGTTATGATCTTCGTCCGAGTTCGATAAAATTTGAGACCGAGCACGGCGGCCGCGGCGAAATAGCGCAGGCGATCGTTCAAGCCATCACAGATGCCGGGCTCAAGCCGGTTAATCTCGGGAGAATACCGACACCTGCGGTTATGTGTTACGCAATAAAACGCGGGAAGGGTAGTATAATGGTCACCGGCAGTCATATTCCGTTCAACCGGAACGGATATAAGACCAATTCCGCTAAGGGCGAGTTGATGAAAAGCGACGAAGCGCCGATCGGTCTCGATGTCGAGCGCGTCAGGAACGAAGTTTATTCCCAGGCGTTCGCCGAATCCATGTTTAATGAACAGGGATTGTTCAAGACCGGCCACCGCGAACTGCCGCCGGAAAACCGGGGAGGCGAGTCAGAATATATTCGGAGGTATACGGACTTCTTCGGCGGCAAGTCGCTGGAAGGGCTTAGGATATTGGTGTTCCAGCATTCGGCGGTTGGACGTGATATGCTCGTGGGGATATTGGAAGAGCTGGGCGCCCATGTAATTGGCGCGGGGCGCAGCGGGAGGTTTATACCTATCGATACGGAAAATGTGAACGAAGCATTGATTGCGGATATAACCGAACTCGTCGTCCGCGCTGAAGCGGAGGCGGGGCTGGTCGATGCCGTGGTTTCGACCGACGGCGACAGCGATCGTCCGATGCTCCTGGCCGTCGAGCACGAGCGAGGCGGGCCGGCGTCGTTACGTTTTTACGGCGGCGACCTGGTGGGAATGGTCACCGCCGAGTATATCGGCGCCGATGCAGTGGTCGTTCCTATAAGTTCGAATGACGGGATCGATCGTGGGCACCTTGCACAGATGGTCGAGCCGAAGACGCGGATCGGTTCGCCATACGTCATCGAAGGTATGCTCAAGGCGGCCGAGAATGGGCGGCGTCGCGTTTGCGGATGGGAGGCAAACGGCGGGTTCATGCTCGGTTCGGATGTGGAATCGGATGGGCGCGTTCTGGCTGCGTTGCCGACCCGTGATGCGGTGCTTCCGATATTGAGCGTCCTCTTTTCTGCCGTCGAAGGAGGATGCGCTGTATCGGAGCTTTTCAGGCGCTTGCCGGCGCGCTATAGCCGGGCCTCGTTGCTCAAGAATTTTCCGCGGGAGAATGGATTAAAGATAATCGATGCGTTTTCGCCTAATGATGACAAGGTATGCGATGTCTTATTCAATGAAGCCGGCGTGGAGTTTAAGACGAATGATGGAAAAGGGATTGAAGCGCCGGAAGAGGCGAAACAGCGGATGCGCGACTCGCGGGCCGCGCTTGAACGAATCTTCAATAGCGAACTTGGATTCGGACGTATAACGGCGCTTAACTTCACGGATGGCTTGAGGATATACTTCGATAACTCGGATGTAGCGCATGTGCGGCCTTCAGGGAACGCAAACGAGCTGCGGATATACGCGGTAGCGGATTCACAGGCGCGCGCCGATACGATTGCGCGGTTTGGCGTTGCCGAGCCGGATGGGTTGTTGCGAATGCTCGAGAAGACGGTGATGTGTCGATAGTAAGAATGATCAAGCCGCCGGTAACCTTTGATTTGGTGCGATACCGGCGATTATCTTAATTAAATGAGGTATTTTCGATGAGGACGGATGACTTGAGTTCGGATGAGATCAGCCGGATCGTCTATTCCGCTTTGGAAGAGGATATTGGTGTGGGCGATGCGACGACGAATTCGACCGTACCGGGAGACGCCATGGCGGAGGCTTCGATGTTGGCGAGGGAGCGATTGGTGCTTGCCGGTGTGCGTTTGGCGGAGGAGGCGTTTAAACAACTGTCGGCGGCGGTCGAAGTCAGACTGGACGCCCACGACGGCGACCGCTTGGAGCCCGGCGCCGGGATACTCGTTGTCAGGGGCCCAGCGCGCGCGGTGCTGACGGCGGAGAGGGTGGCATTGAATTTTGTTCAGCGCCTTTCGGGGATCGCGACCTTGACGGCGCAGTATGTGGACGCGGTCAAGGGCTGTGGCGCGAGGATTCTTGACACACGGAAAACCACGCCCGGTTGGCGGCGACTCGAGAAATATGCGGTCAGATGCGGCGGCGGGAAGAATCACCGGTTCGGTTTGTTTGATATGGTTATGATTAAAGACAATCACCTGGCCGTGCTCGAAGGTGCGCGGTCGAATCCGATCGCCGAGGCCGTGAACGGCGCGCGTAGGCTGAATCCGAAACTGAAGATCGAGGTCGAGGCGGACACTATCGAGCAGGTACATCAAGCCGTAGATGCCGGGGCGGATTTTATATTGTTGGATAACATGAGCGTCGAAGAGCTCAGGGCCGCCGTGAAGATCATTAACGAAAGGGCGTTCTCGGAGGCAAGCGGCGGCATCAATCTCGAAACCGTCAGGTCGATAGCAGAGTGTGGTGTCGATTTTATCTCGGTCGGCGCGCTGACGCACTCCGCGCGGGCAGTGGATATCGGGTTGGACTTCAAGTGTTCCAAGTACAAGTCATGATAGGCGCCGGTCGAAACCCGGGTGTAATACTACCGGGAAACCGGTGGCTGAAATAACTATGCGAATAGGACGGCAACATGTCGATGCGCGGATTCTGTCGTTTTTGAGAGCGGCGGGCGGTGTCGGCGTGTCAGGCTCCGATCTTGCCGGAAGGCTCGGTATAAGTCGCGCGGCGGTCTGGGCCAGGATCGAGGAGCTGCGTAGGCTCGGATTCGAGATAACAGCCGGCCCGCACAAGGGTTATCAGTTGCTGGGCGCGCCCGACAGGCTTATTGCCGATGATATTATTTCCAGGCTCGGCCGAGTCCACATGATCGGAGGTGATGTTCATGTCTTTCGGGAAACGAATTCCACGAACGATCTGGCCGAACGCCTCGCGCGCGATGGTGCGCAGACGGGTACGGTTGTGTTCGCCGAATCACAGAATAAAGGACGTGGACGCCTCGGACGTAACTGGCATTCGCCCGCCGAGAAGGGACTTTGGTTCTCGTTGGTGCTGCGTCCGAAATTCAGACCGCAGGAGGCTACGCGCCTGACGATTACCGCCGCAACGGCGATATTCAAGGCAGTCCGGAACATTACGGGCATTACCTTGGAAATCAAATGGCCGAACGACCTTCAGATACACGGACGCAAGGTTGCGGGGATATTGACGGAGATCAAGGCCGAGTTGGATTCTGTTAGATACGCAATTATCGGTATAGGCGTGAATGTAAATCTCCGGAAAAACGAGTTCCCCTCTGCGCTGAAGGCGGTTTCGTCATCGTTGTTGATCGAATCCGGCGCGGTCGTTCCGAGGCCTATGTTAGCCGCCGAAATACTGCGCGAGCTGGACGCGGCGTTTTATAAACTCGACAACGGCGGGTTCGGTGAAATAGCCGAGTTTTGGCAAAGGCATTGCTCGACGCTGGGCAGACATGTTTCGATCAGGATCGGTGAACGCACTACGACGGGTTATGCCGAAGCGCTCGACGAAGAGGGGGCTTTGATTATCCGAAGTGATTTCGGGCATCTTGATCGAGTTACGGGCGGTGACGTGAGTTTCGTGTAGTCGGGGTTGGTTGTTTCGCTTATTATGACAACAATGGTTCAGCCTGTTCGTTGTGCTAGGTTCAGAAGGACTATGCCGGTTATTACAAAGAATATACCGACAACCTTCTGTATCGGCATTGATTCGCGGAACAGGATTACGCCGACTACAGTTATAAGCGCCGTTCCGAGCCCTGACCAGATAGCGTAGGCGACGCTCACATCGATTGCTTTTAACGCCAGCGCAAGGAGTCCGATGCTCAATAGGTAACATACAACCATACCCCCGGTCGGCAGCGCCTTGGTCAGGCCATACGAGAGTTTCATACAAGTGGTGCCGCATACCTCGGTGATGATGGCAAATAACAGATAAATCCAGCTCATAATTATATCTTATATCGGGTTTGTGTTATTGGTAGTCTTTTTGGTCGCAAAAGGTGACTGTGCGGCGACTTTCGACCATGATATATCGGAATCCCCAAAATAGACCGCTTGACAGCCTTTAACTAATCAGTTCATATAAATCGTACGCTGAATTCACATTAAAGAGCTATAGACTTTGAAATGAGACACTTAATAATCGTAGTTTCGGTTTTGTTTATTACGTCGACGTCCCTTAGCGCCGCAGAATTTTATATTGATCCGGAAGCCGGGGATTCGCGGAACGATGGGAGCGTGAATAATCCTTGGAAAAGCCTGCAGGAGGTGTTCGATTCCGGGTTCGTGGAGAGCCGTGAATGGGATCAATTGCCATTCAGCGAAGAAAGCCGGCTTGTCAAAAAAAATGAGGGCGCACCGGTGAAGGCAGGTGATACTATTTGGTTGCGGAGCGGCTTCTACGGCGAATTCGTTATCAGCGGATTCAATAACGAGGACTTCATAACAATCGCCGCCATGCCGGGACACAAGCCGCGTTTTAGTAGGATCAGCCTAACCGCATGTTCGAATTTTGTGATGAAAGGCCTGGATGTTTGCGCCGAGTACGCTACCGCCGAAAAGCCGCGAACCATGGTCGCCCTCAAGAGTCACGGTTGGCACGGGCCGATTAGTGATATTGTTGTCGAGGACTGCCGGATACGTTCGGCCGCCGATACCTCAGCGTGGTCGGCCGAAGACTGGAATGACCGGTCATGCAACGGTATCCAGGTTGATGGCACGCGAATGACGGTTCGCGATAATCATCTCAAGAATGTGAATTTCGGCATATCGGTTGATGCCGAACACTCGATGATAGAGAGCAATATAGTCGAGAATTTTGCCGGTGACGGCCTGCGCGGTCTCGGCGATAACACCGTTTTTCAATATAACACCGTAAAAAACTGTTACGATGTGAACGCAAACCATGACGACGGTTTCCAAAGTTGGTCGACCGGAGATCAGGGCGTCGGCTCGGGCCGGGTCACGGGTATCGTCCTCCGTGGAAACAGGATAATAAATTACGAAGACCCGGATCAGCCGCACCGCGGTGCGCTTCAGGGTATCGGGTGTTTTGACGGCATGTATGTCGATTGGGTGATCGAAAACAACGTCGTTATCGTGGATCATTGGCATGGCATTACGCTGGGCGGAGCTAAGGGCTGTCGCGTTGTTAATAATACGGTCTTGGATCCGGATGACGACCGGCCCGGCCCGGCATGGATTCGCGTCGATAAGCATAAGAACGGCACGCCTTCTTCCAATTGCGTGATCCGCAATAATTTGGCGCCGTCGATATCAACCGGTGACGGCGGGGAGAACATGGTCGTTGATCATAACCTCACTTTCAATACGACGGATCATTTTTTTGTGAACGCTGATGGCTACGACCTCCGCCTAAGGGAGAGGAGCCCCGCGATCGATGCCGGCAGCCCTAAATTCTCACCGTTGATCGACATAAGACAAATAAAACGGCCGCAAGGGCAAGGAGTGGATATCGGCGCATACGAGTTCAAACAACAATAGAAACTGACCGCAAATTGAAAAATCGCGGGAATACACCACATTAACCTTGCATCAAGTCGGGAAATGTAGTTGGATTATCATGTCACTATTATTGGTGGCTGGATAGCTCAGCTGGTAGAGCAGAGGACTGAAAATCCTTGTGTCCCCGGTTCGATTCCGGGTCCAGCCACCATTTTTTATGGCCCCATTTGAATTTTTCAACAGAAATTAAGACACCCTACCGCAACTAAAATCCGTAATCCGAGTACGCGAATTTGTTTCGTGCTTCGATACTCATGCTTCGGATTTATTCCACTATTCCCGTCCACGTCCACGTTCACCTAATTACCCTTTGTGAATTACGGAAATCCGATAGCCAAAAAAATGACCTATACCCGCATTTTTTCTTGAATAGTTCCGATGCCAATAGGAAAATACGGCACATTCTAATAGCAGAGAAAGGATAAAAGCTTATGAGAATAAGAGAGAACGTCCTAAAAAATGGTGATTACGCACCTTTTTTAAAGGTCGCAGTAACGACTATTTCAGCTGTTGCGGTTGCATTACTGCTTTATCCGCAACAAGCTTTCGCCCAGGTCTATCCGGATGACTATGGGCAGACGGTGAACGGGTACCAGGAAGAGTTCAATGGTACCGAGAAGAGTGAGAACTGGGTGCCGGTAGGCGGCGGCGGCGACGTATACCAGCAGAGCAGTGGTACGTTGAAGGTCGGTACTGCCGCGGGCGATCCGAACCACTTACTCCTGCAGATACCGAGCGGTTACGACATGGACAACCAGGAAGTCCTGGCGCGGTTCCGCGTGAC
>JAIPKD010000083.1 GCA_021733835.1 Verrucomicrobiota bacterium
GCTCCATTAGAACACGACGGCGATTGGCTTCGTTAGCCAAATCTTTCTCGGCATTTTTCCGTCCGGTGATATCCACAAAAGTAACGGCACATTGTTTAGGGGCAGCCTGAAAAGCAGAAACAGAATAATAATACCCCAATAGTTCGGAGCCTTGTTCAAACTGCCGAGGCTCACCGGTCAGGGCGACCTTTGAGTAAGTTCCTATCCAATCTGCGGCATCCTTTTCTATGCCTGGCAATACCTGTGTCAAACGTGTGCCGATGGCATCCCTTATTATCAAGCCGGTGGTGGCCGCGAACCCTTCGTTGGCCGCGAGGACGATAAGGTCCACCGGGACGCCCCGGCCATCCTGGACGACCTCGAACAGTACAAACCCAACATTCATGTTCTCAAAGAGCGATCGGTATCGCTTCTCCGATTCGACAAGGCTTTTCTCAGTTTGCTTTTGCTCAGTAATATCCACTACCGTCGTGATGAAATGAAGCGGATTGCCGTCTCTGCCGCGTTGCACGGTCGTGCTGACATCAGCCCAGACATACGAGCCGTTCTTGTGGATGTAGCGCTTTTCAAACCTTTCCGCGTCCTTTTCTCCGCTCATGAGAGAAGCCAGAATTTCGTTGATCGAACCGATCTCCTCCGGTGGGGTAAGCTCCTGCCAGGTCTTGCTGCGTAACTCCTCAGGACTATATCCCAGCATGTCGCAGAAGGCCCGGTTGACGTCGATCTCGCCCGTAGGCAGCGTAACGGACTTGCCGACGTTGGCAGCATCGAAAACACTGCGATAACGCATTTCGCTCGCCGTCAGGGCGTTGGTTGCGTTTTCACGCTGTAAGCGATTTGCCAGCAGCCATCCGAGGGCGATGGTTGCTATGGGATAGACCAGCATCACCGGCAGCCCGATTCCTGCGAGCACTCGTTGTGCGGCTTCCCACGGCAGCGTCAGCATTAGGGCCAGCATAACCAGATGCACCACCACGCCGAACCCGTAAAGCTCTCGAACTGAGATGTCGGCCAGTCGTCCCGGCCGGTAATGACGCCAGAGAATGCCGATACCGCCGGTGGCCAGGATCACCCATAAACCTGTCCATACGCCGGCGCCGCCATGCCATAGGCGATAGGCCGCCGCCATGGCCATGGCGAAAACAGTGGGGATCGGGCCGAGGAACAGTCCGGACAAGGATAGCAGCACGGAGCGCGTATCAAAGATGATTCCGGTTTCGAGCTGGAATGATGCAATCATAAGGCCGATGCATAGCCCGCCGAGGATCACGCCCGCCAGGATTTGCCGATGCCATTGGCCGTGCATCGTCTTTCGACTGGTGACGAGATCGAAAACGACCATCATCGCCAGAAGCAGGGCTGCGTTATGAATCAGGGTAACCAGCACGGGAATCATTCTTCTGCCTCCTTCAAAGATTGGGCGCCGTCAGGCTTGCCATTCAAATTTTCGGCAACGGCGTCCGGATACCGCTGCGGCTGTCCGTCCCGAGCCCGGAGCCCGTTGATCTCCCGCATTACGCCGGCCAGGATGTCGTCCAGGCCGGGGATACAAAGCGGATCATTTTGCAACGTTTCGGCTGAAACGGTTTCTTTTGTCTCCGGATTGTTTTCCATGGGACACTTTCTCTTTACGACCAACGGGCTGCGGATCACCAGCGGAATCTGGAAATAAGCCGAAGGTGTATTAAGACCACGATGGTCTACACCCACATATTTAAAGTCTGAAAATCGATTTCTTAGCAATTCGATGCTATCTTTTTCGTTTTAATGAAACTGTCTGTCCTTCGTTGGACAAAACTAAATCGTTGCTGTCGATCTGCATAATTTTGTGATGATTAACACCTAACGGCGCAACATTCGTATTACCGTGAGCGTTAAAGTTCGTCAGTACGGAAACAATATCCCCGTCCTGAATCTTCCATGTCCCATAGTAGGTTAGGTTATTCGTAGTGCTTTTCCATTGCGAAATAAAACCACCATCTTTTGTCAGCGTCATCTCAAATGTATCATCGCGCGCCCAAGTCCCGGTAATCTGTTCGCGTATCTTTGCATCGCTGGGCTTGCAACCGCTGATCAATAAAACCGACACAAATAAAAGGATGAATTTCATAATTTCAATGATGCTTAGCTATTGTCGTAAGTCAATAACAAGAATGCTGATGAATCGCCGGTTGGTCTTGCATGCTCCGGGAAAATCAACGATAAGTATTGGAACAAACGGCATTTATCCAAATCGATAAGAAAATTATGAAAATGAAGAGTTCAGTAATATTGATCAGTGTAGCATTAGTGGGAATCTTTTTCTCGGTAACCACTATCAACGCCGCGGAAAAAACCGAATTCCGCAGGATTTCAAAACAAGTATACATAGACAAGATGAAAGCCGGTTGGATCGGGCAGATGGCGGGTGTCGGTTGGGGCGCCCCAACGGAATTCCGGCATCAGGGCACGATTATCCCAATAGACGAAATCCCCGAGTGGAAGCCGGAAATGATCAACCAATTCCATCAGGACGATATCTATGTGGAAATGACTTTCCTGCGTTCGCTCGAGGTGCATGGTCTGGATGTATCGATACGTCAGGCGGGTATCGATTTCGCGAACAGCGGCTACCCTTTGTGGCACGCGAACCGCGCAGGCCGCGATAATCTCCGCAAGGGCATTGCGCCGCCGGACTCGGGACATCCGAAGTTTAATTCCCATGCCGATGACATCGACTACCAGATCGAGGCCGATTACTCAGGGCTCATCGCCCCCGGCCTTCCGAACACAGTAATAGACCTCGGCAATAAATTCGGACGCCTCATGAATTACGGCGACGGCCTCTACGGCGGGCAATTTGTAGGCGCAATGTACGCAACGGCCTTCTTCGAAGACGATATTGAAACGATCATCCACGCCGGACTGGAATGCATTCCGAAGGGCAGTCAATACTACGAATGCATCAGCGATACCATCAAGTGGTATCATGAATACCCTGAAGATTGGAAAAAGACCTGGAACCTCATAAACGAGAAATACCACAAGAACCCCGATTACCGGCGCGCCTCCTGCAGCGGGCCGGAAGGCGACTTCAATATAGACGCCAAAATCAACGGCGCGTACATTGTGATGGGCCTCCTCTACGGCGAAGGCGATCCGGATAAGACGATAATAATTTCAACCCGCTGCGGCCAGGATTCGGACTGTAATCCGTCAAACGCAGCCGGTATCCTGTTCACTACGATCGGGTTCTCGAACGTTCCGGACAAATTCAAGTCGGCCCTCGATCCGACAGGCAAGTTCAGTCATACACCATACAACTTCCCGACGCTGGTCGGCGTCTGCAACACACTTACGCGTTCGGCCGTTGTAAGGGCCGGCGGCAAAATCGTCCGCACCAACGGCGGTGAAGAGCTCGTTATTCCCGCGCAAACACCGAGACCCAACAAACTCCAACAATGCTGGGAACCCGGCCCCATCGCAAACAGCCGGTTTACCGAAGAAGAAATGAAGCGGATAATGGCGGGCAAGGACCTCTCCGACGCAATCAACGAGTTCGCGCCCGGCTGGAAAATCAAGTCCTGCGGCAGTGAGATGAATCCGGGGCTCTATGACGAATTGCGCGGCAAGGAAAACGTCTTACTCACACACCCGTTATCCCGTGAAACCGGTTGTACCATATCCCGAAAATTCGATGTACCCAAGGACAAGAAAACTAAATTGCACCTGCTCATCTCACACGATACGCGCGGGGATTGGCAGCTCATCGTCAAAATCAACGGTAACGCCGTCCTTGACCGCGTCATCGACAAAGAAACGACCACAGACGCGTGGAAAGCCCTGGATATAGACCTGACGGAATTCGCCGGGAAAAGTGTCGAAATAGAATTGGTCAATCAGGCAAACGGCTGGGAATACGAAGCAGGCCTCTGGAAGGTAATACGGATATCCACGAAGTAAGCCGAACCGTCAAAGAAGAAAAAATGGTGCGCGCTGCAGGACTTGAACCTGCGACCCCTACCGTGTGAAGGTAATGCTCTACCACTGAGCTAAGCGCGCAACCATATCTACCTTATCCAAATACCATACCTATTCAAGCCTTGATTTCACTTTTTGCTACGATTAATTCTTTGGACATGGCCGCCGCAATGCGCAGCTTGCGCGTCTCGGAACGACACAATGCCATCGCCTCCATTATCAGAATGTCACGATTTTATCCGACTCCTTAACAAGGTCATAAAGGTCTTTCATCGTCGAAAGGGGACATAATTCCGAACCATTTGAATGGCGTAATTTAAGGCATGTGCCGCATGCAAGAATCTTGCCGCCTGCATCCACGAAGGATTGCATTACTTCAGTAACCTTGAATTGCTCGGTATCCAAGTTTTCGCACTCTACTCCTTTCGCCATAAGAAATACCTTAACATGGTCGCCCTCTTTCAGCGAAAAGACGCCCAGTCGGAAACCGTTCCATACAGTTTCCGCATCAGTTGAATAAATCACAATTCCTATCTTCATCATGTGTTTCCTTTCTTTGCTACGATTCCATAGTGATACGGAGGTAAATCGATCGACATCTCGCTTATGACAAAGCCGGCTGTTGCGGCCCATTGTGCGCATTGTTCAGGTTTAGGACGAATACTCATTGACGGCCCACGTGGAGTACTGGGATCATAGTTCCAGTGCATAATCCCAACGATACCCCCCTTACACAAGATTCGGTATGATTCAGCCAGGAGTCGGATAGGATCTTCTAAATGAAGAATATTGTAGAGCATCACATAGTCGACTGATGCGTTGGGTAGTCCCGTGCCGTCGGTAATAAAGTCGCGTGTATAGACATGGATGTTCGTCACTCCGGCCCGGCCGGCCTTCTGCCTGGTTTCCGCAATCATTCCGGGTTCAATGTCGAATGCATGGACGATTCCCTCGATAAATGTTGCGGCAGGAATCGTAAATGTTCCGTATCCACAACCGAAGTCCACGACACTTGCCATGTCTCGGCGCAAGCCAAGTGCTTGGAGTGTCTCGATCGGGCTAAAGAAAGTCCGCCACAACTCCTCCTCCGGCATGCCGCTTTCTCGAGCCTTCATCGTAATACCTTCGAAGCCTTTATGATGGCGGATATCAACCGTATCAAGGCGGTGTTGCCATCGCAGTCTCCCTTTTCGAAGTCGTTTGCAATCGTAGCCATGCGATTAGTCATATGTGCATGCGTGTCCTATGTTACCGTTCATGTTTGACGCCTCTGAAATCACATCTTCGTTGAAGGAGATCACAATTATCTGCTGATCATTAAGTTCCGATCGCTCAATTTCCATGAGCAACTCGGGAATCAATCCTGTTTATCGGATCGAAGACCGGCGACAGCTCCGAGAATAATCATTGCGGCACCGCCGAGCATGCACACGGTATCGGCATGCTTAGGCAGATCAGCAGTCAGATTAACTTCCTTATCAAGGGCGACCATCGTGCCGACTAGTTGTTGCATGGCTATCGTGCTATGTATGTACGGCACTGCGATTAAAATCGTGCCGCATACAATAATAGTGATTGCTACCGATGCTTTCATTCGCCGGTTTTTACCATGTCCGATGTTATAATCAAGGTAATAATCAGGACAAGCCCTTGTACAATCTCGTTTTTGAAATTTCGTTTCGACACTTATCCGAACATGCCGTAAAGTAAACTAATGATGCGGGTAATACCGGTGCGGCTCGTTAAGGTATGAATGAACATGTCCATTGAGCAACACAAACAGAAAGCAATTATGAGATTCTTTGTAAAACTACTGTCGGCCGCTTTGTTATGCCCGGTGATGTTTTTATTAACCGGCTGCGGCGGCATTTCGGCGTCGCCGAGCGTATCACCGGCATCTTTTTTCATACCCGGCATGGTAAAGGACAACAGCACAACAACCACCAATTCCATCGCGCAGCAACGTCATGAGGCGGGCAAACCGCCGATTGTCTCGAGTAACGGCGTCATGGTCGTCCAACGTTAACCGCCGGTGTATCTTGATCATGAGGTTTCCCCTGTCATCAACACTCAAGATCGCGGGACATATAATTAAGAACCGTATCCGACGGCGGCGTCTTTTTTCTCTCGTACTTCAACTCGAACCGCTTCATGCGTGTAATTTATCGTGTACCGGTTGCGGACGGATACATGAGTATGCCTCGACCGTAAATCAAATGATGTCGTTGGACGAATGCCTCACCGCCGCCGAGGAGTGCGACGCGCCGATGGTCTCGGTCAGCGGCGGCGAACCGCTCATATACCCGGAACTCGAAAACCTGGTAAACGGCCTCCTCGGACAGCGTCGGATCGTATATATCTGCACCAACGGCGTTCTACTACGCCGCAAGCTCAAACGTTATATCTCCACACTCTACAAGCCGTCGCTTGAGCCCACACTCCAACGACTGTTCGACGAGAAGCTTATCTCCAACGATGAACTCGATCAAATACGATCCGGCGGAGACGCCGGTGCGCCGGTAATTCGCCCATCAAACCGGCTTTTCATTAACGTGCACATCGACGGCCTGGAAAAAACACATGATATGATGGTGGAACGCCAAGGCGTATTCCGGGAATGCGTCGCCGCCATTAAGTTCGCCAAAATCCTCGGGTTCCAGGTAGCCACAAACACCACCGTGTACCGCGAAACCGACATCCGCGAAATCGAACAGCTCCTCGACTTCTTCTCGGCGCTCGGTGTGGACGGACATACCATCTCGCCGGGTTACGATTATGATGACGCAAAGAAGGCCATGGCACAACGCACAGGCAGGCGTCCGGAAGACTTTTTTCTAACTAGGAATGCGACCATTGATAAGTTCCGCGGTATTACCGACTGGACAAAGAAATACAATATTTACGGAACACCCATTTATCACGAGTTCTTGGCCGGATTACGCGACCTCACCTGCACGGCATGGGCGATCCCAACGCGAAACGTAAGGGGCTGGAAATCACCTTGTTATCTCATCACCGACGCGCATTATCCTTCTTACAAGCAAATGCTCGAGCAAACGGACTGGGATAATTACGGTGTCCACAACGGCCGCGCCCGCGATCCACGCTGCGAAAACTGCATGGTTCATTGCGGATACGATCCAAGCGGCGCCCTTGGCATTGACTATAAAAAGGGTGACCTGTGGAAAAACCTTAAGTACAACTTCGCCCCCAAGCCCCGGCCTTCCCGAGACGGCGCGTTCATAAATCCTTTCAACGGTGTATCCGCGAAAAATGAAGACAAGGCTATTAAACAGGAATAGGTTCGTTTTGTTACTGGTTATTGCATGATGAAGACTCTTTTTCTTAACCCCCCATCTTTCGAAGGCTTCGACGGCGGCGCCGGTTCACGGTACCAGGCGCGCCGCGAGATTCGGTCGTTTTGGTACCCGACATGGCTGGCGCAACCGGCCGCACTCGTCCCGGAAAGCAAGCTGCTCGACTGCCCACCCCATGACATCGGCGTCGATGAATGCATAGAAGAAGCGCGAAATTACGACCATGTAATAATCCATACTTCCACACCGTCACTAAAGAACGACTGTCGCGTCGCCGAAACGATCAAGCAACAAAACCCAAAAACTGTCATCGGCTTCGTCGGCGCACACGCCGCCGTACTACCCCGGGAAACGCTTGCGGCATCAAAGGCCGTCGACTGGGCGGGCGGACGCGAGTTCGACTACACTTGCCGGGAGGTAGCCCAAGGCCGGCCCTTGTCTGAAACACCCGGCCTATCCTACCGCGACGGCGAACGGCTGATTCAGAATCCCGAGCGCAAACTTATTCAGAACTTGGACGAATTACCCTGGGTCACCGACGTCTATAAACGCGATCTCGACATCACAAAATACTCCATCGGCTACCTCAAAGAACCGTATGTCTCCTTCTACACCGGCAGGGGTTGCCCCGCCAGGTGCACGTTCTGTCTATGGCCGCAAACAATTGCAGGGCGCAAGTATAGGGTGCGCTCTCCCGAAAGCGTTGCCGCTGAAATGGCGCATGCCCAAAAGATTTTTCCACAGGCCAAGGAGTTTTTCTTCGACGACGACACGTTCACCGCGAATCCGCCCAGGGCGCGGGAGGTTGCTAGACTACTCAAACCCATGGGCATAACCTGGTCGTGCAACAGCCGCGCCAATGTCGGCTATGAAACGCTTAAGACAATGAAACACGGCGGACTCAGGCTCCTGCTGGTCGGATACGAATCTGGAAACCGCGAAATACTCAAGAACATCAAAAAGGGCGTCACACTGGAGCAGGCGCGCGAGTTCACGCGCTATTGCAAGGAACTCGGCATCATAGTCCACGGCACCTTCGTCCTGGGCTTGCCCGTCGAAACAAAAGAAACAATCAAGGAAACGCTCGAATTCGCCAAAGAACTGGACGTGTTCAGCATCCAGGTATCACTGGCCGCGCCGTATCCCGGCACCGAACTCTACGAAACCGCAAAGCAAAACGGTTGGCTCTCCAAAGACTACGATACAAGCATTATCGATGACGGAATACAACAGTGCGCTCTCGAGTATCCGGAACTATCGAAAGAAGAGATATTCGAATCAATCGAGCGCTTCTATAAACAATACTACTTCCGGCCGCGTCCTATCTGGAGAATAATTAAAACCATGCTCAAAGACAAAGACGTGTTCGCCCGCCGCATCAGAGAGGGTTACGAATTCTTCAACTTCATGTGGCGGCGCAAGCATCACGGTACCGACTAAATATGATTAAGAACATACGCTCCTAATAATCCAAAAAAGACACAATGGACCCCGTCCTACCGCAACATACGCCGCAAGAACAAATCCGGACGCCTCCCGAAAGCCGGGCCTCCGAACCAATCCCTAAACCACATAAAAACCCGTTCAAGCTGACACTGGACGTACTCAAACACGGCGGACCCGGTTACCTCCAGTTCGCCATTACCAACATCTGTAACGCCAAATGTGAATTCTGCGGATTCGCCGCACATAAACTCGACGCTGCTCAAAGACACAGCGTTTCGCTCGCAGAGGCCAAAGACGCCATTCGCATCTGCGCCGACAACAACATCGGCTATCTCCTTTTCGTCGGAGGCGAACCGCTCGTTCACAAAGACCTACTCGAAATGGTGCGCTTCTGCGCTGTAAACGGCATAGAACCAATGGTCTGCACCAACGGCGCACTGTGGAACGACCGGAACATGAAGGAGTTCGCCAACGCCGGACTTTGCAGCGTGATTATGTCAATCGACTCCGAAAAACCGGACGTCCATGACAAACATCGCGGGCTCCCGGGCGCCTGTGAAAAAATACGATACGCAAACAGGTTTTTCGCGAATGCCGGCATCCAATCCACGGCAAGCGTTACGATCAGCAAGCTTATCAAAGACTATGAGAGACTCGCCGAATTCATCCTCGAACTCGGCTTCGAGAGCTGCACGTTCAGCTACCCGCTCAACACACTGGACTCCAGTTACTTGAGCTTCAGCGAATCCGATCTCGTAACATTCACGACCGACGAATTGATCGAAGAATTCGATAAGATCAAAAGGCTAAAAAAAAGTACTCCGTTGAAAATAATCAATCCCACTGAATCACTCAACGAAATGCAACGACACCTCCGCGGCGAACGTGAACTCTTCGGTTGCCTGGGCGGGTTCAAGTACTTTTACCTCGATTGGACGTTAAACCTCTACCGCTGTCATTACTGGCATAAACCGATGTGCAGTATCTATGACTTCACCCCGGACAAGCTCATCCGCGACGGCTGCACCAAGTGCATGATCGACTGCTACCGCGATCCGAGTGTGATGCAATTCATCGCCGTCAACCTATCGGATACCGTACATCACCTGCAAAAACTACGGCTCAGACGCGCCCTGAAATCCGTATTCGATACTAGAAACCTTACCTCACTAAAAGCCGTCTGGGAACAGCGCGATTGGATAAGGAAAAAGCCGTGAAAATCACTAATAACAAATTGCGATAAACCGTAGAATCCCGACACAACCGCGCTCCGCAACCCCTCACCCGTTCGCGTTCTCGTTCCCGTACGGATTAATAAATTCGAAATCCTAAGCACGAAATACGAAACAAAATTAGAAATGATCGAAACCGACCACGGACATCACGGGAATCGCGAACGCGTACGCGAACGTGTACGCGAACGGAGCCGGAATCGAAACGTCTTTGCGTCTTCTGCGTTCTTGGCGAGAGGCGCATTACCCTCGCAAAATCCGCAACAAGCACGAAAAATGATGACATAATATTTCGTCCCTACGGGACTTACTCTTTTTGTTGGCCTTCTTGCTATAGACATTTCATCCCTAACGGGATTCATTAGGATTATAGACTCACCTCAACACCTCAACAGCTTAAAACCCGAGAGGAGATTTGCCCCGTCAGGGGCAAAATATTTATAGCCACACCCGCCACACAAATCCATAAGTCCCTTTAGGGACGTAATATTTCCTCCTTTATCTCTTCATGGTGAACGTTTCATTTTTAACCGGATTATAAAAGGCACAGACGGTTGGCAATCGAATGAAGCCGTGGCATTCGAAACCGCTGCGGCTAATCCTTCGGACACAGCCGCGCTCCGCATCCCCTCCCCTGCTTGTTCTCGTTCCCGTCCGGATTAATAAATTCGAAATCCTAAGCACGAAATACGAAACAAATCCGAATTACCGAATTAGAAATGACCGAAATCACGGAAATCGCGAACGCGTACGCGAACGGAGCCGGAATCGAAACTTCTTTGCATATTTGGAGATAGATTCAATTTTTATTTATAGCATATTTTTCTTTGATTTATTACAACTTGACGATGTAGTATCACTATAAAATTGCTATGAACCGAAAAACCGATTACGACGGGGCTTGGAAGGAGGCGCTGGAACAATACCTCCAACCGCTCCTGGAATTCTGCTTCCCAGAGGTTGCCGCCAATATCAATTGGCACGAGCCGATCGAGTTTTTGGACAAGGAACTCCAGGAGGTGACCAGGAACTCAAAACTGGGTAAGCAGCGAGTGGATAAATTGGTCAAGGTATGGCGCAAAGACGGCCGGAAGGAATTGATACTGCTCCACGTGGAGGTGCAGAGTTGGGTGGACAAGGACTTGCCCCTTCGGATGTACCGGTATCATCACCGGATAGCCGACCGGTATGATGAGTCTGTGGTAAGTCTGGCAATCTTGGCCGACGAAAAGCCCGGGTGGCGTCCGGATACATACGAGGAACGGCTGTGGGGGTATGAGCTGCGATTTCGGTACCCGGTGTGCAAACTGATGGATTTCGGCAGGAATTGGCGATGGCTGGAAGAGCAGAGGAATCCTGCCGCTGTGGTAATAGCGGCGTACTTGGCCACGCAGCGGACGCGCCGGGACATGTCGCAGCGTCAGCGTATGAAGTGGGAGCTGACGCGGCGGTTGTACGAGCGATGGTACAGCAAGAAGGAGGTGCTGAACTTATTTCGGCTGATCGACTGGCTGATGAGATTGCCCGATGAGAATGAAGTTGAATTCCG
>JAIPKD010000021.1 GCA_021733835.1 Verrucomicrobiota bacterium
GGTTTCCGAGGTTTCGGTGGCGGCGGCCATGGTTGGCGGCATTGGTTCCATGCAACCGGCCTGCCGGGATGGCTGCGGTTTGGTGATCATCAACCGCCGCTACCGGAAACAGAGCGTCGGATGCTTGAGGATCAGGCCGAAGCACTGAAGACTGAACTCAGCTCTATTGAAGAGCGGCTTTCACAGCTTGAATCCGAAACCAAGCAGAAGTAGTTTGCTCGACACCGTTGCGGTCGTGCCCTCAGAATGAACGGCATGGCCGCTTTATCTTATTTACAAGAAGTCAGCTGAAGGCCGATTGACACACATTATATATAGGCAAAACGTTGAGTAATTCCGGGCAAGCAAAGTCAAGGTTCCATCATGTGTATGGCCCCGTACCGTCCAGACGTCTGGGGCGTTCTCTCGGCGTCGATCTGGTACCGTACAAGACGTGTAGTTATGATTGCATTTATTGTCAGCTAGGACGCACGACGAATAAGACGATTGAATTGAAGGAGTACGCTTCCGCAATTGAATCCCTCTCTGAACTCGAAAGAAAGCTTTCCAGCGAATCCAACCCGGATTTCATTAGTCTGGCAGGTTCCGGAGAACCTACATTGAATTCAAAAACCGCCTACTTAATTGGAAAAATCAAGGATATGACAGACACCCCTGTAGCGGTTCTGACCAACGGTTCACTCCTATGGTTGCCTGAGGTGCGCGATGCGATCGTCGGGGCGGACATGGTCATACCATCGCTGGATGCGGGTGATAATGACACATTCCAGAGCATTAATCGTCCGCACCCGGAGATAACGTTCGAAAACATGGTCAGCGGTCTAATAGAATTCAGTGGACTTTTCGAAGGCCTCTTATGGCTGGAGATATTTCTGGTCGACGGAATAAACGCAAACGCAGACAGTGTATCAAAGCTTGCCGGCCTTGCGGATAGAATAAGGCTCGACCGGATTCAACTTAACACCGTTTCCCGTCCACCTACTGAAACCTACGCGCGCGCAGTTCCCATTGAGCGCATGCATATTTATGCGGATATGTTCAATACTAAAGCGGAGGTTATTTGTGACACCGCACGCTCTGTAAAATTCCAATCCGAATGCGACGCCGTCAACGAAGAGGAGATATCGTCCCTCCTGAGCCGGCGTCCATGCACGGTTCAAGATGTTGCAAACGGCCTGGGCCTGCATCCGGCCGAGACGGTTAAGCATTTGCATTTATTGAATGAACGTGGATTGTTAAAAACGACACGCAGGGGAACTGCTGTTTATTATCATGCGCAGAATAACTGATTTAAAGGAATACTTCGATAAAGCGGCCGTTTATTGGGATGAAAAGCCCGGGCGTATAGAAATGACCAACGCAGTGGCCGACGCCATCGCGGCGCATGTAGAACTTGATCCCGGAATGAAAGTGCTGGATTTCGGTTGCGGCACCGGATTGGTTTCTATGCACATTGCGCCACATGTTCAAACCGTCTATGCCGCCGATACATCCAGGGAGATGCTCAACGTATTGGAAACGAAGATCGCTACGCTGGACGTGGCAAACATCAAGACCATGCACCTGGAAAACACCGGCATACCGTCATTCCACGTCGGACAGTTCGATCTGATTATTACCAGCATGGTACTTCATCATATCGCGAGCATCTCTCCTCTGTTGTGTCATTTCGTCTCCTGGACGCGCCGCGGCGGGCATATTGCTATAGCAGACCTCGAACCGGAAGACGGGACGTTTCACACCGATTCGAACGGCGTTTCCCATAACGGCATCGACACAGAATGGCTCAGGTCAGAATTAACCGCGCTCGGCTGCAAAACGAGGATAAGCAAGAGCATTTTCGTCACCCGCAGGAATCCGGATGAATCCGGGACGCCGAGGAGTTATCCGCTGTTCCTTGCCGCGGCCCGGAAGGAATGAAGCTCATACATCCGCCTCCTCGACGCTGACTTTGTGATGTACCCGTCGAAAAGCATAAGTGGTCAACGTACAAAGGGCACCAGTAAAGGATTCTCCTTTTGTGGCGGTATACGAATCAAGCATCCGAATTCAAATAACAAAAAGCAAATCTTAGCCACCGAATTACACACGATTGAAACGGCTGGGCTTCAGCGGTAAGCAGGCAAGGTTTTTATGCCTTCTTCTTTTCCATAGTCTCGGAGAACCTCTTCAGCTCCCTCTTACGTTTCAACCGCATGTACACATAACGTCCCAACCAGAGGAGGAAGAGGCCATACACCACAAGGAATGTTATTTTGCCGGGCGTGAGATTCTCCATGAAATCTCCGAAGAAAATAGCGATCGACGCGTTTATAGTATAAACAGGAAAGCTTACCCAAAGGAAAGGCCTGAACGGCACGCCGGCCAGGACGAGCATGTAGTTCTTGATCCCGTACGGAATACCCGGGACTACGGTGCTAAGAAGACACACCGGTACGTATTCACCTTTGGGTATCTGCGGTATTGAATATTTGGTCTTTTCGAAGAACGCCTGGATCGGATCATGGAAAAACCTGGACGTTACCCAATACGTAAGGGCCAAATTAAAAATTGTAGCTAACGCCACGATAATAAGGCCGAGGTAGCTCCCGAATTTCGCGCCCGCAAGCGCATACAACAGGGTCACCGGAACCCCCACCATTGGAAGAAGTGTGATCAACAGAAAAACAAGAAAGCTGTCCAATCGCTCCGCCCGCTCACTTAGATACTTGAAATCGATCCCGTAATAGTAATAACAGACGAAACAGACGGCAGCGAGTCCTATAAGGAGCATGCTTCCGAGAATCAATTTTCTTTTAATGCGGCAAGTATTATTATTCTCGTCCATCCGTATCTCACAGAATTCAGTTTATCAATCCCCGTACAGTACCATACGATCACGGATCATATTCCACGAATAGTAATTACACGAGTTTTTTTATTTGATTAACCGGCGTAAAATCGTTTAAGTAACGTCGTGAGCTTGAGAAGTTGGTTTATCGTTTCATTGGTACAGTTCCTGATACTGGCGGCGCCCGGCGCATATCAACTTAACGCGGAAGAGCAAACATACGTCGTTAAAAAAAATGAAACCCTCAGCGCAATAGCCGATCACTTCGGCGTGCACATTACACTCCTGGCCGAACATAACAACCTCGAAGACACAGACATAATTTACGCCGGCCAAGAGCTCATCATTCCGGACACCTCGGCCGGCACGCCGGATTCAGGCGATACATACGTAGTCAAGGGAGGCGATTCCCTGGTCGAGATCGCCGGGCAATTCGGCGTCACCGTCGATGCACTTGTACAGGCCAATGTCCTGGCCGAGCCGAATACGATCTTTCCCGGGCAAGAACTGGCTATTCCCGCCGACAGCGAAGCCGGCTCGCGCCCCTATACAGTGCGAAACGGGGATACGCTTGAAATAATCGCACAGGAGTTCGGCATCGATGTAGAAGACATCGTAACTTCCAACAATCTCGATAATCCCAACAGAATATTTACAGGGCAAGTGCTTCAAATACCGGGCGGCGCATCCGAAACGGAGGCACCGGCCGAATACATAGTACAAAAAGGCGACTTCCTAGAGTCCATCGCCGCGAAATTCGGTACATCCGCGTTCGCGATAGCCGCCGAAAACCAAATCGCGGAACCGGATAAAATCTTTGTAGGCCAGCGCTTGGTCATCCCATCAAACGGTGCGTATACCCAATCGACCGAAGCACTCCCGCATTCAATAAAGCAGAAGCTTGATAAAACAGACGGCCAATCCGGACGCTGGAAAAACATAGTCATCCACCACAGCGCCACAACCCTGGACACACCGGTTACCATGGATAGATACCACCACCAGCGCGGAATGGAAAACGGGCTCGCCTATCACTTCGTCATCGGCAACGGACGGCGGACGGGAAACGGTAAAATCTACGTGGGCCATCGCTGGAACAAACAGTTGGACGGCGGGCATGTGGCAAGCTATGAACTCAATAAGGTAAGCCTCGGCATATGTCTTATAGGCAATTTCAACAAAACCCGTCCCTCCGAAAAACAAATGCAATCATTAAAGACGCTGGTAAGGTACTTGATGAAAAGATGTAATATCCCCAAATCCAGGGTCAAACCGCACAGGATGATAAACGCCACCGAGTGCCCCGGTGATAATTTTCCTTATCGCCGATTCCTTGAGGAACTTTGATTGCGGTTCGCGTATTCGATTATATCCACCGGCCGGTCGAACAAGTCGACCGCGCGCATTGTGAGCTTATAAACTTCTCCGGCTGTCAATGCGCGGTTGAGAAGAACAGCAATATCTATATCACTTTCAGAATCCAATTCATTTGTTACGGCGGAGCCGAAAAGATAAATCCCCCTCAAACCGGGCAATGCGTCTTTGAAGTATTCTATAAGTAATCTCAGTTTTTCTTTCATATCGAATAACAACTCCCGGCACCGCGCGATAACGCCGACCGCGATTGATTCCGTATTCAAACTTTATACAATACAGTATTTGTCATAGGTGTAACGCGGTCAACCGATTATTACACCGGTTTATATATTGCAAAACCGCTGATCATTTAGCATTCTCATGGCTGCGTTTTATGCGTAGCGAATCATACAATTTCGACTTGGTCGTTATCGGCGGAGGCAGCGCGGGTTTTGCCGCCGCGCGCACTGCGGCGTCGACCGGCCTGCACGTCGCGGTAGTGGAAGGCGGGCGGGAGGTCGGCGGACTTTGCATTTTGCGAGGGTGCATGCCGACGAAGAGCCTGCTGTACGCATCTGAGCTGGCCGAGTGTTGTCGAAAAGCCGCTTCCTGGGGCATCCAAGTGAGGGAGTTGGAAATCGATTTTGCAAAAGTAATTCAGAAGAAAAACTCGTTTATCGGCGAATTCGCCGCATACCGGCGCGAGCAATTGACGGACGGAGACTTCACTTTCATAAGGGGCAACGCATCATTTATCGATGGGCATACACTGGAAATCGAAAATCATCGCACCATCACCGCACGGTATTTCATTATAGCTGCCGGTTCAAAGATAGCGCCTTCGCCGCTCGAGGACTTGGACCGGATCGGCTTCATAACAAGCGATGACGCACTGAACCTGGAGACGCTCCCGCGGTCTCTTATCGTCCTTGGCGGCGGGCCTGTGGCAGTCGAACTGGCGCAGTGTTTTTCGAGGTTCGGCGTAAAAACCACCCTTATCCAGCGCAGCGAGCATATCTTGAAAGAATTCGATACCGACGCGGCAATTGCGCTCGAGACTGCGTTCCAGCGAGAGGGCATTGAGGTTATCACCGGCACGCGGTTAGCCGGCGCTTCCGCAGAGGGCGGGCTTAAGAAGGTGCGGTTTTCCAAGGATGGTATTGAAAGAGAAGTCGAAGCTGAAGAAATACTCTTCGCGCTGGGACGCGTACCGAACACACACGGCCTCGAGTTGGACAAGGCGGGCGTTGAAACCGGCGGCGGCCGGATACTCACAAACGAACGGATGCAGACATCGGCACCGCATATCTATGCAGCGGGCGATTGTACGAGTCCGCACGAGATAGTACACTTAGCCATACAACAGGGAGAAACCGCGGCGCATAACATTGCGTATCAAGACAATCAGCGCAGTATCGATTACAGGCTGTTGTTGAACGTCGTATTTACCGAACCCCAGGTAGCGGCGGTTGGAATGACGAAGAAACGGCTGGATACCTCCCAATACTCATACCTTGAAGCCGGCTACCCGTTCAACGACCACGGGAAATCGATTACCATGGGAATACAGGAAGGTTTCGTTAAAATATTCGCAGACCCGAAATCCGGCAAGATACTCGGCGCGGGCGCTGTCGGCCCCATGGCGGGAGAATTAATACATGAACTCGTAGTCGCAATGGCCGGCGACATAAGCGTTGGGAAACTGGCCCAAATTCCACACTACCACCCTACACTCGCCGAGATATGGACCTACCCCGCCGAAGAACTGGATGAACAAATCAGTAAGCACGCTTGATAATTTATGGAAAAGAATAAATCCCTTTAAAGCTTTATGCCAAAACGAACAGACATATCAAAAGTCCTAATAATCGGCTCCGGTCCGATCATAATCGGGCAGGCCTGCGAATTCGACTATTCAGGCACGCAGGCCTGCAAGGCACTTCGCGAACTCGGCTATGAGATAGTGCTGGTGAACTCGAATCCGGCAACGATAATGACCGACCCCGGCATGGCGGACGCGACATACATCGAACCCCTCACCGTGCGTTCGCTCACCGAAATCATCGAGAAAGAACGCCCCGACGCACTACTTCCGAACCTCGGCGGTCAAACAGGCCTCAATCTCTCGTCACAACTTTTCAAGGCCGGTGTGCTCGATAAATACGGCGTTCGAATAATCGGCGTTGAAGCAGATGCGATAGACAAAGGCGAAGACCGCACGGCGTTCAAGGACACAATGAATAGTCTGGGCATCGAGATGCCGCGTAGCCGCGCCGTGTTCAGCGTCGAGGACGCCGAAGAAGTCGCCGAAGAGCTCGGCTACCCTGTTGTGGTCAGACCGGCTTACACCTTGGGCGGCACCGGCGGCGGACTCGTGTACAACGTGGACGAGCTTAGAACCATAGCCGGCCGCGGCATCGCCGCCAGCATGGTGGGTCAGGTACTGATCGAGGAATCCGTGCTCGGTTGGGAGGAGCTCGAGCTGGAAGTGGTTCGTGACTCAAAAAACCATATCATCACGGTGTGCTTCATTGAAAACGTCGACGCCATGGGCGTACACACGGGCGATTCCTTTTGCACCGCACCAATGCTCACTATAGGAGAACAGCTCCAGGCCAAGCTCCAAGAGCAGGCGTACAAGATCGTCGAGGCCATCCGCGTCATCGGCGGCACCAATATCCAATTCGCGCACGACCCCGAAACCGGCAGAGTCGTCGTCATTGAAATCAATCCACGCACTTCGCGCTCCTCCGCGCTTGCATCCAAGGCAACCGGTTTCCCGATCGCCATGATCTCGGCGAAACTCGCCGCCGGTCTCACGCTCGATGAAATCCCTTACTGGCGTGAAGGTAAACTCGATAAATATACGCCCTCAGGCGATTACGTCGTCGTCAAATTCTCGAGATGGTGTTTTGAAAAGTTCGAGGGGGCCATCGACATGCTCGGCACCCAAATGCGCGCAGTCGGCGAAGTAATGAGCATCGGCAAGAATTACAAGGAAGCATTACAGAAGGCCATGCGCTCGCTTGAGAACGGCAGATACGGCCTCGGCTTCGCTAAGAATTTCAATAAACTCCCGCTCGACGAACTCTTGTCCAAACTAACGCATCCCTCGAGCGAACGCCAATTCCTCATGTACGAAGCCCTGCGCAAGGGCGCGTCGGTCGACCTCCTCTACGAAAAGACACATATCAAGCCGTGGTTCATACAACAGATGAAGGAACTGGTCGAGACCGAACAAAAACTACTCGAGTTCAAGGGGCGCAACAACATCCCGGACGAACTCCTTGTGCAGGCCAAAAAGGAAGGATTCTCGGATAGATACATAGCCGGTATCCTGGGGCTGAAGGAGAAAGACATACGCAGCCGCAGGCTCGGCCTCGGGATCGATGAGGCATGGGACGCGGTACCCGTCAGCGGCGTCGAAAACGCCGCCTACTATTACTCGACATATAACGCGCCCGACAAAGTCGGCGTCAGCGGCAAACCTAAAATAATGGTGCTCGGCGGCGGGCCGAACAGGATAGGCCAGGGTATAGAATTCGACTACTGCTGCGTACACGCTGCATTCGCGCTGCGTGAAGCCGGGTACGAAACCATTATGGTCAATTGCAATCCCGAAACTGTATCCACAGATTACGATACATCGGACAAGCTCTACTTCGAGCCGCTCACGGTCGAAGACGTCCTGAGCATTTACCAAAAAGAAAAACCTGCCGGTGTAATAGTCCAGTTCGGCGGCCAAACGCCGTTGAATATCGCGAACGAACTTGAAGACGCCGGTGTGCATATCCTTGGGACAGCGCCGGATATTATCGACCTGGCCGAAGACCGTGGCAGGTTCCGGCAGATGATGGAAAACATGGGCATCCCCATGCCCGTTTCAGATATCGCGGTAACCATTGACGAGGCGCTGCGTGTGGCCGAGAGAATCGGGTACCCCGTCATGGTACGCCCCTCCTACGTCCTCGGCGGACGCGCCATGGAAATCGTATTTGACGAGCAAATGCTCCGGCGCTACGTCGAGTCCGCCGTCGAAGTCTCACCGGAAAAACCGATCCTGATCGACCGCTTCCTCGAAGACGCCATCGAGGCCGAAGCCGACGCGCTCGCCGACGGCAAGGAGGCCTTCGTACCGGCCGTTATGGAGCATATAGAACTTGCGGGCGTGCATTCCGGCGATTCAGCGTGCGCGATCCCCCCGGTTTCCATACCCGAACGCCATATCCGGACTATAGAAGATTATACACAGCGGATCGGACGCGAACTCAACGTCGTCGGCGTCATGAATATCCAGTACGCGATCGCAAACGACCGGGTATACGTTTTGGAGGCGAATCCGCGCGCATCGCGAACCGTTCCACTGGTCTCAAAGGTCTGCAACATACCGATGGCACGGCTCGCCACACAACTCATGCTCGGCAAACAGCTGGCGGAGCTGAATCTGCAACATGACAGAATCCCGCACTTCGGCGTTAAAGAAGTCGTTCTGCCGTTCTCCATGTTCCCGGAAGTCGATCCGGTTCTCGGCCCCGAAATGCGCTCGACCGGTGAGGTACTCGGCCTGGCACCGTCGTTCGGACTCGCCTACTTCAAGGCCGAAGAAGCAGCGCAACCGCCGCTGCCGGAATCCGGAACCGTCCTGATCTCCATCAACGACCGCGAAAAGAAATATGTCGTCGATATCGCCAGGGACTTCCTGGCCCTGGGATTTAACATCAAGGCAACCTCCGGCACACACGAGTTCCTGGCACAACACGGTATCGAGTCCGAGCTGATTCACAAGATTCATGAGTTGAAACGCCCGAATATCGTCGACGAAATAATGAACGGCTCGATCCAATTGGTGGTTAATACGCCGATCGGAAAACAGGGTCAGGCCGACGACGCGTACATACGTAAGACCGCCATTAAGTACAAAATCCCTTACATAACAACCGTAGCCGCAGCCAGGGCGTCAGTGCGCGGCATAAGCGAATACAGCAAGGGCAGAGCGGAGATAAAATCGCTCCAGACTTATCACCATGATATATCCGGGTAACTCGGCATAACCACCGGCGTTCAACCGTATCCCGGCTAGTCGTCATGCCTCCCGGCGGCATAATTATTTTGCATAATCCGACGGGTGGAAATAAGGTGATGGTAAGGCGTGAATAAATTTCCGCTTTTCTTCCCGCTTAATAACGGTATCTTGCATTGCTGCATAGGCAAGGCGGATTCGCCTTTGCCCTTGCAATACTGCAACGATTGCCTTTGTTATTGGAATTATTGAATAATTGATTAGTAGTCGGCGGTTATTCACATGGATCTGAATTATATTAGAAATTTTTGTATTATTGCCCATATCGATCACGGCAAGACCACGCTCTCGGATCGGCTCTTGCACATGACCGGCGCCATCAGCGACCGGGAAATGCAAGAACAGCTCCTGGATTCGATGGACTTGGAACGCGAGCGCGGTATTACAATCAAGTCGCATCCGGTCACGATGATGTACACCGCCGCGAACGGCGAGAAGTACGAGTTGAACCTGATCGACACGCCGGGGCACGTCGACTTCTCCTACGAAGTCTCAAGAAGCCTGCACGCCTGCGAGGGCGCGCTCCTGGTAATCGACGCAGCACAGGGCGTCGAAGCCCAGACCGTGGCAAACATGCACCTGGCACTTAGGCAAAACCTAGAGATCATCCCCGTCATCAACAAGATAGACCTGCCACACGCAAACCTGGAACGTACGTTGATGCAGCTCGAGGAAATCCTGGCAATACCCGCCGAAACCGCGATACTAACCAGCGCCAAAGAGGGAACGGGCATTAAGGATATCCTCGAGGCCGTCGTTCATCGCGTACCCCCGCCGAAACTCACCGGCGCACCATCATTCCAAGCCCTCGGTTACGACTCTTTCTACGACACCTATAAAGGCGTCGTAAACCTCGTCCGCGTATTCAACGGCGAACTCAAAACCGGACAACAGGCGAAATTTATCCACTCGAACAAGACTTACGAGATCAAAGAGGTCGGCGGATTCAATCCCAAGCCCGTCCAGCGCCCCGCACTATACCCGGGGGAAACGGGATACATTATCGCAAATATCAAGAGTCCCCTCGATATAAAAATGGGCGATACGATAACCGACCCCAAGAATCCTTCTCCCTCACTCCCCGGCTTCCAGGAGACACGACCGATGGTTTTCAGCGGGATTTATCCGATCAATACCGCGGACTACGAACGGCTCAAGATCAACCTTGCCAAGCTCCAGTTGAATGATCCGGCATTTGTCTTTCAATCCGAGAGCTCGGTCGCCCTGGGCTTCGGATTCAGATGCGGTTTTCTCGGACTGCTCCACCTGGAGATCGTCCAGGAACGCCTCCGCCGTGAATACGACATGGATATCATCGCTACGTATCCAAGCGTCGTCTACGAGGTTCTCACCACGGACGGAGAGGTCAGGGAAATCGATAATCCCACTTTCATGCCGGAACCGAACTACATCGAGGAAATCCGGGAACCGGTAGTCAAGGCGTTTGTCATTTGTCCAAACGACGACATAGGCGATTTAATGAACCTGATAATGGAAAAACGCGGTACCATCATTCATACCGAAACCCTGGATACACAACGCATAATGCTTACTTGCAGGATTCCGCTCAGTGAAATACTTATCGACTTCCACGACCGCATAAAAAGTATCACCCACGGATACGGTTCAATGGACTACCAACAGGACGGTTACGAAAACTCGGATATGGTTAAGCTCGACATGCTGGTGAACGGCGAGCCGGTCGATGCCTTCTCCTGTATCGTCCACAAGGAAAAAGCACCTGCACGCGGACGCGCCCTGGCGGCTAAACTCAAGGAGGTCATCCCCCAACAACAGTTCATGGTCGCTATCCAAGCCGCCGTCGGTCAGAAAGTAATCGCCAGGGAAACAGTCCGTGCGTTCAGAAAAGACGTTACCGCTAAATGTTATGGCGGGGATATCACCAGAAAACGGAAACTCCTCGAGAAACAGAAGGAAGGTAAAAAACGAATGAAGGCGGTCGGCTCTATCGAAATCCCGCAAAGCGCCTTCGTAGAAGTCCTTAAGGCATAACCATGATCATACGCTGGTTCCTCTCAAGAAATATCCGCAAGGTAACAAGCCTGCGACGGCATGTTAAAAAACTCCTGAACGCACAACGCGATCTACTGCCCGGTGAAGCGGTCACCAAACTCGAAAATGTACTCGACGACGCCCGCGATAAAATCCGCCACGCCGATAAGCCGACTGTAAAAGCGGTAATGGAAGACCTCGAGAACACCGCAAACCGCCTGCTCAAACCGTATCCAAGCCCGTTCATGCGCGAGAATGTCGAAGTCGTTCTGGTCGCCGTCGTTGTTGCAATGGCCATTCGGACATTCTTTATCCAACCCATGAAAATCCCCACCGGCTCGATGCAACCTACTCTTTACGGTATCACGTCGGAAAATATCAGGAATAAACCGGAAGTGGAGATTCCGGGGTTCTTCACAAGATGGTTCGACAAATGGTTCTATGGCACTTCTTACTACCATCTCGAAGCCAAACTGGACGGAGAATTGACCAGGATCGATCCTCCGGAAACCGTGTTGCCGTTTGTCAAAAAACAGGTCTTCTGGGTCGACGGAACACCGCATACATTATGGTTCCCTCCGGATCAATCGGACCCACGCTACCCGATCACCAGACGCGCGGGTATCGAAATAGGAGAGTTCTTCGAAAAAGGCGAGGATATCATCCGGCTCGTAATGACCGCAGGCGATCATCTATTCGTCGATCGACTCACTTACAATTTCAGACCTCCCGAGCGCGGCGAGATTATCATCTTCCAAACACGCGGTGTCGCTCCCAATATGCTCCCACAGAATACCTTTTACATCAAACGCCTGATCGGTATGGACGGCGACCGCATACGTATCGCTAACGACCAACATGTGTATCTCAACGGCAACCGGCTCGATGCGTCAACTCCTCACTTCCAATTAGTCTATTCATTTCCGGCCAAACCAAAAGAAAACGGATACTTTGGACATGTAAACGGATTGGTGGGCGCGTTCCTCACTCACTCAAAAATCGCACCGCTCTTCCCTAATGAAAAAACAGTGTTTACCGTCCGTGACGACCATTACTTCGTACTGGGCGACAACACACTCAATAGTTTCGACTCCCGCTACTGGGGTGACTTCCCACAAGAAAAACTCGTCGGTCGCTCATTCTTCGTTTACTGGCCATTCAACAAGAGATTCGGCTGGAACTCTCTCTACTATTAACCGCCTCAAAAACCCAAAACTTCAATAAGCTCGATAAACCTAGAAAATCTAGAGGAACTCTGTAGGGACAGACCCTGCACAATGTAGGGACAGACCCTGCACAATGTAGGGACAGACCCTGCACATCACAATAAAACCCCGGAAAAAACAGGCGTTTTTAGCCGTTTTGCCCTCGTGTAAACACCTTCGCTTCGGTTTCCATGTAGGGACAGGCTTTACACGTGGTCACCTAAAAAACGGAGTTACACACTCCATAGTTCGCCTTTTCCGGTAATCGTGCTTTCTGTAATCATGGGTATCTGTTATGATTCTGTTAAACTAAGGTTATTTAAATAAACTGATTCAAAACCGATTATGACAGAAGCAGCCGGATCGGATACAAGGCGAATTCCTGTACATGGATGGATCGGATTGGTGATGATCGCCGTTTTCTGGTATCTCAACTGGGGATTGAGCGGCATTCGCACTTCTTACCTATTCTTCCCGTTGTGGCTGGGCTATATCCTTTTTATCGACTCGCTTGTTCTGTATCGCAGTGGAACTTCGATTTTGAAGCGTAAGACCCGCGAATTTATAGGGCTTTTCTTTTTATCGGCGCCGTGTTGGTGGTTATTCGAGATTATCAACAAGCGCACACAGAACTGGGAATACCTTGGCGGGGACAGGTTCGGCGACATCGAGTACTTCTTGCTCAGCAGCCTATCATTTTCAACCGTGATCCCTGCGGTATTTGAATCCGCGGAGCTGGTAAGTACGTTCAAGTGGACATCGAAACTCGCCGGCATGGGGCCGAATATTCGAATGTCAAAGCGCCTACCCCATGCGTTTGCCGCGACCGGTATTGTTATGATGGCGTTGCTTCTGACATGGCCACGCGTGTTTTATCCCTTTGTCTGGCTGAGTGTGTATTTCCTTGTCGAATCAATCAATATATCAACCGGCAGACGGAACCTGGTAATGCATTTGGCGGAGGGCGACTGGCGTCCAGTTATAGCATTATCGCTGGGCGCGCTGTTATGCGGATTTTTCTGGGAGTTATGGAACTTTTATTCGTATCCGAAATGGATATACCACACGCCCGGCACGGAGTTCCTTCACATCTTTGAAATGCCGTTACTTGGTTTCCTCGGCTACCTTCCGTTTGCATGGGAGCTTTATGCGATCAGAAATCTGGTACTTAAGAAAGGCGTGTACTTGTTCAATTGATGCAAAAGGACGATGCAACATCAATCCTCCGCGGCCTCACCGGTCATTGGAACGAACCTGACCGGCAACACGGCGCGTCGAGTAATCTCACCGTCTTCCTTTTGCAGGAGGTATAGCTCCTGGTAAAACAGCTTACCAACTGGGACGACTATTCTCCCGCCTTCCTTAAGCTGTTCGACCAAAGGCCGTGGAACATTTTCCGGCGCACATGTGACGATGATACCATCGAAAGGCGCGTGTTCAGGCCATCCCTTATAACCGTCACCAATCTTTACATGCACATTGTCATAACCGAGCTCATCCAAGGTCGTCTTAGCGTGTTCGCCGAGTGACTCGAGTATTTCGATGGTATACACATTCGAGACAATGCACGACAGCACGGCGGCCTGATATCCGGAACCAGTGCCGATTTCAAGTACGCGGTCGGTCGGCTGCGGGTCAAGAAGCTCGGTCATGTAAGCAACGATATAGGGCTGGGAAATCGTCTGGCCTTCGCCTATCGGCAACGGAGAATCCGCATACGCCGAGTCGCGGTATTGCGCCGGCACGAATTTATGCCGTGGCACTTCTTCCATGGCCTTGAGAACCGATTTGTTTGTGATGCCGCGTCCCGGTGATACCAGTTGTTCTTTTATCATTCGCATTCTGGCAGACCTATATTGATTTTCGCTTTCCGGATTCGTTTTTTTAAATTCACCTGTCTGATTGTGTTTATCCTGCACACAGCCTAGAACGGAAAAACAAAGGATTATAGCAATCATTAAAGGCTTCATAATGAAATATAGTATGAAAGGCTCCGGGACGCGAGGTAATTTTTCAACTTGGAACGGTCGGTTAATAAGCTTATAAACGGCGTGTGTCGGAAAATTCTTCGAACATGATAAACGCATCAACGCAATTCTGCGCTGTTTACGGACACCCGGTAAAACATTCGGCATCGCCCGCCATGCAAAACGCCGGTATAACCGCGCTCGACCTGAACTGGCGATATCTGGCCTTCGACGTGCCGGCGGCGGAGCTTGATACGGCATTGGCCGGCGCCGCGGCAATGCGGTTCATCGGCGTAAACCTCACCGTCCCGCACAAACTCCACGCCCTCGAGATGATGGATAAGCTCGACCGGAGCGCCTCCGAGTGGGGCGCCGTAAATACGGTGTTATTTGAAGGCCTTGACGGCGCAGGCCGGTGGCGTCCATTACGGGATTTTGTCGGCGACGAATATCCGGAAAGTGTGCGGCGCCACGGCTTTAACACTGACGCCGACGCAATAACGGAATCGATCCGGGAAAGTCTGGGCATTTCCCCCGCCGGCGCGAGCATTGTGATTTTGGGCGCGGGCGGGGCCGGGCGTGTAGCTGCACTGAAACTGGCGGCCGAGGAAGCAACAGAGTTGCATCTGGTGAACCGTACGATTTCGAAAGCCGAATCACTTGCAAAGGAAATCAACGAACGCTATCCGGGGCCGCGCGTAACCGTAGGATATCCGGACACCCGAGTCGATCTCCTGGTCAACGCCACCTCCCTGGGTCTGCGTCCGGATGATCCGGTACCTGTGGATGATTCCGTTTTTCCGCTCGAACGCTGCCGGGGCGTATACGATATGATTTACAGGCCGGCCGAGACCGCGCTTTTAAGGAAGGCGCGCGAAGCCGGATGCCTCACCGCAAACGGTCTGGGCATGCTGCTTTACCAGGGGGCCAAGGCGCTGGAGATATGGTCGGGCAAACCGGCGCCATTAGATGAGATGAAGTACGCGCTCGAATCGCATATTTACGGCGCCGGCACTTGAGTAAGTGAATCCGGCTATCTAAACATCTATTTATTTATTCAACCGCCACGCGATGTACTTAATATTAGCAACCATTCAAGAAGGCCCGGCAGCACTGCCATTCCATTTCTGGTCCGTCGTTTTTTTCGTCCTCGGCACGATGGTGGGGAGTTTCCTTAACGTATGCATCCATCGCCTGCCGCTGGGTGAAAGTATTATTAATCCACCGTCGCATTGCCCAAAATGCAAGACGAGAATCCCGATATACCTGAACGTGCCGATGGTCAGTTGGCTATGGCTGCGAGGTAAATGCAGATACTGCGGGGCGCGTATCAGTCCGAGGTATTTCATAATCGAACTATTGACCGGCACCGCGTTCCTAGCATCCTGGCTGAGGTTCGGCGGTGAATCCATGGCGCTGGCGTGTGTCATCTGCCTGTTTATCTCAGGACTGATCGTCGCCTCGGCAATCGATATCGAGCATTACATCATACCGGATGCAATAACAATCGGCGGTATTGCGGTAGGTTTCGTTTGTGCGTTTTTTGTGCCGATCCTTCATGAAGGCCTGCAGGAACCGGCGCCGGCGTTGCGCCTGAGTTTCTTGGGCGCGGCAGCCGGGGCGGGAATCGTCTATGCCATCCTCCGCCTGGGCAAACTCATCTTTGGCAGGCAAAAGCTTGAGTTGCCGTCGGAAAGCAGGATTATATTCGGCGAGACGGAAATAATATTGCCGGATGAAGTGGTGCCCTATGACGAGTTATTCTACCGGAAATCAGACACGATCCACTTGAGCGCCAGGAACGTGTTTTTAGGCTCGCCGAATCCTCGCGTTCCGGCTTTACGCCGCCGGCGCGGCGGAAAACAACGTCCACACAAACCGTCGACCCTCGCGACGCAATCGGGGCGCAGACATCGCATTCTGAAGCGTGTCCGGGCGCCTCAGCGCGGCACGCCGCCGCTCGCTCAACACCCAGCCGCCGAGCGTTGGAGCCGGCGCGATGTCGACGTCGCACTTCGTCCCGATAAGCTCATAATAGGCGATGAAACGTTCGATCCGGAAACCGTACGGCGAATGGAAGTTACGACGAACAAGATGATTATTCCCCGCGAGGCCATGGGGCTGGGCGATGTAAAGTTCATGGGCGCTATCGGCGCGTTCCTCGGGTGGAAAGGCGCACTGTTTTCGCTGACACTAAGCGCGTTCATAGGCTCGGCGGTTGGAATATCACTGATAGCGCTCGGCAAGCGTGAGTGGTCGAGCCGAATCCCTTACGGCCCGTACATAGCGCTGGCGGCCGTTATTTGGATATTCCTGGCCGGCACGAACGATGAGGCGGTGATGCAATTTCTTACCTTTTTACCGCAATGAAAGACTTGGGAAGGAGCATAAACCACTCCGTATAAACCTTTGCCTCATTGAATAACGCTCGAACCATCGACCGGTTCAGCAACCGCGCGCTTTCAACGATCGTTACAGCTTCGTCGACCGACGCCGCCTTCGGCCAGCTGCCCAAACTGAAGGCCATGACCAGCCGCACCCTTACCGGCTTGGGCAGCCACTGGAAAAACGGCATCATGCAATGCGGCTCCAGCGCGAACCAGTAGTTCGGCGTCTGAACAAAATATTTCTCCGCAACCCGCGATATCTCGGCGGCGAACCGTCTCTGCCGCGACCAGTCACCTACATGCTCGATCACCGAGTTGGAATGCGCGATATGGAACGATTTATCGCCGAACCGGGAAAGATCACAGCCGTCGGCTTCGACAAAACTGAACGTTTCGTCATCGGCCGGCGGTTTGTCACCGGGCAGGTTCACGACGGTGATGTTCACCTTATGGTTTTCGAGGAAGCCGACAGGCGCTATATCCCAATACAATCTCGTACCGCCCACGTCTATGATATCGACATGCCCCACGTCCCTGAATGTCTGCACGATCATCGAAAGGAGCGGCGCCATCCGTTTTCTCCGGAACTTGAGCCCGATCGACGCATGGTCGCCGTAGTTCGTTATCTTCCTGGCCAGTGTTTTCGTGATCGGCATCGCATACAAACAGGGGGGCTACCCTGAAGTTGAATTCCATTCGGCCGGGACGTCAAACATAAATCGCGCACTCGAGAAGCCGCCGGCGCCCGGAGAGAGTATTAGACCGCAACGTTAAACCGTCATTATCTCCTTCTCCTTGTGCTCCAGGTGCTTGTCGATATGACCGATAAACCGGTCGGTCAGCTTCTGAACATCCTTTTCGGCGGAAACGAGCTCATCGTCGGTTATGTCGCCCGACTTATTCTCGCGCTTGAGGTGCTCGATGGCCTCGCGCCGGACGTTTCTTATAGCAATACGCCCGTCCTCGGCCATGCGCCGAACGACCTTGGTCAGCTCTATGCGACGTTCCTGGGTCAGCTCCGGCAGGACGAGCCGGATTTTCTTGCTGTCGATTGTGGGTGTCAGGCCGATGTTGCTCTTGAGAATAGCTTTCTCAATCGCATGTACTGTGCTTGCATCCCACGGCTGAATAATTATCATACGCGTTTCCGGCGTGGTAATTCCAGCCAGCTCGCGTATGCGCATCTGCGAACCGTAGGCTTCCACCGTGATATTTTCTACCAACGCGGGAGACGCCTTGCTGGTACGTACCCCGTTGAATTCGTGTTGGATAACCTCATCGGTTTTTCCCATTTTATCTTCTGCTTCCAGGAGTATCTCGTCGATTGGCATAACATTCCTCTTCCAGTTATAAGTTTGAAATCAATTACCACAATATCACCCTCTCGGCAATAAATGATGCAATGAAAACAGTGTTCATTGCGCCACCAGTGTGCCGATCTCCTCGCCCAAAACCACGCGTTTAAGATTCTCGTGCTTGAATAGATTGAACACGATTATCGGCATGCGATTATCCTGACAAAGCGAGAACGCCGTCGAGTCCATAACCTTGAGCTGATTCTTAAGCGCGTCCATAAAGTGAATACGCTTGAACAGCTTTGCCTCCGGATTAAGCTTCGGATCGCTGTCATATACGCCGTCCACATTCGTCCCCTTGAGTATCACTTGCGCACCGATCTCGGTGGCCCTCAACGCCGCGGCGGTATCTGTCGAAAAAAACGGGTTCCCGGTACCACCGCCGAATATCACTATGCGCCCCTTCTCCAGATGCCTAACGGCGCGCCTGCGTATAAACGGTTCGGCGACCTGCGACATCGAAATCGCACTCTGCACCCGCGTCGGAACCCCGGCCTTCTCCAGGGCGTCTTGAAGCGCCAATGCGTTTATGATGGTGGCAAGCATGCCCATGTAATCGCCGGTAGCGCGTTCTATCCCGTTCTGACTCCCCTGCAATCCACGAAAAATATTTCCTCCGCCCACAACCAACACTACCTGAACACCCAAGTCCCGCACTTCTCTGATTTGTAACGCCATTTGCTTGAGGACCTCAGGGCAAATCCCCATCGATGAATCTCCCTTGAGCGCTTCCCCGCTTAACTTAATTAGGATTCTGGTATACTTGGGTTTCAAATGTTCGTTCATTGGAAATGGTCATAGTTTACCCGCATAAACGCGGCGATTTATTCTGCTGATTTGTAACAAAATTATCACCACCCGTCAAATTAAAGCTGTAGACGCTCCATCGCGCCGCGGCAAGCTCAAGACCAAATCTTTCTATCCAGCGATCGATATTGTATCGCCTCGAACAAGTGCGGCGCTTCTATCTGCTCCGAGCCGGCCAAATCCGAAATCGTTCTAGCAACCTTCAGTATCCGGTCATATGCCCTGGCGCTGAGACCGAGCTCGACCATTGAAGCCTTGAACAACTCGAGCGTCTCAGGTTCCAGTTTGCAAAATCTCCTGAGGTCGCGACTCGTCATGCGCGCGTTGCAGTTCACGGATACCCGGCCGTCGAATCTCAGGTGCTGCCGCTGACGCGCGGCTACGATTCGTTCGCGTATGCCCTCTGAACTCTCACCTGTCCTTTCCCCGGTTATATCCTTGAACGACACCGGCGGCACCTCGATGTGCATATCTATGCGGTCGAGCAACGGCCCTGAAATGCGGCCCAGATAATTTTGTATCTTGCGTGGCGAGCTGCGCGACTCGTCGGGCATCTTGCCGTCCGGCGTGGGATTCATCGCTGCCACAAGCATGAACTGCGATGGAAAGGTCATCGTTCCTGCAGCCCTCGATATCGTTACGTGCCCCTCCTCGAGAGGTTGCCTGAGTGTCTCCAGCACGTTACGCTTGAACTCAGGGAGTTCGTCTAAAAACAAAACACCATTATGCGCAAGTGAAATCTCGCCGGGGGTCGGATTGATGTTTCCGCCCAGGAGGCCTGCATCACTGACCGTGTGATGCGGCGCGCGAAACGGCCGCCTGGTTACCAGGGCCTGTCCGGGAGAAAGCAACCCCACAATACTATGCACCTTCGTAGTCTCGAGCGCCTCTTCCAGGGTCAGAGGCGGAAGGATCGTCGGCAGCCGCTTCGCCAGCATAGACTTGCCCGTGCCCGGCGGACCTATCAGCAGCAGATTATGCCCGCCCGCAGCCGCTATCTCAAGGGCGCGCTTTACGGATTCCTGGCCCTTTACCTCCGAAAAATCCAATTCATCCTCGTGCCCACCCGTAAAAACCTCCTTTAAGTCCATCTCCGATGGAGTGATATCCAGAGACCCATCAAGAAACGCCGCGGCTTCGCGCAGGTTCCGTACCGGGATAACATCGATGCCGCTGACGACTCCGGCCTCCGCCGCGTTGGCCGCGGGGATAATCAAGCCGCGCTTGTTCGCGGAACGCGCCGCCAAGGCTATAGGTAAAACGCCCTTGACCGTGCGCACGCCGCCGTTCAGCGCAAGTTCGCCGACTATCATAAATTCATCCATCGAATCCCCCTCCAGCTGTTCGCTTGCCGCCAACATCCCCAGGGCAATAGGTAGATCGAAGCTCGGCCCCTCCTTCTTTACATCCGCCGGCGCTAGATTTATGGTGGTCTTACCTAATGGATACTTATATCCGGAATTCGACAGCGCAGTGGTAACGCGATCCCTCGATTCCCGAACGGCCGCATCCGGTAGGCCCACGATAACTATCATCGTATCACCCCATCCGGAATCGACTTCCACTTCCACACAATAAGCTTCAATGCCGTTTACAGCCGCGGAGTATACCTTTGATAACATGGGTTTATTCTTATATAACGTGGAATCCATTTCAATGCGAAAGTGATTTTTCTTAATTTTAAGTTATCATTGAATAAACCGTGAACAACCCGCAAATCCGGTGGCGCTCGGCGATACCACCTATCCCGGATCGTGAAAACGACTCTATCCCCCGGCGCTATGAGTACATGCCGTTTTCCCGACGGCATCGCCATAATCATGAATAGAAATATATTTCTTGCAAAATCGCTTGAAACGGTTAACCAAGTTATTAGGATTGATTCAAGGTCGAAATGAATCTTTGACTTCGCCGGGGAGTTTAGTCAGTTTTGTCACCGTCAAACGGCGAGTCCGGTTGAAATTTATTCGAACAGTGCGATATGTTTTACATGTATCATGGGAAAAAAACTTATAATAGCTGAAAAACCGTCGGTCGCCAACGATATTGCCAGAGCATTGAAAGGCTTTACAAAAAAAGGCGACTACCTAGAGAGCGAGAATTATGTCCTCAGCTCGGCTGTCGGGCACATGCTCGAGTTATACGCCCCTGAAGACCAGGAACTAAAACGCGGAAAGTGGTCGTTTTCAAGACTTCCTGTAATTCCCGCCCAGTTCGCACTGAGACCGATAGATAAAACCGCCGCCAGGCTCAGACTTCTGATCAAGCTCATGAAAAGAAAAGACGTCGACGGCGTTATAAACGCATGCGATGCCGGACGCGAAGGCGAGCTTATCTTCAGGCATATCTGCCGCCACGCCAAGATCGATAAACCGGTCTATCGCCTATGGCTGCAATCAATGACGCCAACCGCCATTCGTGAAGGATTCGATTCGCTGCGCTCGGATGAAGAGATGCGTCCCCTGGCCGGCGCCGCCAATTGCCGGTCGGAAGCCGATTGGCTTATCGGTATCAACGGCACCCGGGCGATGACCGCATTCAATTCCAAAACCGGCGGATTCCAGCTTACCACAGTCGGCCGCGTTCAAACCCCTACGCTCACCATCGTCGTAGAGCGCGAAGAAAAAATCCGCAACTTCACACCACGCACCTTCTGGGAAGTCCACGCTGCATTCACCGCAGAAGCGGGCACTTACGAAGGACGCTGGTTCGATGAAAAATTCTCCAAAGACAAAAACGGCGATCCGGAACTCAAGCCTGAAAGAATTTGGAGCCGCGAATTCGCCGATGCCATCCTCCATAAATGCTCGGGCCAACCCGGCATCGCATCCGAAGAAAGCAAACCCGCAACCCAGCTCTCGCCGCTCCTATATGATTTGACCAGCCTGCAACGGGAAGCAAACAACCGTTTCAAATTCTCCGCGCGTCGCACACTCCAGATCGCTCAGTCTCTTTATGAACGTCATAAGGTAATTACTTATCCAAGAACAGACTCACGGGCGCTTCCCGAAGACTATCTAACCAATGTCCGGAAGGTAGTACAAAATCTGACCGAAACAAACGATTACGCGCCTTTCGCCGCCGAAATCATAAACAACAGCTGGATTAAACCCAATAAACGTATTTTCAATAACTCCAAGATATCCGATCACTTTGCCATCATTCCCACTTCGCTGCAACCCAAGAAACTGAATCACGACGAAGCAGCGCTGTACGATTTCATAACACGCAGGTTCCTCGCAAATTTCTTTCCACCGGCCGAGTTTCTCGTCACTACCCGAATTACACGCGTCAAAGACGAACCGTTCAAAACCGAAGGGCGCGTCCTCATAAATCCCGGGTGGATGAAGGTGTACGGAAAACAAACACAAAAAGATAATCCCGATAACCTGATACCAATTAAACAAAAGGAACCGGTGCATACCCAGGAACTGAATATCATCGAATCACAAACAAAACCGCCACCACGCTTCTCCGAAGCCACACTCCTCACCGCCATGGAGAGCGCCGGCAAAATGGTCGAAGACGACGAACTACGCGCCGCAATGAGCGCAAAAGGCCTCGGCACACCCGCTACCAGGGCGTCCATCATCGAAGGTCTTATCCATGAAAAATATCTCCTGCGTCAAGGACGCGAACTCGTGCCCACGGCTAAGGCCTTCTCACTGATTACACTCCTGCGCGGGATTCAGATTCCTGAACTCTGTTCACCGGAGCTCACAGGCAACTGGGAATTTAAACTCAAACAGATAGAAAAAACTCAGCTGTCAACCGACGAGTTTATGGGCGAAATCACCGGCATGACCCGGGCGATCGTCGAAAAAGCCAAGGGCTACGACCACGATACGGTGCCCGGAAATTTTATAAAACTCCAATCTCCCTGCCCGAAATGCGGCGGTACCGTACATGAAACATACAGAACATTCCAATGCGAGAAATGCGACTTCAGTATATGGAAATCGGTCGCCGGCAGACTCTTCGAGTACGATGAAGCCGAAAAGCTCCTCAAAGACGCCGCCGTAGGCCCTCTGCAAGGATTCAGGAGTAAGGCCGGGCGCCCGTTTACCGCCTGGCTTAAATTATCGCCCGAATTCAAAATCGTGTTCGACTTCGGCCAATCGTCTCAAGACCAGGATGACCCCAATTCCAAGATTGATTTCTCAGAACAAGAACCCATAGGTAAATGCCCGAAATGCGGGTCACGCGTCTTCGAGGATAAAACTAGCTATATTTGCGAAAACACCGCACTGAAAAATAACAAATGCGGTTTCCGTTCAGGCAAAATTATCCTCCAACAACCGATCGATCGCGAACAAATGCAAAAACTAATAGAAACCGGTAAATCCGACCTATTAACAAAATTCATTTCCAAAAGAGGTAAACCCTTTTCTGCTTACCTGGTAATAGATGAAGATACTAAAAAAGCCGTTTTCAAATTCGAACCTAGGCAGACGAAAAAATCCAAAACATCCGTTAAGAAAGTTAAATCACCCAAACAATAACATAGCGTCTTATTATGAAAGCCGTTAACGACTTGTTATATCGTTATCCGGATTAACATATATATGTTCCTTTTGCCTAACTATGTATGTGCCGCATGAACATAAACCAATGAAACATTTATACGAACATATACCCAATGTCATCCTCGCTTCCTCCTCACCAAGAAGACGTATGCTCTTGAAAGGTCTAGGCCTCCCGTTCTCAATTATTAATCCCGAAGTCGACGAACCCGAATATTCACACCTTACCCCTTCCGAACTCTGCCGGTTCGTGGCATTCCTGAAAGCAAAATCCGTCGCCCTGGCTTATCCCGATTCATTAGTAATTGGCGCTGACACTATTGTCTGCCGTGATAATGTCATTTTTGGAAAACCTGAAAACCTAGATCATGCACGTTCTATCCTTTCCACACTCCAAGGTACATATCATCATGTTATAACAGGCGTCGCTGTTATGCGTCTCTCCATAAATTTCGTTTCCCTCTTTCATACTACTACAAAAGTCCATTTCAAATCGCTTAGTTCATGTCAAATAAATCACTATCTCGACAATATTCATTACCTGGATAAAGCCGGAGCCTATGCAATCCAAAATAATGGATCAAACATTGTTTCGAGTATTGAAGGCTCATACAGCAATGTTGTCGGCCTCCCTATCGAGGAACTTTATGAACTCCTTTATTCGTTGAATTTGCCGATATCAATACCTGCAAGTTAATGAAACTTACATCCATTATAGCATTATTAAGACTTAAAATCAGAAGACTGCCGTTTCCAAAGGCTAGACGATTAGTCGTTGCTGTAATCGGTTTTACTGTGGTTTTTCTCGGCATTCTCATGCTTGTTTTCCCCGGCCCTGCCATCGTTGTTATTCCACTCGGACTCGCTATCCTGGCTTCCGAATTTATCTGGGCACGTCGCCTTCTCAGAAGAGCCAAACATATTATTAATCGATATACCTATTCAGATAAATCAAAATGATCAGCCTCACTTTCTGATTGCATTCAATTCCGCCGCAGTCCATGGACCCACAAGATTTCTATTTTTTGTTTGTTCCCTTATTGTTCTTACTTCACTCTGTTCGATTACCTGATCGCTATGTGCAGATTGATCCTCTTTTCTCAAATATTTCAATATTTCCGTTATTTGTCTGTCATCTAATATCTTCCTCCAACCGCTCATTTCACTATCGTATTTTTTTTCATTCACCTCTATCACACCCGTCACTCCATCCATTACTATCCGAATCAATATTCCGTTATCTCCAGATACCCATTTAGATTGCATCAGTGGCGGGTAAGTGTTATTTTGTCCACGTCCATTTATCCCATGGCATCTCGAGCATACGTGCTTATAATACATTTGCCCAAGATCGCTATTCGCTGCTATTATACTATTTTGATGTGTCATATTATATTTTATTATATATCCATATAATAATGATATTAGTACTATAATTATATATATTTTCTTATTCATCATAGCTATTTTTTTCTCTAAGATATTGCACTATCCTTGTTATATTACTGTTCGCGCGATAGACACGATTGTTATTTGTTATACATACATTGATATATGCTTTATATGGCATACGGTCCATAATATTTTTGTGTGAATATATTTTTTCGTAGTACCATGATACACTCTTATTTTTATTGCTATTATATATATTTATATTTCTACCCATACTTCTATTTTCCATAACACTCTTTTCTCCATGACACATTATACATCCATATTTACAATATGCCTCTTTCCCCATTTCAGCATTTTTTGATAACGGCAACGGCCTGAATTTTCTTGCAACTTCATTATACGTTATAATGTTACGCGATGCATCAGATTGTGAGCCAATATAATAATGCCATGTGACAAGAAGAATTATTATGTATAGTATATTTTTATATATTTGCATATGAATTTGTTCTGTTTGCAATGGTGATATATAACATATATATTACCATTATTATTTGCACTAATATGGATATCGGAGTAATGATACTTAAATAGCTTTCATAGCTAGCTATTATTCCTGCATTATACACAAGATATATAAGCATATATAAATAGTTTATATTTTTTATATTAACGATTTTACTATTATATAAGATATCTATTCTTTTATTATCCATGTATACGCTGGGTAGTATGATATATGTTATTACTCCTATTTTAATCCAAATGTAATTATAATTACTATAATCATACATTATATCGTTCATAATGTGATTTATCACTATCATTCCAAGCATTATCCCACAAGTATGAAGCCTATACATATCTTCATTATTATATACTTTTTTTGCTTCATTGATTAAATATATCACAGGAATTAACATCATGATCTTTGCACAGCTGGATAATATATATATAATAGATATATTATTATTGGCGACAGACAAAGAACTTAACAATGATAATACGACTATACTAAATATTATATTAATGCTGTTATTGCCATTATTTATATTATTATTTATTAGTGAGTATATCAGCATATAAGCTATTAGACCATTTATTGTGATTATATATGATGACCACATAATACTATTTACATCATTTATATTATTTCCATTCATTTCTGCGACCATAGTAATTATGACGCAAAATGTAATTGATACTAAGAATATCATATCTATCGATGCAATACGCGTTGTGTTTTTCATTACTAACCACAATATATACGTGAATATGATTATCTCCATAACGACCCGCACACTCGGCATTGCAATTAACAGAATTAACATCATCAATATAATAGTACACGATGCAGCCTGTTTTGCATACAGGTATTCCTTATTTGTGTATTTATATAATACATATAATGCAATATATATAGTATATATTACATTCATATTATGAACATTAATGTTGTACTTATGCATGATACTCATGAGTGCTGAATCTGCTATTAATGATGCGGTTTCTATCAGAATGCATTGGAATACAAGCATCAATCCTATTATGATAATTATATTATTTGTTATACTGTTCATGTGATAACGCCTTTTCCATTAAAACGGATCTATCAGAATAATGTTTGTTTCCATTATATTACTATTAATGATATCATTTATTTTATTAGATTCATTAGACGATATTATACTTGTTTTTACATTGTTAGTGATAATGATAGCGCTATTTACGATAGCATTATCTCCGCCATTTCTATATATTATAGACAAAGACAAATACGATAATAATATCATTAACATATATATCGCAATTTTATCCACTTTAGACTCAGTATTGTTATAAATACGTAGCATACAATACTATTCCTGATCTTATTATTAATACTACTTTGTTTGTTCGTACTATACTCATAACTAATATTATTGCACATAATAACGCTATATGTGTGCTCATATTTCCATTAAAATAATGATTAACAATGCCAGGTTCATATTGTATTATTATCAGCTTAATGTACACTAAGTACGCCGCTATAGCACCTATAGTGAATATACCTTTATTATGATGCTCGATTATATTACGCGATTCGTTGTTATATAATGTCATATACCCACCAGCCGCCCAGCAACTTCCTAATATGAACAATAGATGATCTATTGAATATATTTGGACGCCGTATTCCAAAGCTTTTACTTTATATATTATCAACATTGTTATTAGCAATAAGCTCGTTATTTCGACGATATAAGATTTTATTCTATTGCGTAAATATGTATACGTACTTATATATATTGCGATTATAAATAATAACACCATACTGCATAATAATATTTCTTGCCGGACGATCATCGCAATGGACGTGTCCACTACAGATAAATATAACATGTATTTGAGCAGAGTACGATATTTCCATTTGTCCCCTTCATACGAATTCGTCCTATTATATTTCGCGTGCATGGACATTAATAACGGATAGAACCTTCTACCATTAATGATTATCATAATTGCACTCATGCATATTAATATAATATTGCTGATCAGCGTTAGTATCATCTCTCTTGAAGTATGTTATTAAGTATTATATATATACCTATGTCCTTTATTGCGCTTTCCATTATTCTTTTACCATGCATTGGCATTAATCCTTTACCATATTTAATTGTGTTTATAAATTGCTCCGATTCAATATATGATTTGTTTAGTTTTGTCATATTTTTTGCTTGTATTAAAGCATATCGCGATATAATACCCAATCCGTCTCTATTATACGAATGACATGGACTGCATTTTATATTATACAACTTCCTTCCTTCACTGTATGCGGTGAATGTATATACATCCTCAGTCTTCATTGGTATATTAGTTGTACTTATTTTATTACTCGTTAATGTATTATTCTTTTGAGGTTCATTCAAATAATCAATATACTCATAATTGTTATTCAGTATGATTCGTTTTTGTATTTTCATACCCCTGATCCCGAACACAATCATAAGTACCATCACAATTATTACTATATACTTTATTAGATTCATTGCTAGATTCTACATTTATGAACGCCTTACCATATTTAACCAACGTGAATAACACTGCACTCATGATGAATATTTCGAATAATATGGGTATATAGCATGATACCTCTATATTACTTGTAACTCCATATAATATATTATAATGTTTCAATGTAATCCATAGTATACAATATAATGCCATTGCGCATATGAACATCCCAGCATAAAACGCTTTTTGTATAATTCTTTTTTGTGTGTTCATATTATCATACTAATTATCATTGTATTTGTTTATATCTATGACTGATACAATTGGAATATACCTAATAAACGACAACATCAATACGCCAAACAATCCAAATGATCCCATAGTCGTTATAATATCATTTATGGTTGGATGATATACATCCCAGCTACCTTTTAAATAGCTATATGACTGCGAATGTATAATAATTATATAGCGTTCCAACCACATTCCTATATTGACCAATACTGATATTATAAACACTGCAGTGTAGCATCGCGATATTGAACTGATCCATAGTAAGTGAATTGTTCCGAGACTGCATATCAGCATTATATAATTTAGTAATGCGTACTCTCCTGAATACCTCATCATGAACGACACGCAATCGAAGCTGTTACCGTTTATACATGCCTTTACTGCTTCGATTATATGAAAGTATAGTATGCATGTTCCACACCACAACATCGTTTTAATAAGCATATCGATGTGATTTGACTTAATAATATATTCCAATTTATAATATCGTCTTATTGGAATCACCAGCGTAGCAACCATCGCCAACCCGGAATATATTGCACCTAAAACAAAATATGGCGGGAACATTGTATAGTTCCATCCTGGTAGTATCGATACAGCAAAATCCAGCCCTACTATGCTATGAACCGATACAACCAACGCAGTGCAAAATATAGCCAACACCTTATACGTCCTCTTGTATATCAGAATGTTCCGTATGCCGACTTCCCAATTACCAGATATCGCTGAATATACCTTCTTTCTTAATCTCCCGGATGAATGTTTAGCAAGGTATTTCAACTCAGGAAGCATGCCGAAATGCAGAAACAATATCGACACTGTCATGTATGTACCGACGGCGAATACATCCCATGTCAACGGTGACTTAAAATTGGGAAATACTGCGCTCAGGCCGGGCAACGGGAATAGATAATACGCCAGCCACGATCGTCCAAGATGAATTATTGGAAATACTGCGGCGCAAATCACTGCGGCAACCGTCATTGCTTCCGCCAATCTATGAATTGAACTACGCCATTCTTGCTTCAATAGCAGCAATATTGCTGATATTAACGTGCCGGCGTGCCCGATTCCTATCCACCATACAAAGTTAACAATCGGTAGACCCCACATTACACTATTATTATTTCCCCACACGCCGATTCCGTTCTTCAGTTGAATTGTAACGGCTATTCCCCCCATTAATAACAATGCTATGCAAAGCGAAATAGTATAATACCACCACCTGCCTGGTTTATTCTCACATATACTATAAATAACATTTTCTTTATTATTATTATACATTAGATAAATTACTTATCTTATCATTATGATTCAACACTTTTATTAGGTACGACGTTCTCGGTTGAGTGTTTACACAATCCAGTATATTAATATTTCTTTTATCTTGTTTTAAGATCGCAACTTCATCATTATTATCGGAAATGTTACCGAATGAAATCGCGTTTGCCGGGCATGCATCCTGACATGCTGTTGTAACTTTATTATTTTGTGACTTAGAACTGGAATCACTTATTCTATCCTTTATAGAATAGTCACTTATTCTTTGAATACAATATGTGCATTTTTCCATTATTCCTCTTTTACGGAGTGTTACATCGGCATTGTTCAATGCTCTTTTTGATTCCTGCATATTCCACTCGTTCATAACAGGCTTTTTATATAATGACTTATTATAATAATATTCGTGGTAATTATAAAAATTAAAACGCCTGGCTTCATAGGGACAATTATTCGCACAATATCTTGCACCGATACATTTGTTATATACCATCACATTCAGTCCTTCTTTATCATGAACAGTAGCATTGACCGGGCACACATATTCGCAAGGTGCATTTTCACAGTGCTGACACATTACAGGGAGCATTATATTCACAACAGTATCATTCGCCTTACTTTTTTGTCGGCGTGTTATTACGTATCTGTGTACACGCATCCAGTCCATGACCCGCCCCTTTCGAACTTCATCTGCGCCTACGATAGGAATATTGTTTTCGTTCCTGCAGGCAATCATGCAGCTCGAGCAACCCACACATCTGTTTAAATCTACAACCATTCCCCATTGCGGGGATTCGGCATTAGTATTATTATGGCAAATTCTCTCGTCGTCTTTATGTATTGCAGATATCCTTAGTTTTGATAAATCCACAAAAGGATCAGGTTCATTATCATTATAATCGAAGTATTCTTGAGTTAATGGCAGATTTATTCTACCGCTTAGTTTTCGCATGGTCACATTATTGCATACGTTTTCTTCATAATTGGGTTTTAACGGATACGGGTTAATCGCATCATTTTTTATCATGGTATTGTTACTTACACAACCATGACCACAGGCAACGCAAATGGTTGACGGACTCGTGTTAGGTTCTATCAGCACCGGTCCTTGAACCTTTAAATCCCCTGCTTCCACCTCTACTATGTCACCATTCTTTAATCCGAGTGCATCAGCCTGGCCTACACCTAAGATATAGGCGTTTCTCCACGTCAATTTAGTTATCGGCTCCGATAGTTCACTTAGCCAGAGGTTATTTCGACTGCGTCCGTCATCGGTATGGAAACTTCGTTTAATAACGAGCTCGCAACCGGTTGCGGTAGTATGTGTGGCGGATTCCCGATTTATTAATTGGATAAGGTCGTCCGTGTAGAGGTTCAAATCGGTGCTTCGCCTGTGGGAAATATTTAACCATCCCTTTTTCAAGAACCCTCTCCAAGCCGATTCAATCGAACCACCGTGAACATATTCGCTGAAGGAGTTTTTCACAATATCGTAGTCGCTTACATTGCGCGTCCCGGCTAAACGCGACAGAAACACCGACTCGGACATACCATTAAACAAAGGCTGAACCATCGGCTGGAGAGGAGTAATATTGCCATCCGAAGAGAATGCGTCTCCCCATGATTCGAGATAGTGAGCGGCGGGATAATGCCAATTGGTAATATCAAATGTTTCATCTTCGTAATAGCCCAATCTAAGCACATTCACATTAGCCTGTCTTAATCTCTTCCAAAGATCGTCGTCCGGATGCGAAAAAACGGGATTACTGTGGCCGCCTGATACAATCAACGTATCGACATCACCACTATTCACCAGGTTATTTAATTGATGGAGCGGACTACGAACGCTTTCAAGGATATCATTATAATCAACGGTAACATTTGTATTATCCAGCAATAGATTAATCGCGGCGACAATCCCATGCACCATTACGGGCTGCTTATATCCCGTTACGACGAGAGAACGAGAGATATTGCTAATCAAATCATCTGTGCAAACATTAATCCAGTGGTCGATATAATCGGCATCAGCATCCGAGGTAATGCTATGCGCGTTAAGTACAAAGTGAGTTTCGGCATAGCGTGTCAGCGCCTTCATCAGAGGTGTCATGGCCTCTGGAGCTTTAAGGCAATCGTTTAATGCGAGCAGCACCCGTGCTGCAATATAAGATATATCCCTCGACGTTATCGTCAGTCGATGGTCTGCGTTTACGCCTGTCAAGCTCAGCGCGCTTTCACAAACATAAAGCCTGCACATGGCCCCCCCGTTATCCGGGGACCGTGCCTTGGAAAAGGCATTGATATGTCTATAAAAGTCGGGCTCACCGCCTAAAATATCACCATCGAGTGAAAGGATGGTCTTCGACTTATCTATGTGATAATAAGGTGTCAAAGCCCGTCCAAACATCATCTTTGAAGCCTTGGCAGCCGTTTGAAAATTAAGTGGATCGTTAATCAACCACGTAGCGTTCGGGAAAACCGCCTTAAGATCACTTATAATTCTGTTCCTTGTCGGAGACGGGCTTGAGTCCAACAGGAAGCACAATCCTTTCCCGCCTATTATTTTTTTCTCGGCTGCGATTTGCGTCAGGTACGCGATCGCATTCTCGGCTGCAACCGGTGCGTCATCCTTTTTGTAATCCTTCGCCCTCGTCGGATCATACAGATCGAGTATAGATGCTTGGGTGTAATGATCCAGACCATTAACGCCCTGTGGATGGTTAGGATTGGGGTTCAACTTATTCGGCATACCCTCATAAACCTTAACGAGCAATGGAACTGCGCCTTCCGGCCGCGGCATCGATGTAGCGTAGTATTCGGGCTCGCCGTGTACAAAATTCGCCGGCTTCTCGACAAAGGGATACCGTACTTCCTCCGGTTTTCTGCAGCCCAATGTCGCCGCGCCCGCCAGGAGCATCGGAGCGGTCATTGTCTTCAGGAATTCCCTCCTGTTCAATGTCGGGCTATGTTTTGAATTACGGTTGTTAGATTGACTCTCCAACATTAACGCGCCGTTTTTGAGTTACCATTATTTCACGCTACACATTTATACATAACCATTTCATCTATGACAATCGGAGCAATCGTCCGATGCAACGATATTCAATTCTTCCTGCAATTTCCTTCCCAACTCCAATCTCGCTTCATCATCCATCGACCATGTCATATCGTAAACCTTGGCCGGCGGCCTCAGATAAGATGCAGGATTTCGATGGCAGGCCAGGCAAAACGCCATGGACAATGATTTCACCTGTTGCGTTCGCACCATTTTATCCACACGTCCATGGCACTCGACGCAACCGACACCGCTATGCACATGTATTTCGTGATTGAAGTATACATAATCAGGCAAGTCATGCACCTTAATCCAGGGTATGGGCTCATTTTTTTTCACGCTATCGAAAAGAACTTTCAATCGCGGTGTCTCGGGGAGCAGCTCTTGATGGCAATTCATACATGTTTTCGAATCCGGCAGGTTCGCATACCACGACTTATCAACATCCGTATGGCAATAACGGCAATCGAGTTTCAGGGCGCCGACATGAATTGCATGGGCGAAAGGGATTGGTTGAACCGGGGCATAACCAACGCCGTAATATTCGGGCGCGACGTAATACCAGACAAACCAAACACCGCAAGCGACAATAAGGCCTACACTTATTATCAGGTTCAGGTAAAAATTGCCTGATTTCTCGGATGGCATTATAATTTATCGGTTCATCATGAAAATTCATCTTCACCCGCCCGTTTGAAAAACTAAACCAAAGCGGCCTAACCAGGATTATAAATATCTTAATAGGAAAGTTGCAAAGCAATAACGTATCCCGGATAATTCAAGGCATACTGTGCCCTGCGGCAGGGGCACTTAATTCTGATATGAAGAAACGCAGAGCTTTAGTAACAGGCGGCGCGGGTTTTATCGGATCACACCTTGCAGAGGCGCTTTGCGACGATGGCGTCGAGGTTGTGATCCTCGATAACCTCAGCAGCGGCAGTCTCGACAACCTCCAATGGCGGAAACCGGGGCATAAGCTTGAATTCGTCCAGGCAGACGTTTCGGATTCAGCGGTGGTAGAGAAGCTTACCGCCGGCTGTCACTGGGTATTCCACCATGCGGCGATGGTCTCGGTACCGCGATCGGTAGCCGAACCGGAAAAGAGCCATGAAGACAACCTGAATGCCACATTCAGACTTCTGACTGCATCCCGCAAGGCCGGGGTCGAAAGGTTCATTTTCGCGTCGTCATCGGCCATATACGGCGACAGTGAAGAACCGGTCAAACACGAATCGCTACCGCCTAACCCGCTCTCGCCGTATGCACTGCAAAAATTTGCCGGAGAAAAGTACGCCCAACTCTTCCATGACCTCTATGCCGCCGAGACCGTATGCCTGCGGTACTTTAACGTATTCGGCCCCAGACAATCGTTCGATTCACCCTACTCGGGAGTCATCGCCCGCTTCTGTACTGCGTTCCTTGAAAACGATCAGCCGGTGATTTTTGGAGACGGGCTTCAATCCCGGGATTTCACCTATGTTGAAAATGTCATCCGGGCAAACCTCCAAGCCGTCAAAGCGCCGGCAAGCACCGTAGCCGGGCGCATATTCAACATCGCAGGCGGTAAGAGCATCAATCTTCTTGAATTAATCGAACGCCTCAACGATATAACAGGAAAACAGATCGAGCCCAAATTCGAATCCGCAAGGCCCGGCGACATCAAACATTCGCGGGCCGACATCTCACTTGCCGAAAAGGCCCTGGGCTTCGACTGCAAGATATCATGGCAGGAGGGTCTGAATCGGACATTAAGTTACTATCATTCAAAATTGAGTTCCTAATAATTAAGCAACCAACGTCGTATAATGTCTTCACACGGTAACCCGGAGAAATTAAAAGTTCCCTACCTGGACTTAAAACCGGCAATCGTGCCGCTCATGCCCGAGTTCACGGCCGCAATCAAAAGTGTAATAGACTCCTGCGCATTCTGCCTCGGCCCCGAAGTGGCGCAGTTCGAGGCGGAATTCGCTGAATTCTGCGGCACCGCACACGCGGTCGGCCTCAACAGCGGTACTTCCTCGCTGCACCTTGCCATGCGCGCCCATGATATCGGCCCCGGCCACGAGGTAATTACCACACCCTATACCTTTGCCGCCACGTGCTGGGCCATTTCATACGTGGGCGCAAAACCCGTGTTCGCCGACATCCAGCGCGATACGTTTAATATTGATCCACGCCGCATCGAAGAAAAGATCACTCCACGCACCAGGGCGATTATCCCCGTTCACCTTTATGGACAACCGTGCGATTTAGACCCGCTGATAAATATAGCAGAAAAGCATAACCTGCACATAGTCGAAGATGCGGCGCAAGCTCACGGCGCTTCATACAAAGGGCGTCGCACCGGCGGCTTCGGCACAATGGGATGCTTCAGCTTCTATCCCGCAAAGAACCTGGGCGCATTCGGCGAAGGCGGCGCACTTGTTACCAACAACGCAGCACTCGCCGACAGGATCAGATCACTAAGAGAACACGGCTCCTCGAAGAAATACCTCCATGAAGAGGTCGGTTATAATTATCGCATGGAAGGAATACAGGGCGCCGTATTAAGGATAAAGCTCGCGCACCTTCAGGAATGGAATAACAAAAGACGCCGTATCGCACAACGCTATCACGAAGGCCTCTCGGCCACCCCATTGCGCCTGCCGATAGAACAACCGCATTCTAAAAGCGCATGGCACCTCTATGTCATCAGACATCCGGAACGCGATAAACTGAAGGCATTCCTCGAAAACGCCGGTATCGGCTGCGGACTGCATTACCCGAAACCTATGCACCTCCAACAATGCTACACCAGTCTCGGCCATAAGCCGGGGGACTTCCCGATAGCCGAAGAAGCTGCAAACCAGTGCCTATGCCTCCCCATTTATCCGGGGCTCAACGATGAGATGGTCGAATACGTAATAACCACAATCCACCGTTTTTTCGCAGACGGAAACTCATTCTCAGGCATAACTCCTTAGCGCCCTTTACGAGAGGCTTTGTTCATAACCGACTCGCCAACTTATTGTCTCACCAACACCGGCGCTCCAGCAACTACCGCCTGCTACGCACAACCGTGCCGTCCATCGCTCTAATGCTCCAACCATCACGCCGAAATTTCATACTCACCGCACCTGCGTCCGCGGTGTACAAAACCGGAATCCCCCTGCGCCTTAAACGTTCCCTCGCCACTCTGTCCGGATACTCGCCATACGGATAATAACTGGAACTGACGATAACCGCCTCGGGATCAACAGCATCCAGGAATTGATTCACCAAAAACGATCCGTCCGACGGCACGCCAGTGACGAGTATATCGCTCTCCAGATCAATCCCCTCCTCCAACATGAACCACTGCCCCGCCTTGCTCAGATCGGAAATCAGCAACACACCGCTACCATATAAATCGCCCTTCATCACAAGAGCGTTGTCATCGGCGCGCGAAAAGCGCCGTGCCGGATCAGGATGTAAGACCTTCCACGAACGGAATCCGTCGCCGGCGCGAATCTCCTTCAATCTCGAACCCGACCCCTCAATCGCCTCCCGCACCCTCCGATAAACCGATGAACGAAATCGTATCGGGCTCAAGCGCACTTCACGCACACGCATTGTATCAAAAAGATAATCCGTCCCTTCAACATGACGTACGTCCCCATGCGACAACACCAGCAGCGGCAACGCATCCAAACCATTGGCCCGTAAAAACGGGATAACCGTATTATTCACACCCCGCTCGTCGCCGGTGTCGATCAACCAATCATTACCGAAACCGCTCTCATCAACGTAAATTGCGTCGCCGCCGGGTACCGCCAGCACAGTTATACTCGCATTCGCGTAATTAACCCGTATGAATCCGATCGCCAACCATCCGCAAATCAGTATAAGTATCATGGCGGCCGCCTTCCTGGTCTTACCCCGTTTAATAATAATAAACAATGCGGCAAACGCCGCCGCATAAATCAACGGCACCTCGAAAATGCCGGGCGCGGACACAAAAAAATGGCCGCCGTCGAGCCCCGCCGCAAACTTACTGACCCCGTACAAGCACTTTGTCCATAACCAACCGCTGTTATTGAACAATTCACACGCCCATGGAAACCACGCCGCACAGAATAACGCTCCCATGTTGCTCGAGATAGCCAGCACCGCTGTCGGTACGATCACCATATTCGCAGCTAAGCTGATAGGCGTAACAATGTTGAAGTAGTACATTATAAGCGGCATCGATCCTATCCACGCCGCCAGCGATATCCCAAGGCACCCGATTACATACCGAACCGGTATATCAAGTAACCGCTGCCACCATGGACGTAATTCCTCAGGCAACAGGGGGTCCGGATGGAATATCCCGCGATGCAGCGAATCGAATGCCGGCCACAAGAGAGCTATAGTCGTTACCACGCAAAACGACAACTGGAAGCCGCACTTAAATAATTCACGCGGATCATACACCAGAATAAGGAATGCCGCCATGGCAAGCGAATTGAGTAAGTCCGCCGGCCTCCGAAGCGCCCATCCCGTCAGGACTACGCTGACCATCACCGTTGCCCGCACTGCCGAGGCCGGATAGCCGGTGATCATCACGTAAAACCACAACAATGGTATGGCCAACACGCCGACCAACTCCCGGCGCACACGAAGCGCCGTCAACAGACTGGTTAAGATTCCGGCTATTATCCCCACATGCAAACCGCTTATAGCAAACACATGCATGGTACCCGAATGCCTGAACGGCTCGGCCATCTCCTTGGTCATACACGCACGCCACCCCAGCGCCATCGCCCAGCGTAACTTCAATATTTCTTCATCACCCTCAACTCCCCTGGATAACGCATCACGTCCCCACCTCAAAAACCGCTCCGAATACGGCATCGCCGCCTTATCACTTTCATCGGCTACCTTCCAGTCGGCCTGCGACTCGGTGCGGAACACATAATGAATCCCTTCCCACTTGAGATAATTCCTGTAATCAAACAATCCCGGCGCCGCGGCGCGGGACGGCCTCGATATCACGCCGTTGACCCTGACCTCGCGGCCTCTGTAAAACCTATTCAGATTCAGTTCACCATAAAGCCCCGCCACCACCTCACCTCTCGCCGATATCCAGTCCCGGCGGAACCTGATCCGGCGCACGGCTATCCGTGCAGTGGTTCGCACCACCTCCTCGCCTTCGTCTTCATATCTCCGCGTTTCAGGCGAACCGGTCAGCTCACCCTCTACATCCACTATGGCGGACTCCTCCCCCACCACCGTACGCAAATCATTGCCCGCCAACACCTGAGTATGCCGCTCAAAATTCATCCAGCCGGCGCAAACCATCATAACCACCAAGGCCCAATTCTTTGCGCTCTCAAACAACCAACAACAAACCGCCGCCGTAATTCCGAACCCCGCAAGGACATACACGGACGCATCGAAATACCGGCCCAATATAACCCCGATCATGTATAACACGACCAATATGGGCATCGGACGTATCATCGCTGCTCACCATCGTTTCAATAAATGTCCTATCGCCCAAACTATACCAAGCCCCATTCCTGCCCCCGCCGCATCTATCAATACATCCCACAACGAACTCCCGCGGCTCGGATAGAATGATTGATGGAACTCATCCGAAATCGCGTACAATAATGATACCGCAAAGGCCCAAAACGCCGCAGACCTCGACCACTCGAACCTTCGTCGCCTGTGTCGCTCGTAAAACGCGCGCCAAAGTAATACCGCCAGGATCGCGTACTCAACTAAATGCCCAGCTTTTCTAATCACAAACTGCACCCGCGCTATACCCTCATCGCTTATCCCCGGCGCGATCCAGCGCAGTACCGGCGCCAATATTCGCGATGTGTTACGCCCGGACAACGCCTCCGTGGACCCCGCATATACAAGCGCCATCCATAAAATTACCGGTAACCAGAATTTTATTATCCTTCTCCCGCCAAGCACACAGATATAATACTCATTTTCATGTGTATGACAATCTTTATTATTTTCTTACATTACTTTAATTGCGCTTTTATCTTTCATTCACGTAATAAAACCTGAAATACATAAAAAGCCTACTCCCGGAACTCCCAAAGGGTAATCGGTTGTTAAGGACGTAATTGTCGTATCCCTTGCATTCGAAAACTTAAGCAGTTATTATATTTGCGCATGAGCATTCCGAAAAACGCTAGGATTTACGTAGCCGGACATCGTGGCCTTGTCGGCAGCGCCATCGCGAGAGAATTGCGAAGGCAAGGTTACTCCAATCTGATCACACACGCGCGCGCCGAGCTTGATCTCCTGGACAGTCAAGCAGTAAACCGATTCTATGCCGATTCAAAACCCGAATTTGTAATCGACGCAGCGGCGAAGGTCGGGGGCATTCACGCCAACAACACGCAACCTGCATCGTTCCTCTACGAGAACCTCACAATCCAGAACAATCTCATCCATGGCGCTCACTTGGCCGGTGTCAAAAAATTCCTGTTCCTCGGCAGTTCATGCATTTATCCCAAGCTCGCACCACAGCCGCTGAAGGAGGAATATCTGCTGACCGGCCCGCTCGAGCCGACGAATCAATGGTACGCCGTCGCCAAGATTTCAGGCATAAAGATGTGCGAAGCCTATAGACGCCAATACGGTTGTAATTTTATCAGCGCGATGCCAACCAATATTTACGGTCCAAACGACAATTTCGATCTGAATACGTCCCACGTCCTGCCCGCGCTGATCCGTAAGTTCCACGACGCGAAGGAAAACAATGCCTCGTCTGTCGTATGCTGGGGCACCGGAAATCCGCTGCGCGAATTCCTTTACTCTGAAGACCTGGCGCGCGCTTGTATATTCCTTCTTGACAATTACGACGCAGAACAATTTATAAACGTAGGCTCCGGCGCCGAGATTTCGATACGCGAGCTCGCCGAAACCATAAAGGAAATCGTCGGATTCAATGGCCGGATTGAATGGGACACCTCCAAACCCGACGGCACGCCACGTAAGTTCCTGGATAGCTCCACGATGTTCAACATGGGCTGGCGCCCTGAAATCGACATAAAAACCGGTATCCAACGCGCCTACGCAAGTCTTCTGGAGAATTACCCAAACGATAAATAACCGCGCGCCGATGACGGTGGCCGCCGTCCGAACAACAAGGATCATACATGTTCGCCAAGATTCCGGACAAACCGTTATGAAATCATTAACTCCCGAAAACGCAGGACTCTCGCTCATGGGGCAAAGAACCTCCGCCCCGCCCATATCCTGGCTAATGCAGCTGGCGCTCTCACGACAAGACATCATTTCGCTGGCCGTGGGGTTCACGGACAACGCATCGCTGCCTGTCCGTGAAACGCGAGACCTGATCGAAGACTTGCTGAGCTCGAACGCAACGGCGCCTGACATCCTCCAATACGGAACCGGCACTGGAAATCCCGATTTGCGTAGTCTGGTCGCGGATAGGACTATGCGTGCCGACAAACATGCATGCAATGTTATGGACGCCGGCGGCGTCCACGCCACACCGGCGCAGGACATATATGCGGCCGACGCAACGATCATAACAAACGGCTCCCAACAGCTCCTCTACATGATCAATGAATGCCTTTGCGATCCCGGTGACATCGTGCTCGTGGAAGACCCCACCTACTTCGTCTTTCTCAGCCTCGGACAAAGTCACGGGATCGAGTTCCGCGGCGTACAGCTCGACATCCACGGCGCATCGCACCGGCACTTGGAAGAAGTGCTCGAGAATGCAAAAATGAACGGCACATTGCCTAGGGTCAAATACCTTTATACCCCCACTTACTTCCAAAATCCAACCGGTATCACCACCCCATTCTCAAGAAAAATCCGGCTGCTCGAGACGTTACGCAATTACGAAAAAGACGCCGGACACCCCCTCTACCTAGTCGAAGACGCGGCCTACCGTGAGCTCCGATTCAGCGGCGAGGATACACCGTCATCCCTCGCCTCCAGCCTCGCCCGGGATCGTGTGATTTATACCGGCACTTTCAGCAAACCCTTCGCCACGGGTATCCGCGTTGGTTTTGGAATCCTACCTCATCACTTGCACGAAACCATCGCGCGAATAAAAGGCAACCACGATTTCGGCACTTCGAATCTGCTCCAGCACATCCTCCGTCGCGCCCTTGTCACGGGTAAGTACGATGCGCATCTCCAGACACTGCAAGAACGCTACTCGTTCAAATCCCAATTAATGCTCGAAGCGCTCCAAAATTACTTCCCCAACTCGGTGAGCTACAGGATTCCGAAAGGCGGACTCTATTTCTGGGTGGAAATACCAAATGCCGGAACAGGCCTTAATTCCGATGTTTTCGCAAGCGCACTCAAACAAAATGTCCTTTACCTGCCCGGTGACTTCTGCTTTGCCGATGATCCGACCCGGACGAAACCGGATAACCACATGCGAATCAGCTTCGGCGGCGCCACAGACTACAGCATCACCAACGGCATCAAACGCATCGGCAACGCCTTACGCGAATGCCGCATCAATTAATCGCCCTTGCTCCGGCCCCTGGAACCGGACGCCTCAGCTTTGAACTTGTCGTCTCCGCCATCGCCGCCTTCCGTCTCAAGCGGGGTTCCAGGCGGACGCGGCTTGCCGGGCGGTGTAAACTCTTCAATCCCGATAAACCTCACCGTTTCTATGAAATCTTCCACCGCACGCTCGAATTCACCCGTGTTATTCTGGATGATCCTTAACAAACACGAACTCCTCGCCGAATACGCCGCCGCGTACCCGCGGTTGATCAGCTTGTGTTCGAGTATATCCTCGTATGATTCTATTGCCCTGAGCGGACGCGATTTATCGAGCTTCCGCCGCCCGCGTATCTCCGCCTCGTGCGCGTCGACCAATATAATCGCGCTCGGCGACAACCTCTCCAGCATCCGCGGCGTCAAGCCGGGTAAGTAACTGCCCGACCCTGTTTTAATAGCGCAATGCGTATCCAACAATATATTCTCAGGCCGCTCGGCAATCCTCTTGGTCGTCCGCCACTGCATCTCCTCCTGGACATCCTGGCTCAGACTACGCATGTCGTCCCGGTCTTTCACAAGCCCCCCTTCCTTGCATAACCTCAACATCTCCGTGCCAAAAGAGACGATCGTGTATTTCAAGTCGCTCTGAATACGTTTCCACGCCTCCAGAAGAAGGGACGACTTCCCGGCACCCGGCACTCCGGCAACAATAATAATTTTGCCCATCGTTTCCTCCAATGTTCGTGTTAAATTTATTCGTATTCTAACGGATTTCGCGGTTTACTCAAGCATGATCAATTTATCTGCTGAATTTATGAAGACGCAATTTAGCGGCACTGATCACGAATAATATGAAAAAGATTGAAGATTGGTGGGCCCAGACGGATTCGAACCGCCGACCAAGCGATTATGAGTCGCGTGCTCTACCGCTGAGCTATGGGCCCATTACACGAATTACTTATGCCATAACTCGATCTGTGCCGCAAACTTTTTTCATTCCGATCGGAGTATTTCGAAGGATCAATAATTCCGCGCTTCCCAGGCAATCCGTGGTTACAAAAAAATGGTGCCCCGGCTAGGACTCGAACCTAGAACCAATTGATTAAGAGTCAACTGCTCTACCAATTGAGCTACCGGGGCACCCTTGAACAACTGCTCCGCTTTCAACGGCCCAGCACGAATCCAATTTTCTTACGTAATATCCGTCGTGTCAACCCAACTTTAACCTCACACCCCATTATTTTGGGATTCAGCCATTTCAATCCGACGCCACTCGTCCTCGCGCTTCTTGAGTTCTTCCAAAAGTAATTCCTCCGCCGACCAGCCGCGTTCAGCGGCGAAGGCAACCATGTCAAATAACCCCTGTGCAAATCCTGATTCCGAGTTCGCAGCAAGAGCGGGTGTCTCCTCACGCGGATCGCATTCGCCGGTCTGCCGGAATTTTTCGAGCAGTCCGGCGCGCCGCGCCTTTTTAACTAGTTTTTCGGCGCGAAGGAGTGCAGGTAATTGACTAGGTATGCCGTCGAACGCCGAGTGCCTCTCGTTCGTGGTGCCGGCTTTTTCGGATTTCTTAATTCTTTCCCATTGCGTCCAAACAGCTTCAACACCCTTGACCTCCGAATCACCGAATACGTGTGGATGCCTCCTGATGAGCTTAGCCACAAGATGCTTGACTACATCATCGAACCCGAATGCATTCCTTTCTTCAGCCAGTCGAGAGTGAAACACAACCTGGAGCAGCATATCCCCCAATTCCTCCAGCAACTCAGTGTCATCACCGGCATCAATGGCGTCGAGCAGCTCATACGCTTCCTCTATCGCATGGAGTCTCAAGGACTTATGCGTCTGCTCGCGATCCCATGGACAACCATCGGGCGCACGGAGCGCGGCCATTATGTTCAGGAGTTCATTAATAGCAGATTCATTCTCTTTTGCCATGTCCATGCCCTCGTTGGATTTGAAAAATCAATGACCTATAAAATAACCAGATTATCCCTGTGCACGATCTCCGTCCTCGCCGTCTGCGGCGAATGAACCGAGTCCGCATCGAATGCCGTAATTCCGCGCGCGAATTCGGTGCCGTCCTCATCGCATATCCTTACAATATCACCAGCTGAAAAAACGCCCTCGCAACGGACTATCCCCGGCGGCAGAAGGCTCTTGCCGCCGTCCCTAAGCGCCTTCTTTGCGCCCACATCCACAACAAGCGTCCCCCTGGGATGATGGAAAAACGCTATCCATCGCTTCCTTCCCTTTAACTTGGAAGGCCGCGGTACAAACAGCGTCCCTTCGTCGCAGCCATTCAGCACCCTTGCAAGTACGTCGTCTTTGAATCCCGATCCGATCACCATGGGTATCCCCGAACGCGATACTATCTTCGCCGCCTGAATCTTCGTAGACATGCCACCGGTACCGGTCACACTATTGGTATCGCCCGCCATACGTTCGAGAGACACATCGATTTTGTTAACAACACTTATTAACCGCGCCTCCTTTTTTCCATAACCATCGATAACACCATCAACAGATGTCAAAACAACCAACAAATCAGCCGGGAGCAGCGTCGCGACAAGCGCCGATAACCGATCATTATCTCCGAACTTGAGTTCAGTGAAGGATACGGCATCGTTCTCGTTGATAATTGGAACCACGCCTTGGTGCATCAACGTAAGAAGCGTGTTCCTTGCATTAAGATGCCTTTCGTGGTGCTCCAGATCGTCATGTGTAAGAAGTACCTGCGCAACAACGATCCCATGCTCGGCAAACAGACTTTCGTATATCGCCATCAGCCGTGACTGTCCTACGGCGGCGCACGCTTGGAGAGACGCCAGGTCGTTAGGACGACTAGTGCGCCCCAGCGTTCCCATCCCTGCGCCGACAGCCCCGCTGCTGACAATAGACACCTCTTTACCCAAGCGAACCTGTCCGGCCACCTGGGCGACCAGCCTCTGCATTTGATTCAGATCGGGTAGGTTATTCTCGTTCGTTAGTATTCCAGTACCGAATTTCACCACTAACCGATCGGCCTTTTTAAGCAGTTCATGCTGCATAAGAAAGATTTGCTAGCAAACTTGAATTTCATTGTCCAGATAACATTAAATATGATCGGGCTTTCTTGCTATAGATATTTCATCCCTAACGGGATTCATTAGGATTATGGGTTCAGCTCAACAGCTCATTTACTTAAAACTTAACAACTTAAAACCCGGGAGGAGATTTGCCCCGTTAGGGGCAAAATATTTATAGCCACACCCGCCACACAATCCATTAAGTCCCTTTAGGGACATAATATTTCATCATTATGGGATTCTGAAAAGCGCAG
>JAIPKD010000084.1 GCA_021733835.1 Verrucomicrobiota bacterium
TCGTTCAGTCACCGAGGCTGATCCCGAGGGCGCCCGCGGTCTGGACGATCCCGCCGTCGACCGGCACCTCTCTCATTTTTCCTATCGCCTCGGTAATCTTGACCGGCACCATATCGGGGGGTTGGAAAGATACCATGTGTCCGAACCTGCCTTCGTCAATGAACTGCACGGCGCGGACGCCGAAGCGCGTGCAAAGGACACGGTCGAAGTCGGTGGGCCCGCCGCCGCGCTGGAGGTGGCCGAGGACGACGACCCGAGTTTCTTTGTGTGCACGTTTTTGGATTTCCTCGGCAACGATTTCTCCGACACCGCCCAGGCGTGTTTCGTGTTTGTCGGATGTATTGCCGGTGGTGACGTATTGGCCGCCTGCCTCCATTGCGCCTTCTGCGACGACGACAAGGGTGAAGTGTTTGTTTTGGGATTCGCGTTCGGCGATTTTCCTGCAGATACTTTCATAGTGAAAAGGGACTTCAGGGATGAGGATTACGTCCGCGCCTCCGGCGATGCCCGCATAGGCGGCGATCCACCCGGCGTATCTTCCCATTACTTCGAGTACCATGACGCGGTTATGGCTTTCGGCGGTCGTGTGGAGGCGGTCCAGTGCATTGGATGCGGTGGCGACGGCGGAATCGAAGCCGAAGGTCATTACCGTGGCCTCGAGGTCGTTATCGATAGTCTTGGGCACGCCGATCACGGGCACGCCGTTTTCGTAAAGTTGTTGTGCTATACTAAGCGAGCCGTCGCCGCCGACGCAGATGAGGGCTTGGAGCGAGAGTTGATCGCAGGTACGTTTTGCGGCGTCGAGGACTTGTTTAGGGATTCTTTTGGATTCGCCGAGGCCGGCTTTGGCGACGAACCGTCCCTTGTTTGTCGTGCCGAGGATGGTGCCGCCGCGGAAGAGGAGTCCGTCCAATTCTTTATAATCGAGGACTTTATAGGTGATGGGGTCCAAGAGGCCTTCGAAGCCGTTGATAAAGCCAATTGTTTCGAATCCGCGCTTGGTCGCGGATTTGACCACCGCGCGAATAACGGCGTTTAATCCGGGGCAGTCGCCGCCGCCTGTTAGAATTCCGATTCGTTCGTTCATAATTTCATTCCTGGTTGTCTATTCGATTATCTTCCGGGCGCTACAAATAGTAAGATTTAAGATGCTCGCTTTTCTTCTCCAAGATACAATAAAACTGTTTTAATTGAAGGATTTTCATGTATTTTTCGTTATTAATTCGGCATGGTTGTACCGGGCAATGCGTGGGGAGTGATTAAAGTCAAATTACAAACAATCGCAGACAACCGAAAACAGCAGTACTCATAATTCGCATATGGATCATGTAAATGTTGGAATACTGGGCGCGGGAACCGTCGGCGGCGGTGTTTATCAAGCCATACGCCGGAACGGCAAACTATTGGCGTCGCGGCTTGGTGTTGATATCAGGATTTCCAGGATATCCGCCAAGGAGATCGATGAGCCGCGCGCCGTTGATGTGCCGCACTCGCTGATTACGACCGATTGGAAGAGCGTAGTGGAGGCGCCGGACACACAGATAATCGTCGAGCTGGTCGGCGGCACAACCGTGGCCAGGCAGATGGTATCGGCGGCCTTGGAACTCGGCAAGCCGGTGGTCACGGCGAATAAGGCCTTGTTGTCGGCGCATGGCGAGGAACTCTTTGCGAAGGCCGAGAAACACGGCGCTAATCTGTACTACGAGGCCAGTGTAGCCGGTGGAATCCCGGTGATCAAGGCGCTGAGGGAAGGGTTGATAGCGAATCGCATCGGCAATATTTACGGAATCCTGAACGGCACTTGCAACTATATCCTGACTAGGATGAAGAGAGAGGGCGCCGAATTCGACGATGTATTGGCGGACGCGCAGAGACAGGGCTTTGCGGAGGCCGATCCGTCACTGGACGTAGATGGGTTTGACACGTTGCATAAGACCGGGATTCTCGCGTCGCTTGCGCATGGATTCTGGATTAATCCGGGGCAGATTCATTGCGAGGGGATTCGTTTTATTTCGAAATTGGACATCCAGTTTGCCGAGCAGCTGGGATACTCGATTAAGCTGTTAGGTGTGGTTAAGAGCGTACAAGAGCGCAAGGGCGTCCGGCGCGGTAGCGGTTCGAAGATTCAGGTTTACGTATGTCCTGTAATGGTGCCGGAGGCGCATATCCTTGCCAGTGTGAACGAGGTGTTCAACGCGGTTTTCGTGCGTGGCGATGTGGTCGGCGACACGCTATATTACGGGCGTGGCGCCGGACAGGACCCCACTGCCAGCGCGGTGGTCAGTGATCTTGCCGATGCAGCGCGCGACTTGAAATTCAAGTCCAGCAATCGCATACCGGCATTCGTCCCGCACGAGGTCGAGGGCGCCGTCGTGCCGATGGACGAGGTTGTATCCAAGTATTACATCCGTCTGAGTGTGATTGACAAACCGGGTGTACTTGCAAAAATCTCCGCAGTCTTCGCAGAAGGCGACATCGGGATCGCCTCGGTTATACAACCACGGAGTGACGAAGGCAATGTCGTGCCGCTGATAATGATGACGCATGATGCGGCGAACCTGCCTATGAGTAATGCGTTGAAGAAGATAAGCAAGCTTTCGGTGGTCAAGGGCGAGCCGGTCATGATCCGAATCGAAGATTTATCATAATCCGTCCGGATAGCAGCGGTGGATGTGGCGGATGTAACATGCATTCATTTGAATTCGACAAAGAGAACTAAAGAGATGTCGATTATAGTACAAAAATTCGGTGGTTCATCGGTAGCCGATGTAGAGAAGATACGCAATGTCGCGTCTAGAATAGCGAAGTGGCACGGGGACGGACATCAAATCGTTGCGGTCGTTTCCGCGATGAAAGGGGTGACCGATAATCTGATCAAGATGGCGGGCCAAATAATGCCGCTGCCGAGCGAGCGTGAGATGGACATGCTCCTGGTCACGGGCGAGCAGACGACGATCGCGCTATCGGCGATGGCGCTTCACGCGCAGGGAATCCCGGCTGTTTCCCTTACGGGCGCACAAGCGGGAATAGTTACCGACGGCATTCATACGAAGGCGAAGATAAAGAATATTACGCCGAAGAGAATCCATGAGATGCTGGACGCGGGAAACGTGGTCATAGTCGCCGGTTTTCAGGGGCAGACGATCGAGGGTCAGATCACGACGCTCGGTCGCGGCGGCTCGGATTTAACGGCGATTGCGTTGGCGGCGGCATTGAAGGCTGATTTATGTCAGATATACACCGATGTGGACGGGGTTTACACGGCCGACCCACGGATTGTCCCTGATGCGCAGAAGCTGGAAGAGATATCCTATGACGAGATGCTCGAGCTGGCTAGTCTCGGGGCCAAGGTTATGCAGTCCAGATCGGTGGAATTTGCGAAGAAATTCAATGTAATTTTTGAAGTACGTTCGAGCTTAAACAGTAACCCAGGAACAATCGTGAAAGAGGAGACAAAAATAATGGAAGGCGTTGTTGTTCGCGGCGTTTCACTGGACAAGAACCAGTCGAAACTTACCCTCGTGGGTGTGCCGGATAAACCGGGTCAGGCGGCGCGGATATTTAAGGCGCTTGCCGATGCGTCGGTTAATGTGGATATGATAGTCCAGAACATCAGTCACGGCGCCGACAAGCCGGCGACGGATTTGTCGTTTACGGTGGATAAACCCGAGCTCTTGAAGGCGCAGAAGGTTATCGGCGAGCTCAAGAAAGAGATCGGATTTTCGGAGGTTATTTCAGATGAGGAGATCGGGAAGCTGTCCATCGTCGGCGTAGGGATGAAGAGTCATTCCGGAGTTGCCGCGGTAGTGTTTGAGACTCTGGCCGGTAAGAAAGTCAACATTGAAATGATTTCGACCAGCGAGATCAAGATTTCGGTGGTCGTACGTCTCAAGGACGGCGAGAAGGCGATGAAGGCGTTGCACGCCAGGTTCTTCGATGGAGACAAATAAGATCAACCCCAGTTTTTCGCAAGCCAAATGAACAGCGTGTTCAAATCAATGGACTCGGCGGTTTTTATGAGCTCGGGAATCTTGTCTACGGCGTCCAAAGGAATTACTTGTCCGGCGGAGAAATCGGGGCAGACCCTGAAGTAGTTCCCGCCGAGAATCTGCCTGCATTGATAATCGACTACGCTGATATTACCTTCGGTCAAAATTTGGAGGAGCGGCCGCATCCATTGGGCCAGTCCCCAATCTAGGGTATCGCCTTCGATCCGGGACCTGCAGGTGCCGGTGCCTATGGATAATAGGTGGACATCGCGCAGCAGCGGCGGAGTTGGGAATGCACGGCGATCCTGTGTTTGGGAAATGGCCGCCATGGAGGGATTGCTGCAGATAACGCCGCCGTCGATATATCCGTCAACCGTCGGAAAGAACGTGGGCGCGGCAGTGGTATACAAAGCGACATCGCGAACGAGGCGGTCTCCGTCCGAGTCCGCACCTTCGAAATTATGGAAGAACTTGGGCGCCCAGCCGCGTTTGACGGGATTTTCCGAATTATTATCCAGATCGAACGTGGGTATCAGGACATGTTTATTCAATTCCTTAAGTGTGGTTGTATCGAACAAACGGTTTAATTCTTCTTTAAGGATAGAGTTATCGTACTGCGCACCGGCGAGTGTGCCGAGATCAAGCAGGTTATCGATCCACGAATCGTGAAAGATCATGGACGTTTTTTCTTCGTAGAGCAGCCGGAGTTCGTTTATATCGATGCCGTGTGCGAGGCCAAGGGCGATAATGCCGCCGGTTGAGGTGCCCGCAATCAAATCCGCCTGGTCGATAAATCCGGGCAAGGCCTTGGCTATACGCTGCAATACAATGATAGAAAGCAGGCCGCGGACGCCACCGCCGTCGAATGATAAAATTTTGTAATCGCCATCAGGCATTAGAGTGGGAGAATATATTCGAAGTAACGGGGCAGGGCAATGCGAAAAAAATATTGGACTAAATCATTGTGTGCGTGTAGTCAATTACTCGTGAATACGAGGTGCGGCCGGCTTATATCGTAAAGCGGGAAAAATCCGCATCCCCGGTTATACCGAAGTGAATTTTGTGCGTGATTTTTGGACGGCAGTTTAATATTCTTTAGATTAGTTATGATCGTTTGGATACTTGCAATTGTGTTGATCGGCCTGGCGGCGACCAGCGGCCGGTTTGAAGGCGCAATACGCGCGACTTGCTCGATGCTGGGGTTCATCCTCGGCCTTTTTCTTGCATTCCCCATAGGCTCGCTTATACGGCCGATATTCAGTGCCGCGGGCATGGAGAATCCGGTTTGGCTTTGGATGCTCCCGCCTGTGGTTGCGTTTGTGCTGATAGTGATCTTGAGCGTAGTGGGCGGATTTTTCGCGCACAGGAAGGTTGAATTTTTTTATAGGTATAGGGCCGATGATTTCCAAAGGCATAGGTGGGAGAATCTGAATTCACAGCTGGGCCTCTGCATCGGCGTGCTCACTGGTGTCGGATACTTCATTTTAATTACATGGATAGTCTTTGTTTTTGGGTATTTCACCACGCAGGTCGAGGCCCAGGGTAAGGACCCGTTCACTATACGCACCCTCAACTCCTGCAGGCGTCAAATCGAGGAATCCGGAATAAATAAGTTTCTTGCCGCTATTGATGATACGCCCGAGAAGTATTATAAGGCATCCGATATCCTTGGGCTTATTTATAATAATCCCCAATTAAAGGTCAGGATCGAGAATTATCCGCCGTTTATCGCAATGGAGGATCGCCCGGCTATCCGGGACATGCTCAGCGATCAGTCCTTCATTGATATGCTCGACAGCAATGAAAGTATCGTTTCATGGATTCAGCATCCACAAACGCAGGCGCTGATTAATAACACCGCGCTGATGAATGAATTGTTGAGCATGAATCTCGATGATTTAATGGAGTTTCTGAAGACCGGTAATTCGCCTGAGTACGATCATTTCAAAATACTCGGCCGCTGGAAAATGGATGCGGCGCTTAGCTTGATCGAGCTGAAGAAACGGCGTCCGGATATCAAGGCGCGTGACTTGATTTATAAGAAGCAGATACTCTATGCGGTACAGGATGATATTCGGATGACCGCAATACCCGATAAGCAGGTGATTATTGAAGGCCTGGTCGGAAATCTCCCGTCAGTTCTCGATAATGTACCAGACATATCGCTTGAAGAATTGGTGAAAGGTAATATTACGCAACAGGCATCCCAAGATGGAGCTGAAGAGGGGCAGGGACAGCAAAGAAGACAGGGCGGTGGGCCTCCGGTTTCCGGCGCGCCGGCGGACTCGCGGTATGCGGAACGGTATAATTTGGATCAACCGCAAGAGGAAGAGGGACAACCCGAAGCCGAACAGACGCCACAGGTGCAGGGTGTGAACAATGTAACCTGGCGCGGCACGTGGAGCGGCGATAAGGCGTTCTACACACTGAGATTCAACACAGGTTCCGGCACAATCAGCTCTTCGATAAATATTCAGGCGGAGAAATTTACGTTCCCTATAGGCGATTATCCGCTCGTGTTCCTCAAGGTATATTAGAGATGAGCGGCGGAATGGTTTTTAAGGCATTGTATTGAGATGATGTCCGGTTGCATTTGCGTATTCTGTTCATCGAGCAATGCCGTGGCTGCGCCGTTTATGGAATCGGCGATCAGACTGGGCACGCTCATCGCAAGCAATGGAATGAGCCTGGTTTACGGCGGCGGTAAAACGGGGTTGATGGGCGAAACCGCCCGCGCGGTGCAGCGGCAAGGCGGAAAGGTCATAGGCGTAATTCCCGGATATCTAAATACTCCGCGACTTGCATTCGATCAAGCCGATGAGTTACTGGTTACCAGCGACCTCAGACAGCGGAAGGCGGTCATGGAATCACGGGCGGACGCGTTTATAAGCCTCGCCGGCGGATTCGGCACTCTCGAAGAAACAGTTGAGGTCATTGCGCTAAAGCAACTGGGACGCCATACAAAACCGATAATAATTATAAACACACTCGGTTTCTATGATCCGCTGTTGGCAATGTTCGATTCGATGTTCAAAAATAAATTCATTAGGGAATGTCACCGCGCATTGTATGATGCTGTCGATACGCCCGAGTCCGCCGTGGACGGTTTGCCGGTAGTCTGAGGCCGGGGGTCTGAGGTCGTATTCCATGCGAAAACTCCTCTCGCCAAGGTGGGCGAACAACGCAGGGGAGAAAAAATCCCCTACGCCGAAGAAGAGACAGCGGTTTAACCACGGCAGCCGGTTTAAATCTCCCGCTCAAACTCCTGGATTGACGGAACCAACACCGCCTTGCGGTGGAGCCGATGCAGTTCCTGCTCATCAGCGATGGCATTCACCTTCGCCTTCAGCTTGCCGGGCACACTGCCAAACCGTGCCTCTAACACTTCCACTATTGCAGCGTGTAATGCCTTCTGAAGGCCTTCCTGAATGCCCGACTTACGGCCTTCTTGAATGCCTGACTTACGGCCTTCTTTACGGCCTAACCTTTCAATACTCGTTACGTATGGCATAGTCTTCTCCTTTTCATACTCCACCAATTGCTTCCGAAATTCAACCGCATTTTCATCCGGCAAAATCATCAGCCAGTCGATCAGCCGAAACAGGTTCAGCACCTCATCCTTGCCGTAACCTCGCTCGTACAATCGCCGCGTCAACTCCCACTTCATCCGCTGACGCTGAGTCATGTCACCGCGCGTCTGCTGCGTGGCCAAGTGCGCCGCTATCACCACCGCGGCAGGATTGCTCTGCTCTTCCAGCCACCGCCAATTCCTGCCGAAGTCCATCAGTTTGCACACCGGATACCGAAATCGCAGCTCATACCCCCACAGCCGCTCCTCGTATGTGTCCGGACGCCACCCAGGCTTCTCGTCGGCCAATATCGCCAGGCTCACCACAGGCTCATCATACCGGTCGGCTATCCGGTGATGATACCGGTACATCCGCCTAGGCAAGTCCTTATCCACCCAACTCTGCACCTCCACGTGGATTAGTATCAATTCTTTCCGTCCGTCCTTGCGCCGTACCTTGACCAATTTATCCACTCGCTGCTTACCCCGTTTTGCGTCCCTGGTCACCTCTTGCAGTTCTTTGTCCAAAAACTCGATCGGCTCGTGCCAGTTGATATTGTCGGCAATTTCCGGGAAACAGAATTCCAGGAGCGGTTGCAGGTAATGCTCCAGCGCCTCTTTCCAAGCCCCGTCGTAATCGTTTTTCTGGCTCATAGCAATATTGAAGAGATACTACATCGTCAAGTTATAATAATGCAAAGAAAATATTGCTATAAATATAAATTGAATCATTCGCGAATTACGCGGAGGACGCAGAGATATTTTGATTCCGGCTACGTACACGTTCCCGTTCGAGATTTACGTAATTGGTTTTGGTCATTAGAATTTTAGTGATTCGGATTTGTTTCGTGCTTCGATATATCGAGGTAGGATTTATTCCTCTCGTACACGCTCATGATTCTGATTATTCACAGACGATGATGCTATACGAAGAACAAGAACGAGAACGTGTACGTGTACAGAGATGGGAATGGGTTTATAGCACGAAAAACTTAAGCGCCAGGGTGCCGAGGCCGAGGAAGAAGAAGAAGCCCGCCACGTCCGTCACGGTAGTGAGGAATATACTCGAGGCCATGGCTGGATCGACCTTGAAGAATTTAAGGCCGAGCGGGATCAATACACCGGACAGCGAGGCGGCAACCATATTAAGGAGCATAGCGGCGCCGGCCACGATCCCGAGATGGAAGCTGTCTTTCCAGAGATAACCGATTATTCCTACGACAATGCCTATTGCAATACCGTTTGCGATGCTGAGGAGGAGTTCTTTTAAGAGGGCCTTCCGTCCGTCGCCGGGATTTATCTCGCCGAGCGCCATATCGCGTATCACGATGGTTAGGGTCTGCATACCGGCGTTGCCGCCTTGCCCGGCTATAATCGGGAGGAACACGGCCAGTGCGGTCCATTGCGCGATCGTATTTTCGAATATACCAATAACCGCGGCGGCCATGAAAGCGGTGATAAGATTAATGAAGAGCCATGGGAGCCGGCGTCTGATACTTTTTGTCCAGGGCGTCAGGGCGCGTTCTTCACCGGAGAGACCGACCATCAACTGCATATCCTCCGTCGCTTCTTCCTGTGCCACGCGGAGGACTTCGCTTGCTTTCACCACGCCGACAAGTTGATTTTTCCGATCCAGTACCGGTAATCCCAAGTAATGATAGTGTTGGAAGTGCCTGGCGATTTCCTCCTGATCGTCGAAAACACGGACGAACTTGATATTGGGATTCATGATTTCGCGGATACTCTTTTGCGGGGGTGAAAAGAGGAGGTCGCGGAATGAGACTACGCCGACGAGGTTTAGCGCGTTATTTGTGACATATAGGTAGGACACGTCTTCGGACTTAAGCTCGACTCGGCCGCGCAGGCGTTTTTGGCTTTGCAGTACCGTTTCGTTTTCGTTGAGCGAGATGAAGCGGTCGGTCATTATACCGCCGGCGGAGTCTTCGGGGTATTTTAGTAAGTCCCGTATAGGCGCCGCTTTTTCGGGGGCGAGGGATTTGAGTACCGGTCGCCATTTACTGGTCGGGAGCTCACCTATAAGGTCGGCGGCCTCGTTCGGCGGTATTTCCTGAAGTACCGAGGCAAGGAATGTCGGCTCGAGGATTTCGAGAAACTCGACCAATCTATCCTTTTCCATCTCCGCGAGAGTGAAGGCGGCCTTTGAGTGCGATAATTGCGATAGGATGGGGTAGGCCTCGTCCACCGGCAGGCGTTGTAGTATGTCGGCGATATCGGCGGGATGTTTATCCTGAAGCTGGGCTATATAAAAATCCTCTAATTGTCTCATAACCGGTTTCGTTGTGTTGTGGGTTGTTCGAGATCGATCGAGTTATATGAATCGAGTACGCGTTCCGTCCCGTATTTCTTTTCGAGGCGTTTAACGATAAAGTGTCCTTCAGCCGTTTTTTGGAAATGATCGATAAATACCAGATTAATAGCTGAACCCGTCGCTGCGCCGATAACTGGGACGGACTTGGCGGCGACCTGCTCGGATACGGCGATGCCGTATCTGGCGGCGACAGTGTTGATGAGGCGGATTATTGCCGGCGCGCCGCTATCGAGTACACCGCGACGCGCTATGAATGATGTCGCATCTGACACCGCCTTGGCCAGCGCGGCGCGTGTGGCCAAGTATGCGCTTTCAGCTGCATCGTCCGCTTGGCTGCGTCCACCCAGGGCGAAGACTTCCATGCAATTTAGACGTGTTTCGAGTGATTCAAGCGAATGCCCTTGGCGCTGCGCCGTTTCGCCTATCGCGCGCAGCATGATCGTTGTGGAGACGGGCAACTCGACGGGTAACGCCGTCAGACCCACGGCGCCGCCGATCCCCCCGCTTGCGCCGACCATGAATTTGCTTAAGAAGTTCGATCGCGTCGATGGCGTCTTCCAACGGAGTGATGCGATTGCTATATCGAGGGCCTTTTCCAACGAAACGCGTACGGCGGTTCGGACTGTTTTTTGCCAGTTGTCCGGGAGTGCGGCGAAGCCTTTTTCGATCGGCACGCCGAGCCTGTTGACCAGGCGTATGCCGAGGCCGGGTGTTTCGAGGAATTGCTTTGCGCTTCGCAGTTGAATTATGTCACTTTCCGTCATCACATGCCCGGTGTTTATACGATTAATCGGCGCTTATCGTTTCGGCTTTTCCATCAAACAAACAAGTTAACAATATCACGATATAGATAAAATTGCAGAACGGACTCGGCTATCCGGTAAAAATGTTTTCCAACGCCAACGCGACGAGCGTTAAGGTAAGCATCAGTCCGGCGGGTATGAATTTCCTGGACTGCACATATCTGAACATGAACACAACGGCGAGAACCGCCTGTATCCAGTAAGCTAATCGTAACGGGAGAATCCCAATGCCGCAAAGGCTCAGCGCAGCCGCGAATCCAAGTGATACATACAGAAGGAGCCGGTTCTTTTTAGTGAAGAAGCCTATGATCCCGGCAAGCATCAACGCTAGAATATATATCCACAAGACATTATTAAGCACGGGTAATCCTTTATTTCTTGTTCGGAAAAAGATGGCGACCGCCGGTTCCGGTTCAAACCGGGGTACCAATCCCCGGCGACCACTAACCACTCTACTTTATCCGGAACCGGCGATCACTGACAGACTATTTATTAGCACATAGTCCTACTACACAGGGTCATTCAGTTCTAGCTAAGTACCTGGGGTGGTGGTATTTACAGACAAAATCTACGGCAGAAGCGGGACGATGAGCGAAATATCTGATCATAGACGGCATAGAAGATGGGTGTTCTCTGCCTTGCTTGGGGCC
>JAIPKD010000022.1 GCA_021733835.1 Verrucomicrobiota bacterium
ACCGCCATGAATTTTGTCTTATCCGGATACGCGGCAAAAAGCGACTGCACATATATCTCGCCGAGCCGCTTGGACGCGCCCATTACATTCGTCGGGTTTATCGCCTTGTCCGTTGAAATCATCACAAACCGTTTGACGCCGTGCCTGAGCGCCAAGTCCGCAACGGCCTTCGTTCCGAACGTGTTGTTCTTTATCGCTTCACTCGGTTGCCCCTCCATCAGCGGCACATGCTTGTGCGCCGCGGCATGGAAAACCACTCCAGGCATAAACCTGCTGAAGATGTACTCCATACGCAGTTCATCCAGTATATCCCCGATAAGCGGTAAACTTATTCCACCATGACCTAGCTCGATCAATTCCTGTTCGATCTGGAATAAATTCAACTCGGATTGCTCGACCATGAGCAAGCGCTTCGGATTAAACGACGCTATCTGCCTGCATAGCTCACTGCCGATACTTCCACCGGCGCCTGTGACCAATACGACCTTATCTATTAGAATCTGGCGTATATCATCCACTTCAAGGTTCACTGGGTCTCTGCCCAGAAGGTCCTGGATTTCGACGGATCGAAGTTGACTGACCTTGACCTGCCCCGTTGCGAGCTGATCCATAGAGGGCACTGTGGCACACTTCAGTTTCGACCTTTGCAGGAGACTTACCAGCTCGCCTATCCTCTTTGCCGGCGCCGACGGCATCGCTATAACCACCTCGTCGAGCTCGAGATTCAAGTGGTTATTCCTGAGCGATTCTGGGGCGCCGACTACAGGAATATCGTGAACACGCGAATACCATTTATCCGGATCATCATCGAAAAACGCCACCGGTACCAGGCCGAATCCACGCCGTTTCATAAGCTCCATGGCAAGTGACGCTCCCACGTCACCCGCTCCGAATATACCGACGCGCTTCGCCCTACGCGAACCTTTCACCGGCGGAGCGAAGTAACTCTCGAGAAATATCCTCAACGCCATTCGTACGCCACCCACGGCGCCGCAGGATAATATAAAGTCTATCAGTATCACGCCACGCGGCGGCGTGGACTCCATTCCACCCTGCGTCCACACCAACAACATCACCGCCGACGCAGAGCCCATGGAATACAGGACACGCTTCATATCCGGCACACTGAAGTACCGGAGGATTCCTTCGAATTGCCTGAAAAACCAGAGCAGCAGGAGCTTAAGCGCTACCACCCATACGCCGACCTTCCAATAAGAGGCCATCTCTCCCGCCGGCGGCGCGAAATCAAAGCGTAGTTGATATGAAAGCCATAAACATATGAACAGCAGTATCGTGTAAATACTACCGAGCGAGACCAGACGGAATAATTTGGATCGCCTAAAAAAAGTTACCTTCATTTCACACTTTCCTCATACCAAAACCCGGAGCTTAATTCAATCTTATTCCGACCTTCCAAACCGCACAATAGGATGATATCATTAAGTATACAAACGCCCGCCGTATATGGTAATTCCTTGATTGGAGATTATTATTGCCGCGCACACCGCCTGCAGTCAATAATATTTAGAAAGATCGTACAATAATTCAGTTTGCTCGAACTCGAGAAACAACTACTAACCAATCTCATCGCCGGCGGCGGTCTTGCCATTCTCCATTCCGGCAAGGAACCAGGCGGCTAGTCCGACCAATACCGCTACGAATCCGAACACAGTCCAACCGGCGGGATCATGATAACGTTCAATCGCCGCTTCACCGTGGGAATTAGCGATCATTGTCAGAAAAAACGACCGCAGCACATTACCCAAAAACGCCGCAGCCAATCCGACTGCAATCAGTAACACCCTAAGCATATTACCTTTGAGTGACAACATCGCCAAAAACAGCGACGCCATAACAGCGGATTGGATACTCCTTATTCCGCTGCATGCGCCCTCGACGCCTACCGTCGCGCCCGGCAGGACAATCGTACTGCCTGCGCTCTCGGCCGGTATCCCAACGAAATTCAACAGCTCGATATTAATCCACGTGACAACGGACTTCAGCCCCAGGATGACGGTATTATGTATAAGCGACGGCAACGGCACTGCGACGAGAATGAAGCCGAACCCGACAATTAATTCCATGCCGTTTCGGATACCGTAAACATAAGCTACATTAGCGGTAACAATCAGGATGGCGCCCATGGCCAAACCGAGCGTTGACGCCGAGTTACTACCGTAGGCCGCTTGGAACGCCTGGACAAGCAGGAGCATCAGACACCCGGCCACAACGCATACGGAACCAATCAGACTGCCGCTGTTCTCCTCCGGCGCAACCGATAACTTGTCGTGAACAAGTATCAATGCCAGCACGGGTGTCAACCATCCAAAGCTCAGCTCAGGCCTGTTATTCCAAAACCACGCCAATCGTGTAACAAGCCATGTCATTACAAGGAACGCCGGCGCTAAACGCGCATACCTGTTCAGCCATAAGACCATAACGCGTCGCTTCATACGGCGCCTCCTCCTTCACCAGCGTGTCTTGAACTCTGCCACTCATCCAATTCCTCTTCATAATCACACCGCTCCAACCATTTCTCTAAAAAATCCTCGAGCCGTTTATCGCAGTCACCGATCGTATCCCCGCCGATTGTCGTGGATACACGTATGAACTGCTTCGGTCCATACATCGGGCGCCGCGTAATAAAAGCATCCCACACGCGCCGCCAATATTTACCATCAATTGCGCGGAGAAACGCGCCCGTCCGGCTACGGTCTTCACCATAGCGCTCACCCACTGAGAGATTATGATCCAGTCTGAACGGCAACGGCTCACCCCCGACCATGCCACCGAAATAAACCAGTTCACGCCGCGCGCCGGCGGTGAACACCCTCCTCTCCATCACCAGCTCGAGACCCTCGACCGATATCGCCACCGTTTCCCCGGCAACCGGTTCGATCCTCCAGCCCGCCTCGGTCCAGCAACGATCCGGGGTATGCACGAAAAGCCCTATATCATGCGGCTTCTCATCGTATCTCTTCGCTGAGAACACGCGTATCACTTCACTCCGCGCGTTTCTGAATTCGCCGTTGAAAATCCTGTCCGCAACGAGAATCCGTTCGGCGACATCGGAAACCGGAACAGGCCGGTACTCCCAATCATCCATCTTATTGTTACCCGACAACCAGCACTTGCCGTAATCGCCGCCCGCATCTTGCGCATACCAAAACGCAGGCCAAGCCCATAGAACTAAAATTAGTATGGATAACGACAAAGGATAAAGCGCGCTCGGGGTTATAATTTTCATAGCGTATAGTCCACTTGATATTCTATCGAATCATTGCCGCAATTTTCTTTATGTCCCCTTCACGACGCGCTCCAACCTGTACCAGCGGATTACCCGCGTAGACACGCCATGGTTTCAGATCATGATGCACTATCGCGCCTGCGGCGACTACGGCGCCCTCACCGATCTCCACATTCGGCAAAACAATCGCCCCTGCAAAGACCACCGCATGCGCGCCCACGCTCACCTTACCTCTCTTCACCACCCTGCACTCCGGGGGAACGGTCGGGTTCGTCGGTTTACCGCTGTTGATATCCTCGAGGCCTGTTATTATTAATGCGCGCGCGCTTATTCCGGCAAAATCGCCGATCCTGCATTCGCCGCCGCCGATGATCGCCGCACCGGCGGCAATATGCACGTTGCATCCTATATCGACACCGGCGCCGCCGTAGATAAACACGCCTTCATCGATTCTCGTCGATTCACCCACGCTTATTACTTCCGGCGGGAATAACCGGCTGCCTTTGAAAACCTTCAATCCTTTGCCGGCATATTTCAGGTTTCGGCGCAGTGTATCTTCAGACAACAATTCACCGGCCGCGAATTCAGGCGGAGAATCTAAACGTGAACAGCGAGTTCGCTCATGAATCACACTTTCAGTGTCTCCCGTTTTTAGCTGTATAGGCTCTCTACGCACTCTCAAGAATGATCAATTTGCAGCTGAGACCATCCCAGCGTCTATTCAGCAACTAAAACCGCCGTCCGCCACTATCTCGGCGCCTGTAACGAACCGGGAATCATCCGAAATCAGGTACTTCACACAATCGGCTACGTCCCCGGCGCAACCAAGCCGGCCAAGGGCGGTACGTCTTCGAATCCGTTCTCTACCATGTTCGTCTATGGACTTCGTCATGTCGGTATCCATATAGCCGGGAATCACGCAGTTCGCACGGATTCCGCGGCTGCCGTACTCTCTGGCCACCGCGCGCGAGAATCCGAGGAGCCCCGCCTTCGCAGCCGCGTACACCGACAAACCGACGGTGCCGTTCTTTGCGGCGACCGACGATATAAACACGATGCTTCCGCCGCCATGCATCATGCCTTTCACCACATGCCTGGCCATGACGATTACGGATGTGAGATTCACCTCTACGCAATTCCTGATATCCGGCACACCGCCGAGTGTCAGTATCCGCGCATACCCGGTTGCCGCGTTTGCGACGAATCCGTGTAATCCGTCAAACAGCCGAATCCGACTAAAGAAATCCTGATAAGATTCATAATCGCAGACGTCGAGTTCGTGGGCCTCGATACGCCCCGGATACCGCTCCGCCAAGTTTCTGAGCCCTTCGGTAATCGAGCGTGAGACGGTTATCACGCCATAACCCGACGCGGCCAGCACGCCTGCCACCGCCAGGCCCAATCCCTTTGATCCACCGGTTATAAGGACTCGTTTCATGTATCGCAGCTCAGACGTTTCGCGTTGTTACCGATTTCCACCCTTTCATGCGACCATATCCGCGGCCACGCATACTTAGGCAACTTCGCCCGCAGATATTCTTTCAAGCCGCTCTCCACCACGCCCTCTTCATGTTCGGGATCGATCTCGTAGTTGAGCCGAACCGTTTGACCCAGTAACGAATCACTGGTTGCAACGGCCGTTGCGCGTCTGATGCCCCGCGCACTCTCCGCCAGGGCGGATACCCGATTAAGGTCGACCTTGAGCCCGCCCACGTTTGCCGTGCCGGTGATCCGCCCGTTCACGCGAAACATGCCATCACGCGCATCTACTTGATCACCGGTTGAAATCCAGCATCCCTCCCTGAATAATTCGAGCCGCTTCTCCTCAATCCGCCACCGGCAAAAACGCGCCGCCAATTGCGTTACGTCAAACCATCCATCGACCCGCGGACTCTTGGCAATCACACCCAACTCGGAAGCGGCATAGATATTCAGGAACCTTACCGAACCAAACCGCCGCGCCAATCTGCGCCCTGTGTTCGGTCTTAACGGTTCCCCGCCGAGCGTGATATGGTTTGGAGTCCACCGGCATTCAGCTCCGGCTTCGTTCTGTATCAATAAATCCAGATACGTCGGCGTAGCAGAAACAGCGTCAGGCGAGTACACCGAAATCTTTCTCCAATCCTCTTCCCAGTCGGCATTCAGGCTCAGTATGCCGCCGCCCGTCCCCCAGGCCTGAAGACCTACCGAGACACCGGCAAATGTCCAGGGTAAAAAAGGCGAGGCCCATAGCCATCCATTGCATCTTTGCGAATACGAAATTCCACGCTTCAGCCGATCCCAATCCTTCCAGAATAATTTCGGTTCTCCTGTGGAACCTGAAGAATAGAGGCCGAGCCGCGGCGTCCCCGCGGACGCGCTGGAGGGGGCAGGAGTATCTTTAATATCTTTGTCACCGGCATTACAAACCAATACAGACACGCCATGTTCCAATCGCTCGAATACGCGGAACAAGTCTTCAAGAATCACCGGGCGCCAAATCTCCATCTTAAGCGTACCTTTTTGTCTTCATGTTCTACTCCCGTCCTTCGATTAAGCCGATCAGCTCGCGCCATGTCCGTGGCGGCTCGAGTTGATCAAAAGGTGATATGCCGAACTCTCGTTCCACCTCCACCATGATCTCGGCCATATCCAACGAATCAATCATCAGCGCGGATTCCATCAGCCTCATATCGAGACTAAAATCCCGGAGCACACCACCGTTACGCTTATGAATCTTCAAGACTAACGAGGTTATGAGTTCTTCCGGGTTCACGTTTTAACCAATTTTTTTGACTGACTGATATCCCAAGTCACCGGCGGTTTACAACAATGCCGATATTAAATCCGCGCACACTTCAAATTTCCATAATTCAATATTAGCTCTACACGTGAATTTGAGTCAATCCTATTCTACAGGCATATATTTATTATGCGGAGACATTATTTATAATTGGATTATTTGTTTCACATCGCGCCGATCGCACCGATCGCACCGGTGCGCGCATGCGCCTCGCGGATACGGGATACGACGAACTCACGTTCATCCCTGGTCATGTTACTCGAACTCGGCAGGCAAATTCCGCGCGCATGCAAGTCCTCGGCAACGTCTCCGCCCACACACTCGAACTCACTGAAAAGCTCCTGTTTATGCAACGGCCGCCATACGGGACGTGATTCGATGTCGGCGGCGTTGAGAAATTTGATCAAGTCCGAGCGGCTCATCAAGAACTGCGATTGATCGACCAGGAATACACTGAGCCAGTTGGTGTGGAGCCGGGAGTCTGCCTGTGGCATCAAATCGAATCCCGGTATATCTCTCAACATCTCGCTATACTCAAACGCGATCCGACGTCGTTGTTGAATTCGTTCCGTCAACACCCCGAGCTGCTCGCAAATAACGGCGGCCTGGAGTGTGCTTATCCTGTAGTTGTAACCCACCGACGAGTGCAGGTAATTATTCAATCCTTCCGGATCGGCGTCCCGCGCCTGGGAAATCAAGAAACGTGCGCGGTCGGCCGCTGCCGCACTCGGTAATACAAGCATCCCACCGCCGGCGCCGGTTATTATCTTGTTTCCATTGAACGAATAAATTCCCGCGTCACCAAACACACCCGCCGGCCGGCCGCGAAACCTCGCACCGAGCGCCTCGGCGGCGTCTTCGATCAGCGCCACCTCATACCGCCGGCAAATCTGCGTTATCTCATCCATTTCCGCCGGCTGTCCGAACAGGTGCACGACAATCACCGCTGACGGAAGGCTGTTGGCCCTCGCCCGTTTTTTCAGGAATGCCTCTAACAGGTTGGGGTCTAGATTCCACGAGCGCCGTTCACTATCGATAAACACAGGACGAACGCCCTCGTACAACAAAGGGTTGCAGGTAGCGGCAAGTGTGAGCGTGGGACATACAACCTCTGAGCCCGGCGCAATATCAAGCAGTTTCACGCCGATATGCATCGCCGCCGTGCCGTTTGAAACGGCCACGGCGTGAAGCCCCGTTAATTCGCTGAATCTGCTTTCAAGCTCTATTATCGCCGGGCCGACCGTGGAAATCCAGTTGGAATCCAGGACTTCTTTTACGGCCGACAATTCGCGCCCCGTCTGATGCGGCACGGAAAGATGAATACGCTTCTGCGCCCTTGCCGACGGCTGAAATTCCATGCCACATATTAATATGAAAATACGAAGTATTAGTCAATACTTATGAATACCGAAATCTCTTATCCATCGCCATACGGTGGTACGCGTGACACCGAGACGCCGTGCGGCTTCCGCCTTGTTGCCTCCCGACGCTGCAAGTGTATTTTCAACAACTTCACGTGTAATTTTAGACTTCTGCGCATGCTTGAACGCTTTCTGCTGCAGTTGGCGCCGGTTTGCGCCGCAGACTTCGGCGCGCAGCTCCGCCAACCTGATATCCACCGGCAAATCAAACACACCTATCAAATCGCGTCTGCACGTAACAAAGGCGTGTTCTATGGCGTTTTCCAATTGCCGCACGTTCCCCGGCCAGCAGTATTCCATAACCACGTGCCACGCCTCCGGAGTGAGCCCTTTAATATCCTTGCCGGTCTCGTCATTAAACCGGTTTATAAAAAAATCTATCAAATGCTGAATGTCTGATTTCCGCCGTCGCAACGGCGGCGCCTCGATTTGAAACACATTCAATCTGTAATACAAGTCCTGCCGGAACCGTTCCTCTGCAACAAGCTTTCTGATGTCCCGATTCGTAGCTGCAATAATCCGTATGTCTACACGCCGTGTCCGGCTTTCTCCGACTCTCTCAAACTCGTGTTCCTGGATCACACGCAGTAGTTTGAGCTGCATCAATGCACTGATATCACCCACTTCATCAAGGAATATCGTGCCATTATCAGCTTCCTCGAATCTGCCTTTTTTGTCCTTGACCGCACCTGTAAACGCACCTTTGACATGCCCGAACAATTCACTTTCCAAAAGTGTCTCCGGCAACGCCGAACAATTGACTTTCACCAGCGGCGCATTGCGGCGCGTACTCTCCAAATGAATAGCCTCGGCTATAAGCTCCTTCCCCGTCCCGGACTCGCCGAGCACAAGGACTGTGGCATTTGAACTTGCGGCGAGTTTTATATTTTCGATGACGGTTTTAACCTCGGGACTACCACCGATAAGTTTGGCAAGACCGCGGTTTTCTTTCATCTCGCCTCTTAACCGCGACAGCTGTTCTTGCAATGATCGAACGGGACGCAAATCGGTTATTATAAAAATCGCACCATCTACATTTCCGTTCTTACTAATGATAACACGTGAACTCCTGAGGATGGGTATTCTCGTACCGTCCTTTGCGCGAATAACACACTCCAGGTTTTCGTCCGGAATTACACCGTTCATTTGATTGCATTTATTGAACACACCTAGTGAATCGGTGTGGAACGAGTCACAATCCAAAATGGAACATTGCTCCCCCAATACTTCATCCCCGGTGTAACCGGTGATTAGTTCCATTGCCGAATTCCAGAACCTGATTATCGAATGCCGATCCAGTATCACGAAGCCATTGGGCATCGCATTCACGACATCTTCCCAACCAAGGTTCAAGCCAATACCGTTTTTCATCTTCGAACTCAGGATTTTCTCCGTGTTTGCCCCGGCAATACATCCGGTAGTTCACATGACGCCGGCAAACAAGGTTTCCATCCAGCGGATTATTCGTCGTGCTTGGGCGTGAACATGGCCACATATCCACCACCCTCGCGCAACCTCAGCGAGATACGGTCTCCGGCATCCACATCCTTCACTGAACGAGTCAAATCATTTCCCGCATCGGCGTCATCTCGAACCTCCATGCACGTGTAATCACCATCGCTCAGGAATGAAAGGTCGATCTCGTATGATTCGCATTCTCTTGCGCTGAGCACACCCACAAACCATACATCGTTTTTTCGCCTGGCGAACGCCGCAACATCGCCTATCTCACTACCCGGCAGCACTCGCGTCTCATCCCAAACAGCCGGGATTTCCGATATCAAATCTCTTACCGGGCTTTGAAGATATAAACCCGGCGAATCCGCCCAGTGCATCATGGGCGAGGTAAAGACTATGGCCGTGGCCAATTGAAATGAACGTGTCGTCCCCATCAACTTGTCTTCACGGAATGTGCACGGTGTAAAGTCTCCCGGGCCCGCGACAAATCTTGTAAATGGTATCACTGTATAATATTCGGGCGGTAGCTCGGACCATTTATTATACTCGAGGCCGCGAATCCCTTCGCGGGTAAGCTGATGCGGCCAGGTGCGCGATTCACCGGTCGGCTTGTTTGCACCATGGAAATTCACCATCAAGCCGCGTTGCGCCGTATCCTCCAGGGCATGGGTGTAAAAACGCAGCATTTCATGTGACTCGGAGTCCATGAAGTCGATCTTCACTCCTACAATCCCCGCCTCCTTGCATTTATCGAGGAAATCCAGGCGTGTCGCGCGGTCATAGATTTCCGAACATCGCTTCCACACCCAGACTCCGACATCCTTCGTCCTCGCGTAATCCACTAACTCAGCAATCAACGCCCATCCATCCTTATCACCTCTGCTCCAATCTTCCCAGCCCGCATCGACGAGTGTGTATTCGAAATCCAGTTCCGCCGCTGCATCGATGTACTCCTTGTTAAGCTCGAAATCGCCCGTGCCCTCAGACCACCAAGACCATGTAGCCCTTCCGGGCTTAACCCAATCCGCGTCATCCGGTATCTTGGAGGCCAGACAGAGATTGGCGACGATATCTGAGTTTACCAAGCCGTCCAGGTTCGGCGCCAGAAGCACCACACGCCAGGAGCTTCGACCGCTCGCGGGTACAGGCCATGTATCATCATCCGTGAAGGCCGCCTTAAACGTCCGCATCCCCGCACTCTTCAGTACCATACCGGAATAATCATAAAGGGCCGCTTCGGTTATGAGCAGATATCCGAGATCACCCGGCAACACACCGACAAGTGGAGGGCCGATATAATAATCGGATTCAACATCATCAACATCGCGTTCCAGATAAAGTCCTTCGTAATTTAATATATTTGTCTGAAACCAGAGTCTTGTGCCCGGCGGCAACGTAAAATCGGTCAATTCACCGGATACCTTCTTCCCTTGCATCCAGTCAATAAAGAGATACCTGAACGCAAAGCCATCGTTGAACACCCGCGCCTCGATCGACACCGGCAATTGTTTGCTGCCGGAAATAAGAGAAAGCACAGCACCGGTATAACTGTTGGTTGCCTTTGAATGAACGCCAAACCTTTCATAAACCTCGCGCCCGGCGCGGACTAATGTTTCGCCCAATTCCACATTCGTCCAATACCTTTTCTCTCCGATAACGATGCCCATGTTTGCAGGACCGGCGACGGTGCCGCCGTCCTTTTCAACCTTGTACTTGATACCCCCGTCCTCAGCGGTGAAGATGCGGGCGCTGATCCTCCCGTCGGGGCTCTCGATAGTCACGCCGGCGTGTATGAATATGCATAAGGAGATGAATAAGCCGGGGATACTCAACCGAAATAACGATTTTGTCTGCATACCTCCATCTTAACGAATATGAATAGGTTTTGAAAGCAGCAAAGTGAGGATATTGGCAAACGTCTCAGGGGCGAAGTCCGGGTTCACGAGTTGGAAGATACCGACACACTTCTACCTCTTGAATCACAAAGGTGATTACCCTTTTTGATCACCCACGATCGATATTAACGGATGCGACTATACACCCAGCAAATAGACTAATACCACCTCTACCAGGCATATACTTACCAGTATACCCCAAAAAAAACACTCGCGCAGGCGCTGACTCTTCTGGGTCAACGGCGCAAGCTGGAACTCGAGCTTCACACTCCCCAAGTCGATTACATCCCCGTTTCTCAAAACGGCATTTTGAACCGGCTGATTGTTTACACGAACCAACGCGCCGCCCAGCGCTTCGAGCTCGAATCCTTCATTCCCCTTGTGCACGATTGCATGTCTATCCCAAACACCATCCTCTTTGAAAACCAAGCCTGCATCGTCACCGCGCCCCAACACTGCAGGGAACTCGCTTAGCGCAAAGCTTTCTCCACTTTTCTCGGAAACCAATTGAAGGCGGATCATCTAAATAATCCTGCGCGGTACGACTATTTGATCATTGGGATAAACCGGTAAATCCAGACTCGGGTTATCAAGGGCATCCTTACAATCCACTATCTCCGTCTCACCGTTGGCGCGGATAATCTTTACATTGGAACGATTCGCAAAGTCGGTGAAACCACCAGCCGCGTTGATCGCCTTGAGCACGGTCATTTCACCGCTGTATATCTGGCGGCTCGGATTTTTCACCTCGCCTGTGATGTAAACAAGGCGGTTCTCCGCCTTTACCGTCACCGTCAGATACTTGTAATAATCCGGCACATACAAATCATGTATCTTCCTCTGCAGTTCGCCGGGTTTGAGTCCCACGACCTTGATCGGACCGATCAAGGTGAGCGTAATCGTACCGTCTTCTTTAATTCTTTCGCTCATGGATTCCGGCGGACTATTGACGCCGGAGAAATTGACCTCGACCATATCCCCCTCGCTTAGGCTTATACCGGCAGGTTTCGGCGGCAGGGGTTGCGGGGAATCTTGACGCAGAGCACAGCCGGCGGACATCACAATTACGGCTATAACCGTACACCAAATACTTACTAAACTATACATCTTCCAAGACGAACTCATATACAATTATGTTATTATGCTAATCCTATTATCAATCAATATTTTGATTTAACTTCAACCTTCTTATCATCCTGACCTTCTTCCCGGCCGGTATTCTCTTTGTCATCCGACTTGGAAGACCCGCCGTATTCATACTTGGAATAATAGTCGTAGTAGTAACCGCTGTAGTAGTAATAGTACGAATCCTGAGAAATATTGATGTTGTTCAATACTACACCCATCAGGTTCTTACCGACCTTTTCAACCATCTGCTTGGCGCGAAGGGTCATGATTTGCGGATACTTGCGGTATTGGACGATTAGCACCGTCATGTCGGCCTCGCTGGCCAATACGGATGCGTCACTCACACCCATGATCGGCGGCGAGTCGAAGAATACGAAGTCATATCGCTGCTTGACCTCCTTAACGAAATCCTGCATGCGTATCGAACTCAATATACCCATGGCGCTGCTCGGCAGTTTACCACTAGGCAGGAAGTCAAGAGTAGGTAGAGATGTGGTCTGAATCACCTCTTCCAGACTCTGTTGATCGAGAAGATAATTTGTCAGGCCAACCGAATTACTCACATTAAGTACCTTATGAATTGCAGGCCGCCTGAGGTCCGAGTCCACAACCAACACCCTGCTCCCGCTCTGAGCAAACACAGTGGCCAGATTGACCACCGTCGTGGTCTTACCTTCACCCGCACCGCCGCTGACAACTGTAATGACGTTCTTGCTATTGTCGTCCCTCGAAAACATCAAGTTGGTACGGAGTACCCGGTACGCCTCGGCGTGTGGACTATCCGGGCCTTCGGCTATGAGAGGGCCTACATTCTGCGGGATCACACCGAGAACCGGCGACTGCAACGATTTTTCGACGTCGTCGATCGTTTTCACGCTTGTATCCAGATACTCGATAAAGAAGGCCAGGCCTACGCCGACGACTAATCCGACGACTATTCCCAGGGCGATATTCAGCGGCAGGTTCGGGCGGACGGGCCGTAATCCCGGCTCGGCTAGATCGGTTACCACGACCACCGAAGACCTCGGCAGGTCGGCCGAGACACGCTCCTGCATAACCTTCATCATCATCGCCCTACGAATGGTCTCCTGAGTCTCCAGATCACGCTTTGCAATGAAGTACGGTCTGTATTTCTTAGTGGCGTCTATATCTCTCTGCTTTGCCTGTTCCACCTCTTTTTCCGCTTCCGCCATTTGCGCCTTCATCGAAGCAGCGCGCGCCTCGAGTCCGTTGATGATACCACCCAGACGTTCTTTTATTTGGGCATTAATGGTCTCCAACTGTGACTTGATGCGGATCACATCCGGATGATTTTCGCTCATCTCGGTCTTTAACTGTGTCAATTCCTGTTCTGTCTGAAACTGTGCCGATAAGAGAGTGGAAAGGAGGTTGTCATTTACCGCCGTGGGCGCCGCTTGACGGAGCTCCGAGGGAGTAAGACTTTTCAGGTTTTCCGCCATTGTCGACCATTGAATATATGCTGTCTGCGCATCAATACGCGCGTTCTCGAGCTTGCGTACCGTCTCCGGTTCCAACGTGGAAACACCGCCGGAGCCGGTTACGATTGCGTCGCTTATCTTCAGCTCTTCCTTGAGTTTATCCACGCGGTTCTGCGCTTCCTTGACCTTCTCGCTCTGTTGCACGAGTTTTTCTTCGATGGTTTCAATGCCTCGAAGCATCACGGACTTAACCTGTTTCAATCGGAATTGCTTGTAAGTATCCGCTATTTCGTTGGCTATAACCGCCGCCTCTTCGGGTTTATTACTGTAAACGTGGACTTCGATCAGCGAAGTGTTCCGCGTCTGCTTCAAGTCGATCTTATCGAGCAACAAGTTATAGGTTCTCAGAGTGGTCAGTCCCCCTTGTACACCGTATTTCTTTCCCCATTTCTCGTTCAATCCGAGGTTTGAGATAACGTTGTACAGGACTTCCTTTGATTGAATCTTCTGAAACTCGGTCTGCATGAAGTAAGGATCATATGCCACTGCCGTATCCCTCTCCCACAATCCGGGCACATCGGACTGGTTCTTACCGACTTCGATCCTGGTCGTACTTTCGTACGTCTTAGGTAAAAGAACAGTAACCCCGATCGTGGTTACTAATACCAATAGGAAAACAGCGATTATTACCGTCTTCCGAATCCGAATTACCCTCCAGTAATCCAAAAAATGCAGTTTTGATTCAGGCGTATCCTTACTCATGATTTGCTTTAAAACTAAAAAAAGGAGGCCAGACTTTATCCGCCAGCCTCCCTATATCTAAACATTAACTAACCACCGTTTAGTATGTTGCGCGGACTCCCAGGAAAACCCTGTTCCGTGAATAACTACGATTCGGAATATCGGAATCCAACCGGTCGAAGTTGTATCCGGTCTCCGCCGAGAGGAACTCGTTTACCTGGTAATTCAGGCTGACTCCGGCCAGGAAGTAATTCTCTACCTCATCTTCATAATCTCCGTCACCCATTATTGCGTGCTGGTAACGTCCATTAACTTTACCGGTCAATTTCGCCGTTATTTTATGGCTGATTTGACCGTAAACGGTCGTTGCTTCCTGGTCGAGCACCGCTAAATCAGTTTGTACTTTCGAATGCCTTATTCCCAGGCTCGCTATACTGCCTTCTGTGTAGGCATAGCTCAATTGTCCGTCTACATACGGCGAAACCTTGTCATCGGCCAGATTCCAAGCCGCCGGGCCTGAACCGGCATTCGGATATTCGCTGTACTGCGCACCCACACGAACCGAACCGCGCAACTGGGTCGTCATCGAATGATCCGCACCCACGAACATGTAATGCGACCGGCGGTCGCGAATGTCGGGTGAAACAAACGGGCCGGTGCCCAAAAGCGAATCGTTGCTGTTTTGATCCGTGTAGCTGAATTGATATCCAAGAATTCCGAAAGTCGTCGGCTGCACCCTGTACCTTAGGTTAATTCCCGCCAGGTTCTGCATGCGGTCCAACCTAGCCGAGTAACTGCCGTCGCCACTGTCCTCGTAATCGTACACCGAGTTGGAATATTCCAGTACCACGCCGAACTTCTCAGTTATATCCGCCGAAAAGGTGGTTCTGGCAATATTACGAATGTTATTACCCTCCGTACGCAATGGTGTGGCAATGTCGGGGTCCATGACCTCCGGCTCTTGAGCGACCGCGAACGAGTCGCTGAGCGTCATCTTGTACCTGTCGGAAAAATCGTGTTCGATCTTACCGTCGACCAAGTGGATATGATCGGCGGTGTTTTCTTCACGATCCTCGTAATACTTCATCTTGTATTCGTAGCTGAGCTGCGCGGTGGTCTGTTCCATCGGGAAATTCAGACTCAACCGCGGCGCAAGCTCGAAACCGAAACTGTCGCGCTCGGTAGGAATACCGGGTGCTGCCGAAGACGGCAGTGTTGTGTAGTTGTCATCGTAAAAACCTCTCAACGATGCGCTGACGCTCCAAACCTTCGTCTTTTCGACGGGCTTCAGACTTGAAGTATCTGCAGCTTGGAGCCCTATGGCGCCTATAGCGGCTAAACTGGATACGGTGATTAGTGTTTTCATAATATCTCTTCTTTCAACAAATTTTGGCCCAATATCAGCATAACGAAATCTTATCTCCCACTTCTATCGGTTTGATTACCCAGTGTCAAACACAAATCGTTGAAAACCCGACATTTTTTTAAAATTTTTCCGGTTTCTCACCGATAAACGGGCTTCTCCATCTCTCATACCCCGATAAGAATACCATTTCCGGTAGTACATCTGTCAATGCCGTTCTCAACGGAAACCCTTCGGGCACCTTTTTGGACAAGAAAAATCCCAACGCAAACTTACCCCATTTGTTCCTACTGTCTTTGACCATTCCCGTCTGAAATTGTTCATTTAAAGTTATCGGTGTCAAAAATAAAGCTTCAATCGGCTCGATTCTGTCATTTATAGCATAAAACGTGCCTTCAGCATCTGGTGTCAGACCCACGCACTTCCTGTCGCCGTACCAAGCCACGGCCCACGGCATATCGCTCATCATCAGCTCATTCTGCTTCATATACGAAGAAACTTGTTGGATCAAAGGCGGATAATACGGCGGATACGCAATCGGTTGTGCCCGTGGCGGAAGAAAACGCAGTAATAAGGGTGCGCATAGAATAATCACGAAACCGGTGATTATCCACACTCGAAAAACCGGTATCTGAATGTTCAACTGATCCAGTAGCGTGAAAAACATCGCCGAACCGAACACGAACACCATCGGCGCAATGATCACCAACAGGTTCTCCGAATTTATCATAAGCGTATCATCGCTCAGATGCGTCCGGCCCAGCGCCTGGACACACACGAACGTCAGCAGGCACATCACGATGAAATATCTTAACCTGGATAGGACTTCGTTCCTGAACGGCATCAGCAATCCGACCAGGAAAAAGGCGGAAATCCAGTTTCCCCCGAGGTCGGCCAGATCGTTCTCAACTATGTCCTTCAGATTCACCAGAAACTTCCTGATCAAATCCGACAATCCAACCTTATCAAGGTCCGGCTGCAACGAACTCCGCAACGTATTATCAGGAAACGGCAGTGTCTGCTCGTAAATCGCCATGCCCGCCGTTCCAAACAGCGTTCCACTGGTCTGATAATTCCTTACCAGCCACGGGGCCATCACCACACAAAACACCGCAAACGCCGTCAGCGCCGAGCCAAGCCCGCGTTTGCCGTAAAACATCAAGAAGAACAAACAAACCGGTATTATCAACCAACCGAAAGAGTATTGAGTCATTGCGCCCAACCCTACCATCACCGCCGCTGCGACCGACCACTTCAATACTACGCCGCGGCGCTGGGGCTCCTCGCGGATGCGGTTGTACCCCCGAACAAGGCACTCAACCACACCGAGAAAAACGAGGATCAGAAACACTGTGGGAAGCCCCGAGATGCTAAACCGCCAAAACAAGAGTGTAGCCCCAAATAACGCGGACGAGAGCCACGCCACCTGCACATCAAAAAGCCTCGTTGCAAGGCTGAATATCCAGATAACCGCGCCGAGCAGGAGTATCTGATTGAATAATGCAATGATCACCTCGGGCTGATACCGGCTGAAATTATCAATGTCGGCGGTATCATAATGCATCGGCGCCACACTCATCAACGCGGCCAGTATATAAGGATAAACCGGCGGTCTTCCCAGCTCGGGCACCTCGTTATCAAGCAATGACGAACGTGCAGCCGGGTTTAATTTCGTAAGCAAGTAAATATCCAGGGGCTCTATAGAACGGGTGGTGTATCCGCGTCCCTCGGTAATGTTCCTGGCCAATTGCGCGGATTCCATCGCCTCGGGATTCGAGAAGTTCCGGAATTCACGTAAATCAAACACCACGGCGATCGCTACTACGATCAACACCGCGGTTATCATCCGGAGTTTCACGGCGCCGCCGCCTACCTCCAGCCTGTATATTAATTCCTGTAAGCCGGGCATATTATTTTTTGTCTTTATAAATGCGCAATTTCCGATGGAGCGTCCGCCGGCTCACCCCCAGTTTCCTGGCGGCAAGCGAAATATTTCCGCCGGCGTCTTCTATCGCATCCATTATGATCTGCATTTCATTGTCTTGCATCGTGGTTATCCCCCGACGCGGCATATCTCTTTTGGTATCCCGAGTACTAACACCGCTTCCGGGCGAAACGGCGCTGCCGGCCACACCGGCCTGCTTACCCTGCACTGTTGCGGGCAAATCCCGCGGAAGTATGCGCTTGCTCCTGCACAACACCACTGCATGCTCGATCGCGGTACGCAATTCCCGGACATTACCCGGCCATGTATAACTTATCAACAAGTCCATGGCCTCGGGCGAAATCTGTTCCACGGGCTTTCCGTTCTCCTGAGCGAATTCCCTCAGAAAACTCTGCACCAGCAGTGGAATGTCCCCCCTCCTCTCGCGCAACGGCGGGATGATAATCTCCACCACACGCAATCGGAAGAACAGGTCTTCCCTGAATTCACCTTTGCGAACCATCTCCTCCAGGTTCCGGTTCGTCGCCGCGACCAGCCGGACATCCGCCGTCAGGGTCTTACTCGAACCCACGCGCTCAAAACAACGCTCGCCCAAAAACCGCAACAACTTCACTTGAATCGTAGAATCTATTTCACCGATTTCGTCAAGAAAAAGCGTTCCTCCCTGCGCCTGCTCGAAACGCCCTATCCTGCGTTCATACGCGCCGGTGAACGCGCCTTTCTCATGCCCGAAGAGCTCGCTTTCCAATAGCGTCGGCGACAACGCCGCGCAGTGAACGGTTATCAGCGGGTTCTTCGCCCTCGGACTCAGACGGTGGATCGCCTTAGCTATCAGCTCCTTGCCTGTACCGCTCTCGCCCTGGAGCAGAACGGTGGCCCTGGTCGGCGCCACCTGGTTCACTACCTCGAAGACCTCGCGCATCGCGTCGGATGTCCCGATCACGTTCTCTAGACCGTACTTGGAATCGAGCTGCCGGCTCAAGGCCTCGTTTTCCTGCTCGAGCTCCTGCTGCCTCAACGCCTTTGATATCCGCATCTCCAGCTCGTCTATCTGGAGCCTGCCCTTTGCTATGTAATCGTCCGCCCCCTTTTTCATCGCTTCGACGGCGATCTCCTCCGAACCATAGGCGGTCATTAAAATACAAATAGGCGGTTCCGGAAACGACTTGGCGCGCATGATAAGCTTTATCCCATCCTCGTTCGGAAGCTTCAAGTCCGTTAGGAGCACGGCCACCTTTTCAGCCTCCAGGATATTCATAGCCGATGCCGCGTCATCGGCCACGTAAACATCGAAACGATCCTCCAGCGCCGCCCGTAAGCCCTCGCGGGTCGGTTTCTCATCGTCGACTATCAACAAAATAGGATCATTCATGTTCGGGAGCCTCCAATAACCTCGGCATCTGTTCACGCATCGGAAAGCTCAGCCTGAAAGTCGTCCCCTTGCCGGTACGGCTTTCCAGCTCGATCCGTCCCTCGTGCGCCCTGACAACACGCTGCACGATCATCAATCCCAACCCCGTCCCCTTGGCCTTGGTCGTGTAATAAGGCTCGAAAATTTTGTTAATCTTCTCCTGCGGTATCCCGCCCCCTGTATCCGCAACGCTTATCCATACGGTATCGCCGCGGTGGCCGGTGGACAAGGTCAAAATCCCGCCGCGCGTCATCGCCTGCATGGCGTTCTTGAACAGATTCACCAGGGCCTGCTTCAGCTGCGAAGGGTCCAACGGCGCCAAAGGCAAGTTCCGGTCGGTCTCCTCCATTATCACGATCCCGCGGTTCTCGAGTTCGGGGCGCAACAAATCCAGCGTATCGCTTATCACATCGTTCAACGACACCATCTGCAGGCGCAGCGGCGTCGGTCGAATCGCCTCTAAAAACTGCGTCACTATATAATCCAACCTCGCTATTTCACCCTTTGCCACATCCAGATACTTGCCCATTTTACGAACAAACTCTTCATCCGCGTCCGTATGTTCAGCGGCCTCAGCCCGGCGCGCGCGTTTGACGCCCGTCCGCCGACGCCTTGCCTGCGGTTCTATCGTCTCCGGCCGGTTCATCGACTTTTTCTTAAGCTCGCGCTCGATAAGCTGAAGATGAATATTCAGCGCGTTCAACGGGTTCCCGATCTCGTGCGCGACACTTGCCGCCAGCAGCGTGAGGGCCTGCACCCGTTCACCCTCGATTGCCTCGAATGTCCTTTCACGCGCCTCGGTCGCGTCATTCAGTATCAACACCACGCCGGCCGCGCCGGTCTCTTCCTCGGCCAAGGGCGCCGCATTCAATTTTATAAAACGCCGCTCCGGATATTCGACTTCGAACTCGAGCCTGAAATACCCCTCCGAATCGGAGCGCGCATCCTCGATTACGCCGTCCCAGTCCAGCTGCGGCACGAACTTGCGCACATGCTCGCCCTCCACGGAATCATCGCGTATCCCGAGCAGAAACCTCACCGCTTGGTTCAAATAGACGATACGCCCCTCACGTTCCAGGACAAGTATGCCATCCTCGATCGTATTAAACAGCGTCTCGAGAAAATTACGTTCCCGCGCCAGCCGCTGGATAACCGATTGGAGCCCTTCGGCGTGCAGCTTGTCTATCCGCCCTAAAATCTTGTCTAGAAAACTTGATTTTACAACAGGATGCATCTTTTCAAACTACTATATCCATCTAGAAATTCAACGTAGCGCTTTAACGCGCAGTATTCGCGCCGTTCAGAACCATCCTCTTTTTCTGAAATACCAGTATGTACACAGCGTAGAAAACAAGGTTATCACCGCCGCCACCTCATACCCGAAATTCCAATTTACCTCGGGCATGTCCTCGAAATTCATCCCGTACCAGGTACCCACTACCATGAGCGGCGTCGTTATCACGGTAATCAATGTGAGCAGCTTCACTACCTCGCCGGTCTGGTTCGATGACATGTTAAGGTAAACCTGCAATATACCGGTCAATGAATCCATATAACTCTGCGCACGTTCGGAAATATGAAACAACGCATCGTATACATTCCTGAAATACGGAACCAGGTGCGCGCGGATCAACTTGAATTCACCCCCGGCAAACTTGCTCAACACCTCACGCTGCGGGCCTATTATCTGCCGCAAATGCATCACTTCCTTTTTGACCTGGATAATCTGGTTCAACGTATCAGCGGTCGGACTCCGCAACGCCCGCTCCTCCAAATCGGCGATCTCCATCGCCAACTCCTCCAGCGCGGGTTTGTAATTATCCACTATCCCGTCCAAAAGCGAATGCGCCAGCCTATCCGGCGCCCGAGCAATCTGTATCGTACTCCGCTCACATCGGTCTTCGGTCACCAGAACACTCTTTAGCGGCAGCTTGTGATACGTAACCAAAAAATTCTTGCCCAGAAAAAAATCGAGCTCGTTCGTCGCAAAAACGCCGTCCTTGCGGCTGTAGTCAACGGCGTGAATAACCATAAACAAGTACGGCGCAAACTTATCGCCCTCTCGCGGATTATACTCCTCGACCTTGGGCGAAGAGCTCTCGATTAAACAGTCCTCGATCGATAACGGATGAAAATGGAATACATCCTCTAAGAAACATTTTATCTCCTCTTCAGTCGGGTCCTCGAGATCAACCCAAAGAAAGAGGTTCGTATCCGCCAGCAATGTAGGCATCAGAAATACCTCGAGGTCTTTGCTGTGCGTACGCCCCTGTGTTGTAAATGCAAACGATTTTACCATCCCACAAATTCTTTAAGATTATCAATCAAGGCCGTCACAAATAACTTGTAGATGTTAATTATCCACGCCCGTAAAGCAAGCGCCTTTAACACACCGCACCCTCATTTAGGGCATATCTATGAATTGCCTTCCTTTCTCCCGAAATCGGAGATTGCAGATACCAGCGAACTCACGGTATGCGGTTCCGCCACGACGTCCGAGCCTAATCCTAATGATTCCAGGGCCCGACCGGTCTCCGGCCCGATAGACGCCAGTCTAAGCCCGTGGAACTTCTCACGCAGCCGCCGCAGATCAAACGTATCATGAAAATTCATCACAGTAGAACCGCTGGTGAACGTTATCCAGTCGGCCCCGCCGGAAATCAACTCTTGCGCATCCTCGCTGCCTGCCGAAGCGTCCAGCTCGTTCCTGTAACACGGTATGTCGTCAACTATAGCGCCCTTATCCTCGAGTATCCGCGGTAACTCCTTATTCCCCTTCTCGGCGCGCGGCATCAATACCTTCAGATTCTCTATGCTCGAATGCTCGGACATCGCCTCGGCCAAGCCGACGCCGGTATGCTCTTTCGGAACACAATCCACATGCAGGTGTATCGACCTCAACCGGTCGGCCGTAGCCGTCCCCACCGCCGCCAAGTGCGCACCACCCAAATCACGCAGATCATCGAACCTCCTGAAAAACGCCCTAAAAAACGTGTCCACACCGTTTACACTGGTAAACAACAGCCAATCATAGACATTTAATCCATCAAGCGCCTCATTCAACGCCTCCGAATCACTCAACGGTGTTATCTTGATCACCGGTATCTCCAAAACCTCCGCGCCCAGCGCCCTTAATGACGCAGACATAACCTCACTCTTCTCACGGGCACGCGTCACAACAACCCTCTTACCATACAAAGGCCGCCGCTCAAACCAGTCCAAACGTCCGGATACATCCCACTCTTCGCCGATTAACAGGAGTTCACCCCCGCTACTCCGCTGCAGCTTAGACTCCGATGCTGCCGATCCAAGCCTCAACGCACTCGTAACCTGTGTATTAGCTCCCGGGTTCTCGATCAGAACAACCGGTAAGTCCGGCGCCAAACCGCCCTCGACCAGTTTATCACACAAACCAACCGCATCATTCACGCCGGTGAAGACCAAACCACCGGCGCGCCTTGCCTCGATTGCGCGCGCAACAAGCCCTTCCCCGGCCGCCTCCTTACCCAGATCAAATATCAGCATTCCACCGCCCCGCGCCGAACAAGAAAGCCCTATCCCCGCATTCGCCAACGCCGACCACACCTCATCCATGCCCGGAACAATCTCAAAATCAATACCACCGTCGCCGACCCGCCGCAGCTCTTCAAAAATGCGCTCCGACAAATACGCCCTCCCTGAAACCAGTCTCACCACATCGCCTCCGGCGCCCGCACTCTCCAATATCCGCGTTACTAATCCCTTCTTAACGTTCCGCTTCGGATCAACCGCGCTTGACACACAATCCGCATCCTGACTCACAAACCTAAAGACATCACGGGGCACGTTAGAATCATACGCCACCAGCGCGGCGCTCCCCAATAATGCCCTTCCACGCACGGTCATAAAATCCGAGCCGCCGCTACCAACCGAAACAACATATACCTTCCCTCTCTCTCTCATGCATCAACTCTAATAACTCACAATACTACACGCAAGCTGTGAACGGTGAGCTGTGAGCGGTAAAAGGAGAGGCCAAAATTCGGATTACGGGATAAGGATTTATGGTCTCTCGGAACTACGGCGGGACACGGCAGTGGTGGTGGAGGGTGAAAATGGCAGTTTGAAGGTGGGCGATGGCATTGTGGGCCTTACCTTAAAACTTCCATTTCATCCCTCCACACTCTCCTTTCACCTTCTTAACTCTGCGTGCTCTGCGCCTCTAGCGAGTCTTCGAGCGGGCGAGAGAAATTGTTCCCTTAACACCTTAACAGCTCACTTTTCACCTCTCACTTTTCACGCTCATTATGTCCGCTCACCTCTCACAGTTCACCTTTCACAGAGATATCCTTAATCCTTACCTTCCGGCCTCCGCCCACCTTTGACACCATGGTGTTTTGGTGCTAATGTGATAAAGTAATAATATTTAAGATAAAGGAAATAGTTATGAGCAGGCTAACCATAACCCTTGACGATGATCTGCATCGTGCACTGAAAGAAACCGCTGCGCGGCAGGGACGCAGCATCAGCAGGCTCATAGAGGAGAGCCTGCGGATTCGTGGCATACAATCCATGGAAAATGCCCGACAACTAGTTGCACGCGCCCGCTCAGAAACACAATGCAGCGAAGCCGACGCAATCAGCCTTGCCGTCGAAGAAACACGCGCCCATCGATCTAAATGAATACCCGCATTTTTGTCATCGATACGAATGTTGTAGTTTCCGGCCTTATCACTAACAAGCCCACCAGCCCAACCGCCAGGGTTCTTGATGCCATGCTGGAAGGCAATCTGATTTACCTTTTATCTGTTGAACTATTGTCTGAATACAGAAGCGTTTTGCTTCGAGCCAGGCTTGCCCGCCTCCATGGCCTCCACGAATCCGAGATTGACCATCTTTTGACGGAAATCACGGCTAACGCTATCTGGCGCGAGCAGCAACCCAATCCGTATTACACCTCTCCGGATGCCCAGGATAACCATTTGTGGGCGCTTTTAGCCTCAGAACCAACCGCTGTCCTGATCACCGGAGATCAGTTGCTAATTAAGAACCCTATGCCTCAAATCTCTGTCATCTCCCCCGCCACCTGGGCCGAGTCATTTCACTATTAATATTCCCTATCCATTTTAAAAAATGAAGACCGGACTTCAGGTGGTGGTCACTTAACCACTTAAAACTTAATCACTCGGTTCCTTCTCCCCTCTTAATTACTATTTTGAGGGCTGACCCCACTTCAACAGGAGCGCGGTCGTGAACAGAGATTTGTGTTGAAGAAAGTATGGTGCATCCGTCAGGAGTCGAACCTGAAACCTTCTGATCCGTAGTCAGATGCTCTATCCAATTGAGCTACGGATGCACTCGTGAAGCCGGGCCGAAAGTGGAGCTTCCCGCGGCCAGGAGACCTCTGTCTCCCAATCAGAAATATTCTATCGCTTTTTGCGTCTCGATCAAGCGAATTCCAACGGAAATCGAGCAGCATCATCATCAACAAAACACTTTGGTTGGATTTTAATGTGAATTAATACTAATATCAGGCTTCCCGGAGCGCATTTTCAATCGTCTCCGCGGGCACCACCTGATTTCTCACCACTCGCCCTATTTCGGGAGCGAGCACGAAACCGACGCGGCCGCCGCTGACCTTCTTATCCAGCGTCATGGCCTCGAATAAGGCACGTCTTTGTCCTGAATCAAGCTTTACGGATGTGGGCAGTCCCGCCGATTCGAGAAGCCGGACTATCCGGTCGGCGTCCGCATCCGATAATCCGCACTGCTCCCGGGAAAGCCGCGCAGCCATCGCCTGCCCGATCGCAACGGCTTCGCCATGGAGGAATTCTCCGTAATTCGTGATCGCTTCAATGGCGTGCCCGATGGTATGTCCGAAATTCAATATAGCGCGTAATCCACCTTCCTTCTCGTCTTTTCCCACGACATCGGCCTTTATCCTGCAGCAAACGGCGACCATATACCCCATCAGCCGCGGATCGAGGCCGAGAATGCCGTCGATATTCGCCTCGAGCCAATCGAAAAAACGCGGGTCACTTATAACGCCGTACTTGATCACCTCGGCGAGTCCCGCGACGAACTCGCGCTTCGGCAAAGTGTTAAAGGCATCGAGATCACAAACCACGAGCTTCGGCTGGTAAAACGCGCCTACCAGGTTCTTCCCGGCCGGCAGGTTCACCCCTACCTTGCCGCCTACGGAGCTGTCCACCTGCGCCAGAAGCGATGTGGGCACCTGAACGAAGTGTACTCCCCTGAGGTACGTGGCGGCAATAAAGCCCGCTAAGTCCCCTACAACACCGCCGCCGAGCGCAAGTATAAACGAACTCCGCTCGAGCCGGCGCCCGGCAAGACGATTATAGCAATCGGCCGCCTGCCGCAGGTTTTTCGTGCCCTCGCCTGCGGGAACGATAATGCTGAATGGCTCGAATCCAGCGCCGGCGAGCGAGTCCATGACCGTATCCGCATACAAAGGAGCGACATGCTCGTCCGAAATAACCGCACACCGTTTCCCCAAGCCCAGGCGGCGACATTCCTCGCCGGCGCCACCAAGAATACCGCTGCCTATGTTGATCGAATACCCCCTGTCGCCCAGGAGCACTTCTACTTGTTGCATCACTGAATTCAATTTCATTAAATCCTTTTGGAAATCACCCGCCCCCCTCTATAGCCGTATTCATCTGACTATGTATTGCCGTCCCGAAAATGCAATTCCATTCACGGACTCAGCCGGATAGTTACCCCATATATCTTGCGCGGATATGCATTCGGCGTTTCATACGGGCCGGCCGCCGTCTTCTCATCACGGCCGACCTCGAGGCCGTCAATCGGCATGCGCGGCAACAGCCCCGGCACACGGCCCTCGAGTACATGCGCCCCATTCAATACAACCTCGACCACGCCGTCGCAGTCAACCGCCACCTCAACGGTATTCCGTCCTTCTACCGGAGGTTCGGCAACCACAAGCTCCGTCAACTCGCCGCCGCGGCGCATGGCAAAGTACAGCCGGCCGTCTTTCACGTACAACGCAATGCCGTCCTGATTGCCACCTTGTGCGACTATCACCCCACTTCGCGCACCGCCTTCAAACTCGGCCCGCACCGTAAACGGCGTATCCTGAAGGAACGGCGCCTGGCTGCGTCCCAGCGCCGTGCCGCCGGAAAGCCTGAAAAGGTTCTTCCGGCTGAACCCGGCGCGTCGATACCACTGTTCCCACAGACCGGTCATCCGTTCCAAACGCTCCGGATATTCACCGGCCAGGTCGGTTATCTCCGTCTTTTCTTCGTCCAGGTTGTAAAGAAACCACTCGCTGCGCGATGTCGGTTGAACGGCCTTCCAACCATTTTCAATAACGGCCTTGCCGCCCTCGTGCTCGAAAAACAACGCCGAATACCCCGCACGCCGCCTGCCTTTCAAAACAGGCAACAGGCTCTTGCCGGTCACCGGCGTAATCTCATGCCCGCCGTAACTCGGGGGATAAGAAACGCCGGCAATATCCAGGCACGTCGGCAGGATGTCCATGACATGACCGCGCTGATCGGTCATCGATCCTCGAGGACGTTCGATTCCATCCGGCCAGTGGACGATCAACGGCGTGTGGTTGCCGCCCTCGTACGATTCCCTTTTCCAATAACGGAACGGCGTGTTCGCCGCATTAGCCCAGTACGAACCGATACCCGCGTAACTGGTCTCCCCGCCCAATTCTTCCAACGACGCATCGGTGTCATAATGAATCGTCCTCCCGTCCTCGGTCTCGCTCGGACGATCGTAACCCGGCGTCGTCGGAGTCTCCGGAGACGCGCCGTTATCCGAAAGGACAAAAATAACGGTGTTCTCGAGCTCGCCGGCGCGGCGTAATCCGCGAATGACCCGGCCGATACCCTGATCGGCGCGGTCCACCATCGCCGCATGCACCGCCATTTTGCGCGCCTGGAACGCTTCTTCGTCGTCGCTCAATTCCTCCCAGTCCTTACCGAAACCCATCAGCTCTGGGAGCGGGTGAGTTCGTTGATCGATTAGACCCATTTCGATCTGACGCCGATAACGGCGCTGCCGCAACGCGTGCCATCCATCATCGTAAACACCCTCATATTTTCTAATAGTCTCTTTCGGCGCGTGCAACGGCCAGTGCGGCGCGGTGTAGGCCACATAGAGGAAAAACGGTCTGCCGGTGCCGCTCATTTCCTCGATGTACTCCACGGCATACCTTGAAATCGCGTCGGTAATATAATAATCATCCGGTATATCACGAACGGGCTCCATTCCATCAGCCAGCGAAAAAGGATTGAAATAGTTAACGACGCCCCAGATAACGCCGTAAAAACGATCAAAGCCCCGCTTCATAGGCCAGGTGTCTCGCGGTGAATATGGAACATGACCGTCGATCTGATTGTTCAACCACGCCATATACTCGTCCTGACGCCCATCCCAATTCCCAAGCTCGCCGAATCTGGATAGATGCCACTTACCTGCCATCGCAGTCTCATAACCGGCCCCGCCCAGAAGCTCAGCCAGAGTGACCCCGTTGCGGCCGAGATTATTATTGTTGGCGCCCATGTTCACCCGATGCGGGTATTGCCCCGTCAACAGCGAAGCGCGCGTGGGCGAGCAGCGGGAACAGTTGTAAAACTGCGTAAACCTGAGCCCGTTCGCCGCCAGTCTATCCATGTTCGGCGTTTCAATCTCGCCGCCATAGCAGCCGAGGTCCGAATACCCCATGTCATCGAGTAAAATCACCACCACATTCGGCCGTGGACTATCCGAGGCAAAGACCCGCGGAACGGCAAAGCTTACCATCGCCGACAGAATTACTGTTCTTCCAATCAAATAAAACCTGTTCATCCATGTTTCTCGAGTCATGACGTATCTCCATTATCAACAGTAATCTTGGTACACGGGTTATTAACCGCACTTACTCCACCACGATTTCATAATTCCGTCAATAACACCCGCGCATGAGCTGTCTTCCTTCCGGCACGGCACACGAGTGAATCCATTAAAAAACATGTAATCCCGATCAATGCACAATGAAAAAACGCTGGACGCCGCGCCCGCTATAAATGTAAGCTGTCGTTCATGCAAACAACAAAACCTGCAAAGCAAAGTTTAACGCATCTCGCGTCTAATCCAAACCGCCACTCCAGGCGCATCGCCGCCCTCGTGGGCGTTGCCGGTATCCTGGTATCGGCGCATTTCACACCATTACAAGGAGAAATCAAGATGGAAAAGAATTACTCATACGGTGGATGGCAGAATTGTGTTCGCCTCTCCAACGGCGAAATCGAAATGATCGCTACAACGGACGTAGGACCGCGCGTAATTAGGCTCGGTTTTATAAACGGACAAAATCTCTTCAAAGAGGTCGAATCCGAGATAGGCAAAACCGGCGGAAGCGAATGGCGCGGCTACGGTGGACACCGGCTGTGGCACGCACCCGAAGCAATGCCGCGAACCTACGCGCCGGACAACCAACCCATTGATTGTGACTGGGACGGAACCACACTGCGCTTAACTCAAGCTACCGAGGAATCCACCGGCGTCCAAAAACAAATCAACATTACACTCGACCCGGAAATCAACCGCGTAAAACTCACCCACCGCATCACCAACAGGAACCTGTGGACAATCGACCTCTCGCCTTGGTGCCTCACTGTCATGGCCCCAGGCGGACGCGCCATATTCCCGCAGGAAGAATACAAGCCGCACCCCGACTACCTGCTCCCGGCCCGCCCTCTCGTACTTTGGCACTATACCGATATGCAAGACCCACGATGGAACTGGGGCACCAAATATATTCAACTGAAACAAGACCCATCACCGGATGTCAGTAAACAGAAGATCGGATTGCTCAACAAAAAAGGCTGGTGCGCATACACTCTCAATGGTGAAGTATTCCTCAAACGCTTCGGATTCACCCCGGACGCCGAGTACCCGGACTATAACTGTAATAACGAAACCTTCACAAACCCCGACATGCTCGAGGTCGAAACCCTCGGTCCGATGACAAAACTCGAGCCCGGCGAAGCAACCGAACAAGTCGAGCAGTGGTTCCTCTTTAAAAAAGACATAGGCGCATCGGAGGAATCAATCGACGATAACCTCTTGCCGCTGGTGGAAAAAACCGCGAGCTTCGCCCCGTAACCATACATAGTCATTCTACAGAGCAAGAATGCAAAGATGTTTCGATTCCCGCTCCATACACGTTAGCGTACACGTACACGTTCCCGTTCTCGTTCTCGTTAGCGTTCCCGATTCTGTTTATTCACAGTCGATGATGCTATACTAAATACGGGGACGCTAACGTTTACGGGAACAGGAGGTGTCTCGGAGCGCGGCTGTGTCCGAAGGATCAGCCGCAGCGGCTCCGAATGCTACACCAGCATTCGATTGCCAACCGTCCTGTGCCTTTAACAATCCCGTAGGGATGAAATATCTATAGCAAAAAGACCAACAAACAGAATAAGTCCCCTAGGGACGAAATATTCACCATGAAAAACATGAAGGACAATAAGGAGGAAATATTACGTCCCTGTCGGGGCAAGGCATGAAATAGGAATCACCAAAATCCTAATGATCGAAAATCTCTCACCAAGACGTAGTAAAATTCAGTTTGCGCCACAAAACTTGTAACGTTTCAAACACACCCGGTGAAGTAATTGTTGGAATTGAAAGAAATAACGTGAACCCGGAATATTATACAAAAAATAAGAACTCCAGCATATGAAAACTAAATGGCCGATCCTACTGCTCCTGAACCTGGCAATCGCCGGGTCAATCTCAGCTGCGCCGTTGAACAAAAAACAGATTCCATCCGACGCGCAATGGTTGATACACATCGACCTGAACAAGTTCGTCGAGTCCCAGACCGGCCGGTTTATCTCCACAAATATCCTGGATAAACACCTGAAGAAGCCCCAGAAGAATCTAAGTAATATGCTCGGATTCGACCTCAATTGGCGCGACATCGATTCACTCACCGCCTGGGGCGGGGAAAACGAAGACCCAGAAAAGGAGCAGGGCGTGCTCATCGTTAAAACCGCACCGAATCTAATTAATTCTCTCGTCGGCTTCGCAGAAAAACAAATCGAACAAGACCCGGATTCCAAGATCAAGAAATTAACGGAAAACTCGAAAACCCTCTATAACCTCGACAACGAACTCTACGTCACACCCGCCAAACCTAACCACCTCCTCGCCGGGAAATCGAAGTCCTTGTTGATAAAGGCCATCGAAACCCTGGACGGGGAAAGAACCAACTTGGCGGAACAAAATTCATTCGACGAATTCCTCACCGGCATGGACGGCATTATCCTCATCGCCGCCGCACAAGGCCTGTCCAACCAAGCCGACGTGCCGGAGCAGGCGAATGTCCTCAAAATGGCTAACGGCGGACGCATCCTCCTCGCAGAAAAAGACGCAGACGTATGTCTCGACCTCCTGATTAAGGCAAAAAACGATTCGGCCGCAATAGAAATGCAGCAGGTATTCCAAGGTATGATCGCCCTATTCTCGCTAAGCCAAATGCAAAAAACCAACGCCGCGCCGTTACGGGAATTACTCAAATCAGTGAATGTAAGCGTGAACAATAAACTGGTCTCCGTCGGCCTCAAGTATCCCGTGAAAAAGGCGCTCGAAGACCTCAAACAAGCGGTTTCGAAACTGGACGTTAATTTAAACAATAAATCGGATAAGAATAAGACGTCAGCCGATACCAACGCCGGCGAACCCGAAGATTCAGTCGATTCGCCGGACGTTTCAAACAAGGACAAGACCGAGGACAAGCCGCAATAAAAAGCATCAATTACAATATCATACGGGAAACTACCGTGAACCTCGAAACACTAACCTCCGAAGAACTGGCGGAAAAGGTCAAAACCGGATGTGACGACGCCTTCGAAGTCCTCTTCGACCGCCATTATGCGCGGTTGCACAGGTTCATTTGCGGGTTTACGGGAAACACACATGAATCCGACGACCTCCTCCAGGACACATTTATCAAGGCATACAAAAACATCGACTCCTACAATGATAATTACAAATTCACCTCCTGGATATTCACAATAGCCAAACGCACCGCCCTAAACCACCTGCGCAGGGTGAAACAAACAACCGCCGTAGAAGATTATCATAGCGTCGACGAGGAAACGCCCCTTTCCATCCTCGAACAGGAAGAACGGAAAAAACGCATCTGGGAGATAGCAAAAGGACTCAAGCCCAAACAATTCGAAGCCCTCTGGTGGCGGTACGCCGAAGGTATGACGATCGAAGAGACCGCAAAAGTCATGAAAACAAATCCCCTGCATGTCAGAGTCCTGCTTCACCGCGCAAGAAACGGACTCTCCGAAAAATTGCTCGCACAAGGTAATGAGCTTAATCTGAATCTAACAATCAACCCTGCACTAATGTTATGAAGGCCTGTTGGTTTTTTAAATTTATCATATCTTCATGCGTAAGCCGCGAAAAAGCGATACCGCACTTCGTGAAAAAACACGAAGAAAACTGCCCGCGCTGTGAGTTGTTTCACCAGCAACACGAACAAATAGCGCGCGCGCTGACTGTTTACGCGCCTCCCATACCCGATTCAATCGATCACAACGTGAAAAGCCGCGTCATGACCGAAATCAAGTCACTCCACACCCCCGCACCTCAACGCGCATTTTCGCCCCTAACCATCGCAACCGCCTGTGCCTGCGCCCTCATCGCAATATCCCTCATACTGTTCTCAATCAACTCCCTTACCAATGCGCCGACGAAACCGGACGCCTCATCACTAGCCGCAGGCAACCTAACAACCAAGAATCTTACCACATCCGATTTCCCGGATGAACTCAGCTTCCTTAAATTAAGCGCCGATATCGAGAAACCATTGCGCAAAGAAATAGAAAAGGTCGTCGAAAGCGCCCAGTCCGCAGTAACACTGCTCGCAAAAAATTTCGTCCCCGCCGGATCGATATTCTCAATATCGGATAACCAACCACCACAACATCAATAGTCAAAGACATCCCGGAAGGATCGTGTTGAAAAAGTACGCTTAGTCGAGAAAAACGGCCTCCAATGACCGAATTCTCATACCTCTCCGTTTTCCTCGCATTCCGTAATCTTCGTCGGTTCTGTGGTTAAAATGTAACGAATTCCGTACATTCCGTGTGTTCCGCGTATTCCGTGGTTACTATTGGTTATTGATTCCCTGATTTCCGACTGGCGAAAATCGGTTTTCCCGGATAACATTGATCCATCTGGAATTCGCAGGATTTCTAGGAGATTATCAAAAATGAGGCGTTACAGATGGTCATTATTCCCGCAAAGAATGGATGAGGCGCTGGAGGCCGCCGAGGCGTTGGGCATATCCACCACACTGGCCCAGTGCCTGCTCAACCGCGGCATTGAACAGCCGGACGCTATGTCCTCATTCATTTCACCGAGCCTGAAACGACTCGCCGATCCGTTCAGGATAGTCGACATGGAACTTATGGTCGACCTCCTCCTCAAAGCTCGTGAGAACGGAGAAAGCTTGGTTATCTTCGGGGATTACGACGCAGACGGCGTCACCGCAACCACGCTGCTGCTCGAATCCCTGACCGCATTCGGCTGGAAGGTCAACTATTACCTCCCGCACAGACTCGACGAAGGCTACGGCCTCAGCCTTGATTCAGTTAAAAACTGCGTCCATCAGTTCAATCCCGACATCCTCCTCGCAGTCGATTGCGGCTCGACCGCAGTCGATACGATCAAGTGGCTGAAAGACCAAGGTATCAGTACCCTGGTACTCGATCACCACCAGATATCAATACCAAAACCACCGGCTACAGCGCTGGTCAACCCACTGTCACAAATCAAAAACAACGGCCACGACACCGAACTATGCTCCGTCGGCCTGGCCTTCAAACTCGCACACGCCATACTTAAACGTGGACGCCAAACGGGGATGCCCGGCGCGTACCATTACGATATCCGCAAGTTCCTCGACCTCGTCGCCATAGGCACCATCGCCGACCTGGTACCGTTAACCGGCGAAAACCGTATCCTCGTAAACGCCGGCCTGGCCAGGCTCGAAAAAACAAGACGCACCGGCCTCCTCGCACTCAAAAAGGTCGCCGCCGTCTCAAATCCCATCGGCTCATTCGAGGTCGGATTCCAACTCGCACCCAGACTCAACGCCGCCGGACGCCTCCAAAGCGCTACAAAAGCCCTCGAACTCCTCACCGCCGAAGATACCAAAACCGCCGAAATCATCGCCCTCGACCTCGATGCACAAAACCGCGAACGCAGAAAAATCGAAGATAATATCGCACACCAGGTCATCGAAAGCGTACGCTCCAGACTCAAAAAGCACAAAGACCTCGTCATCGTCGAAGGCGGACTCTATTGGCATATCGGCGTCGTAGGCATAGTCGCAGCCAGAGTAGTACGCGAATTCTATCGCCCCGTTATCCTCGTCGGCGGCGACACCAACGAATGGCGCGGCTCGGGACGCAGTATCGACGGCTTCGACCTCGCAGACGCCCTACGCCATTGCAACGATCTGCTAATTCAACACGGCGGACACGCCATGGCTGCAGGACTCAGCCTCCACCCCGACAACCTCCCAGCCCTACGCCGGCGACTCAACAACCTGGCCGCTCAAAAACTGCCACCCGATAAACTCCGTCCCATACTCAACATCGACGCCGAAATCAGCCTGCCCGAGCTGACCCTTGACGCCGTCGAGGAACTGAACCTCCTCAATCCCACAGGCCAACACAATCCGACCATCCAACTCGTCGTCAAAAATGTCTCACTCCAACGCCCACCGGAGTTCTTCGGCAAACAAAAACAACACTCACGCCTCTGGATCACCGACGGCTCAACAACACAGGAGGCCATCGCCTGGCGGATGTCGGGACGTAAACCGCCCTCAGGCCGGTTCGACCTCGCGTTCTCCCCAAAAATCAATAACTTCAAAGGCAAACAAACCGTTCAACTCCAGGCCACGGATTGGCAAAATTCAATGACAACACATTAACCAATTCGCAAATCAATTGAAGACACAGTGAACAACCAACCCACAACCACAGCAATCATAGTCGCCGCCGGCCGCGGCACGCGTATGGCGTCACACGAAAATAAGCTGTTCATTAAAATTCACGGCCGCCCCGTCATAGCCCATACCTGGGCGATATTCAATAATCACCCCGAAATCGATCACATCGTCCTCGTCATTAATAATACCTTGCACGACGCATTCAATGACATCGCCGCTATCGCCGGCTTCAAGAAAAGCTTCTCACTCGTCCAAGGCGGCAACGAACGCCAAGACTCGGTCTGGTCGGGACTGAACACCGTACCGGAATCATCCGATACCGTCGTTATCCATGACGGCGCCAGACCTCTGGTGTCGAATACACTCATATCAGATACCATCCATGCCGCCAAAACCTTCGGCGCAGCCGTTGCCGCTCAACCCGTCCCCGACACAATCAAAGAATCCACCGACGGTAATTTCATTTCCCGCCACCTCGAACGTAACACCCTCTGGGCCGTGCAAACCCCCCAAACCTTTAAGATAACCATCATCAAACAAGCCCTGTCCAAGGTCTTTGAATCAGGTTTAAGCGTTACCGACGACACCGCCGCCTGCGCACTCATCGACCAACAAGTCAAACTCGTCGAATCACAATCACCCAATCCAAAACTAACCCGCCCACAAGATGTTGAGTATATTACTTCGTTGCTGAATGAGCGGTAGATGTAGGATGCTGGTTACCAATATGTAATCACCCGTATTTAAAAATATGTGCCAAAAATCATTCCCGTGTCGTTGTCCGGGTTTATGATTAATCTCCGTTAATATAATCCGCACCCAATACAGGTCTAAAACCTAAACCGTTATCACTGTATGACTTGGGAAGAACACCACGATTCGCAGAACGACACTCCAGCGAATTATTAGCCCAGCTTCCGCCGCGACACATCCGGTTTATACTTCTTTTTTCAAAAACAAGGTCTTCTACACTTCCACCCGGATATTCCTCATAATCATCATAACACCACTCCAGTATATTGCCATACATATCATAAAGCCCCCATGCATTCGGTTCCTTCATTCCTACAGGATACGTTCTTTGCTGACTGTTACCGTCATACCAGGCGTAATCATCGAGCTCTTCTCCCGACATATCATCTCCAAAATAATACCTCGTAGTCGTCCCCGCCCTGCACGCATATTCCCACTCCGCCTCAGTCGGCAACCGGTAAACATAACCCTCCGGCAGCCTACCGCCGGCTCGCTCACGCGCTGTCAGCTCATTGCAAAACGCTACAGCATCATTCCAACTGACAGTATCCACCGGCATGTTTGTTGGCACATAGAATTCTCCTACAAAATGCGATGGATTCTCTCCCATAACTGCTTCATATTCTTCCTGTGTCACTTCATACCGGCTCATCCAAAATCCCCGAGTTATCTCCACCTCCGTTTGCGGGCTTTCGTTCGCCCTGTGTCCTTCCTCCTCAGCAGAACTACCCATCGTGAATGTCCCGGACGGTATCCAGAGGTATTCAGATCCCAATTCAGGCAACGTCCATAATTCTCCTTGCTCCGGTATATTTACATCTCCACTTGTTATTTCATGAGCAATGACGGGCCTTACTCCCAATCCATAATCGTGATACTCTTTATTCAACACACCGCGATTGGCGGAGCGACATTCCAAGGCATTACTTGCCCAGCTACCACCACGGCACATACGTTTAGAACTATCTGTATTTGCAACCGGATTTTCAACTCGCCCCCCGGGATAACCTCCATAGGAGTCATAACACCACTCCAATATATTGCCATACATATCATAAAGTCCCCATGCATTCGGTTCCTTCATTCCTACAGGATGCGTACTTTGTTGACTGTTATCGTCATACCAAGCGTGGTCATCGATTTCTTCTCCCGACATATCATCTCCAAAATAATACCTCGTAGTCGTCCCCGCTCTACACGCATATTCCCACTCCGCTTCAGTCGGCAACCGGTAAACATAACCCGCCGGCAGCCTACCGGCGGCTCGCTCACGCGCTGTCAGCTCATTGCAAAACGCTACAGCATCGTTCCAACTGATATTATCCACAGGCAAGTTCATCCCCTCTTTAAACTGAGAAGGATTCTCTCCCATAACTGCTTCATATTCTTCCTGTGTCACTTCATACTGGCTTATCCAAAATCCCTGTGTAATATCTACCTCCGTCTGAGGACTCTCGTTCGCCCTGTGTCCTTCCTCCTCAGCAGGACTACCCATTGTGAATGTCCCGGATGGCATCCAAACATAGCCTTCAATATATTCGCCGATATGAAGTTGTGCGTTTCTACTTTTCACTTTACCTATCGGATTGCTTACCAAAACAGAATAAATACCTTGATCATAATTATCGATGTTATTAACTGTTAACGTACTTCCGGTTTCGCCTGGTATTCGACGATCATTGAAGTACCATTGATACTTCGGGAAAGGATCGGCTTCTGCTTCTACAGTAAAGGTCACTGAATCCCCCCTGCCTATCGATACGTCCGAGGGTTGCTCGATTATAACCGGAGCTTCTCCCTGATATGTCTCGTTATCAGGCCAATAATCGGAGTCAATAATCCTTCGGCTTTCAAATACAGTAGTAAAAGGCATACCGTTCCATCCTTCTTGAATCCACTCCAAAGGTTCAACCGCTAAATCTTCACGATACCCACTTTCCAAGACCCAAGAATATTGCGTCGGTTCTTGTTTGAATTTCCCGTCCAAATTAAAAAATGCCTCCGAATATGTCTTTATTTCTTCAACGAGACTGAATATCTTTATTGTTAACTTTGGATGTAATGCCACATTTAAAACTGCATTACCCTCAGTAGCTCCACTAACCGGGACTCCCTCAAGTATCAACGGCGTGTCCCCTGAACCTATACTCCATTGGCCTTCCCTTAGTTGCGCTCCTATAACAGTATCCCTCGAAAACTGAAATCCGGCATTTAATTCCCCCTCGGCTTCTGTCTCAAGATGATATGTGGCAGGAAGCTCAAAGGTTATATCTATCCAAAGCGGTACATTCTGGCCGATAAAGGCCCTGAATAATCTGTGCTTAGGCTTTATTAACGAAATAGTTTTCGACATGTTCGAATCTTCGAGTATGTTTTCGCCTGAGCTAATGCCTCCTTCATACACGGCTTCTACAATCAAGTTCCCCTCTATGCTTTCATTAGCTGAGAAATCCATCTCATGTAATGTACAATTATCTATATAACCTGCTATTCGTAACAATGACTCGACACTCCACGAGCCTTCCTTAATTGTTAATAACACACCGTTTGTTTGACATAGAATTTCATCTTCAAATTGACCGCTGAAATCAAGAGGTATCCCACTTGTGGCCGGGCCATCGTATTCAACACTACCCATCGGCGTTCCTGTCGAGGTATCAATCTCTGTAATCCCTTCCATATTGAAGCTGCCCTTATTGAATACTTCGTATAAGCTCAATCCTAGTGTCGAAAGCTTCACTTCTCCCTCCGACGTCTCATCAATTATTCCTGTAATTCTTCTGTAAAACGGCCGCTTAGCATCATGACTGGCGATTATCTGTCCCATGGCCGGCATAATCTCGGCATCGGAACAATCTAAAACCACATTTGTCGAGGTCACCGCCATCAGTTTTAACATTGTATTTGAGCCGCCGACACCCAATATCGTGCCCAGTGTTTCTGTTTCAGGACGTACCAGACGGAATCTCCAGCCATAATCATCCGAAGTATTACCCAAATGATCGGCAACCGTCATTTGCACCTCCACTTCATCACCGTATTCACCCCAGTGCTTACTATTCGGCAATTCAAACGTCACCAAACCGTCGTTATACTCCACCTCCGGATACTCGGTAGTGAATTCCCATCCCAAGGCATAAACTCGAATACTTGACGGATCGATCCCTGTCTCGTCTTTCAACCGGGCCGACAACGGAGTATTCAATCCTACGGAAGTTGCATTATCTTGAGGAACCTGTGCAACCATTGTCGGGGGTGATGTATCTAACCTTTTAACTCGAAAGAATGCCTTATCCAAAAGCGGCGCCTGTATAGGATATTCCTCGATCAATTCATCGGCTATTACTGGCTCGTTGTTTAATACTTCCCAAGGTGATAATAAATTAGTTGACATCAAAACAGAATAACTCTCACCCTTTTGACCTCTCCAATACAAGACACATGGATTCTGGTTATTTCCCGGATTGACTGAAATGTCTTCGGCTACAAACATATCCGCCTGAATACCGGCTGCACTAAATAAAAAAAGAGCCGTTAAACACCAAACAGACGCTTGTGCGTTTTTAATTTGTTTTTTGGTTTTCATGTTTCTAATCCCTTTTGATTTTATTTAAGAATTCCATCCTACTTCTCCATTGCTCTCGTCTCTCAAGAGCCGTTAACAGCCTGTTCGTTCTGAATATTTGGTATTTTGCAGAATTTGGAAATCAAATACAACCATAAAATGAATATTATTAAAGATATTTAGTTTTTCATTATATTATTATTAGTGCCTATTAGTCTATGAATATTATAGTTGCTTCATAATAATCAACCTGTATTATATCCTCCTAAATAGCATGCGCATCCTTCCACTAACGATAAACTGCGTAAAATGCTAATAAATAGCGCCATTTATAAGAATATACTGTCCCTAACGCAAATTGGAGTCTTCCCCTGTCACGCAAACTCCCATCGAACCCGACGGAGCGCGGCTGTGTCCGAAGGATCAGCCGCAGCGGCTCCGAATGCCACGCCAGAATCCGATTACCAGGTACCAACGCCTACTTTAGACTGCTGCGACCCAGTCACCAATAGCCCCACGACTAATAAAAGCGATCAATTAAGTCGATCGAATTAAGGGGGTTAGGTAAGAAAACCTCACACTCGTTCGCTCCGCTCACATTTATCAGGATTATGGGGTAAGGATTATCTCACGCCCTGCCGTTTCGTTCCCACAGTATCAGGAGAAGGTAGTAATGCGAAGGGCGATAAGTTTTCTCATTGCTCCGGCTCGGAGCAATGAAAAATTCATAACTCTGCGCGCTCTGCGCCTCTAGCGAGTCATCGAGCGGGCGAGAGATATAAAACCTTAATCCACCTTAACAGCTCAACACTTGCAAGAACGACATCCCCAGGAACTTAGCTAGAACTGAATGACCCTGCCAATAGCCCTGCATGCCACCCAATGCTTCTTGACGCTGGGGCCTGGGAACCATATTATTTGCCTGTTTAAACGTCAAAAACAGACCATTTATAGCTATGAAAACAAAGTATCTTATATTATCGGCCCTTCTGAGCGGATCGCTCTTTACGAGCGCCGCCGACCCTTACATGGGTGATTGGAAGGGTGAAATCAAACTCCAAAACCAGCCTTCGAAGTCGGTGGCGGTTTACATGATTCCCAGAGGCAACGGCAGATACGACGCCAAGATCGTCTCTGAATTCAACAAACGCGTACCGACCTTATTCCGGCTCAGCGGTAATATCAATAGTGACAAATTCGCGCTATTGAACTCGATACCCATGACCCCTTCAAAGGTTATTCGCGCAACAGAGGACGGAGTGGTATTCGACACCGCGCTCTGGTCGGGAGCCCCCGATAACAGCAGCGTCAACGGCGACATCGCCGGCCGGATCAAAGGTGAGTTCAAGCTCAAACAAACAAAACGCCTCTCACCCACGCTGGGCAAGAAACCGCCGCAAGGCGCGGTCGTCCTCTTCGACGGCTCTAATCTCGATGCATGGCAAAGCACCGACGACGATCCCGTGGAGTGGAAGCTCGTAGACGGCGCAATGGAAGTCAACGGCGGCAACATCGTCTCGAAAACTAAATACAAAGACACGAAGTTACACATCGAGTTTCGAACCCCATACATGCCGTGGGCATCGGGACAAGGCCGCGGAAACAGCGGTGTCTATCTCCAAGGCCGATACGAAGTCCAGGTACTGGACAGCTACGGGCTCGAGGGCGAAGACAACGAATGCGGCGGCATCTACCAGGTCGGCAAACCGCTCGTAAACATGTGCGCACCGCCGTTGCAGTGGCAGACATACGACATCACATTCAAAGCGGCGCGTTTCGACGAATCGGGAAATAAACTCGAAAACGCCGTGGTCACCATCGTCCACAACGGCGTAGTAATCCACGAGAACCTCGAAATTCCGGGGCCCACCGGCGGCGCATTGAACGAAAACGAACAGGAAGCCGGCGGCCTAATGCTCCAAGACCACGGGAATCCGGTTCAATACAGGAATATCTGGCTCAAGAAACTCTAATTCAAATTGCCAAACTCGGAGCGCGGCTGTGTCCGCAGGACCAGCCGCTGCGGCTCCGAATGCCACGGCTTCACTCAATTATCATACGCCACTACCTATTTATACTGCTGCGGCTGGCTTTCAGCTCAGCCGCGCTCCGAAAAAGCGGCTCCAAAGATTGATCACGCCCGATATTGTACGGATTATCGCAATTTGTTACTCGTTACCCTTCTTCCCCGTCTTCGCCATCCAGTTTCTTAATGCGTATGTTCCTGAACTCGAATGTCTTGTCTTCGGCCTGGATACCGATATAGCCGGCGGCGCCATCAATAATATCCGTCTTCCATGCCGTCTCGCCGTCGATGATCAACTCGGCATTTTCACCCATCACTTTCAGCTTCAGTTTCGACCATTTCTCCACCGGAATCCTGGGCACGCCGGCCGGCACTACCTGCATAATGCCCTTAACCAAGCCGCCGGGGGCATCGTACCTGAGGTTGACTTGCCACCCCTCCTTCGGCCACGGCTTGCCTTCAACACCGGTTCGGAGGAAAACCCCGCTGTCGTACCTCTCCTCCAAAGCCCGCCATTCCAATTGCAACTCGAAGTCCCTGAATTTTTCCTTTGTCCTTAACCACCCCATTCCATCGACCAACCGCAGACATCCGTCATCCGCCTCGAACCGAGCATCGTTTACTACCTCCCAGCCATTTAAATCCTTGCCATTGAACAATGCCTTCCATTCAATCGCACCGGCATTAACAGCGCTGCACGCCAAAAATACCGTCACCGCACATCCAAAAATAAGTCCTTTTCCGTTCTTCATAATGCACGCTTTTCACATATTTTCCCGATCTTCACAAGCGTTATTATCCGAAGCAAATACGGCTTTCACCATACCACACCGTGCCGGGCACATCGCTGAATTCCCTTTAATCCCAACCGGCGCTTACCGGCGAATCCACACCTACGTCGCTTTCATCTCCATAATCCGCGAATACACGAGCAACCCCGAATATACCGCTACAGAGCCGATCATCCCGCTTGCCCCCGGATCAAACACACTCCCGAAGAATCGTCCGACCAACGCGCAGAATATCCCCGATGACATAACCAAAAGCATCCTGGACGAAGATATATGCAGCTTCTTGAATGTCGCGACTATGCACGGCACCACCACAGCGGGCGCCCAAACGCTGTACGAAATAAGTAAAAGGTCCAAAATATTCGGCAAAAGATAGGCGATCAACAGCGCAATCCCACCCAATACGAGACATACACACCTGGAAACCCACAGCATGGACGAGCTCTTCGACCAAATCCGCTTGTGCAGTCCGAGCGGCTCGATGAAATCCTTTACCACTATATTCGTGCCGGAATTCAAGATGGAATCGCCCGAAGACATCATCGCACAGATCAACGCGCTCAGGACAAGCCCGCTTACCCACGGATTATGCATCTCCTTAATAATCTTCGGCAACGCCATCTGTGGATCAAGCTCCTGGGTGAACACCACCCGCGCGCTGACTGCTATCGTGAAAATGATCACGGGCATGGTCAGTAACAACAGCAAACCACTACCGGTTATTCCCCAAAGCACGTGCCGCCTATCCTTGCCCGCGCAAAAACGCGTCACATAGGTAGGCGCAAACATCTCGCCCATAACGATCGCTATGAACATACCGACCACATACATCAAGCTCTTATCCCCCGTAATACGGAAAAAATGCTCCGGCACATGGCTCGTATCCCATATCTCCACCCGCGAAAAGCATAGCGCCGCCGTTATAATGAAACCGATGAAAAGCACGAGGAACTGGTAGAGATCCGTCCAAACCACATGGTATAAGCCGCCGGCGAAGTTGTATCCTATTATCGTAACGGCGCCTATCCCCAGCGCGATCAAATATATCGCCTTATCATCCAAAAACGGCACCGGCGGCAATAACGGCACAACCACCTTGCCGAACGCCACCATCTGCGCAGCCAAACACCCAAAAGCGAACAAAAGCGATATAACCGACGCCAACCAACGCACTCTCTCATCGAAAGTCTCCCGAAGATACCCGGCCACCGTGTACACCCTCAACCTCCGGAACGCCGGCGCAATGAATATACCCGAAAATATCAGCTGCAAATACCACCCCGTCGATACCGCCGCCATCAATATCCCCCACTCGTAAGTCCGGCTGATCGCACCCATCGTGGCGCCGCCGCCGATCAACGTCGCACTCGTCGATGCAAAAATCAGAAACCATCCAAACTTCCGCCCGCCGACCAGATAATCCTCCGAATTTTTAACGTCCCTTGCATGACGCAAACCTATATACAGGATGAATGAAAAATATGCGAAAAGGATGGAATATATGATCGTTTTCTCAGACATAACTAACTCCGCTCACTAACAACGCCTTCTCCTACCTGCATCTTAGATTTTCCAAACCACTTACCCAAAAACAAGAAATCAGCTGAAGTTTAGGTTATTTTAAGAAATTTCATCGGGTTCGCAAGAAATGAAGCGCCACCCCATCGAAACTACAGCGACGATTTAATACCTCTGACCCGTGTGAGCGGTGAGCTGTGAACGGTAGTTTAAGTGATTAAGGGCGGACGGATGGGTAAATCCGAAGCACGAATATCAAACCACGAAACACGCTAAATACACGAAAAACAAAACCAAGGGAGGACGAAGAAGAAAACTATTTTTCACCACAGAGATCACAGGGACCATAGAGAAAAAAATCCGATAAAAAAAATAAATCTCACAACCGTTCGCTTCGCTCACTAGAGGCACAGAGAGCGCAGAGAAAAAACAGCCTCTCGCAAAAACGCAAAGACGCCAAGCTTATCCACGAATTGTCACGAATCTAACACGAAGTAAGACAATATGAAAGGAGTGGGTGAAGGATGAAGACAGAAGGTGGAAAGCGAGCTTACCAACCCACCTCTGCATCTCCTCCGGCGGAGGAGAGCTGAATTGGCTCGCCTTCCACCTTCTGTCTTGATCCTTCACCGCACTCCTTTCACATATATTCGTGTGAATTCGCCTGCCATGCCGATTTATCCGCCATAGTTCCGGAGAGAACGGAGGCGGAAGCCTCTGGCGCAGGCAGGTGTTGATCCGCCTGTCATGCCGATTTATCCGCCATAGTTCCGCAGGAACGAAGTTGGAAGCCTTGGCGTAGGCAGATGGTTAAAATTCCTTAACTCTGCGTGCTCCGCGCCTCTAGCGAGTCATCGAGCGGGCGAGAGACATAATCCTTAATCACTTAACCACTTAAAACTTAACCACTTATCAGCTCAATAACTAAATCACTATTTTGTGACCCCGTTTCGACCGCGGACTTCCCTTTTCTACCTTTCGTAAAGTCGGGATTTAGCATATTCACGGGTTTTTTCACATGTCTCCAAAAGCTCGGGACACTTTTCCCTGCAGAAAGCGAAAATGTCCTGTGTGTCCACACCGG
>JAIPKD010000023.1 GCA_021733835.1 Verrucomicrobiota bacterium
CGCGCGGGATATTATTAAATTGATAAAGATAATTAGAGATAAAGTCAAGTATAAAAAGGGAATAGAATTGAAGCTCGAGGTACAGGTTGTGGATGCGGCCGGCGAGATGGAAGGGGTTGATTTCGAATACGGAGGTTGAGTAATGAGTGCGGGATTGACAGTGACAATAATGCAGGGCGGTAATTCGTCTGAGCGTGAAGTGTCGCTGGCCTCGGGCGCCGCCGTGGCGAAGGCGTTGCGTGAATGCGGTTGCCGCGTGCACCAGGTTGATCCCTGTTATGACGAGTGGAGTATTCCTGAGGGGACTGATTGTGTCTTTTTGGCGTTGCATGGGACTTACGGCGAAGACGGCATCGTCCAGGCGCGGCTTAGGGAGTTGGGGTTGGCTTATACGGGTAGTGATCCGGAATCGAGTAGCATGGCTTTTGACAAGGTTTTGTCTAAGAAGAGGTTTATCGAGTGTGGTGTTCCGACCCTTCCATTTTCAGTCATCGAATCGGTTGACGCGCCGATACCGCCGGATATGGGATTACCGTTGGTGATCAAGCCGGCCAGGCAGGGGTCGAGTGTGGGTGTTCATTTAGTTGATTCGGAATACGAGTGGCGCGAGGCATTAGCGGACACGCTGCGGTATGATTCGGTTGCGTTGATCGAGCCGAAAATCGTGGGCCGTGAAATGACCGTAGCGGTGATGGACGGACGCGCATTGCCCGTTGTCGAGATTCGACCTAAGACCGGATCATATGATTATACTAATAAGTATACCAAGGGCGCCACCGATTATCTGTGTCCGGCGCCGATTGATGATGATATGACGGAACGTTTACAATCGATCGGGCTCAAGGCGAATAATGTTCTGGGATGCAGGGATTATTCCCGGGTGGACTTGATGTTGGGAAACGACGGACAAGCGTGGGTTCTGGAAGTCAACACATTGCCGGGTATGACGGAGACGAGTCTGTTGCCGAAGGCGGCCGCGGCGGCCGGTATGGATTATTGCGGACTGTGTATGAAGATGGTTGAGCTTGCCGTGAGCCGGAATAGGGTTCGATCCGGAGTTGCAGGTTAGTACGAAGAGAACGATGTGGTTTAAGAAAAAGAAGAATCGTAAACGTCGGCGTGATTCGAAGCTCGTTGAGCTGAAAATTCACGCAAAGGGCGCGCGTAAATTCGGCGTTCGACTCATGCTCAAGGCGCTTCTGATATCGCTGATGGTGTTGGGCGGCGGCGTGGCGATTTGGCATGCTGGTAAGTGGGCGCTCGATGAATTCGTGTATGAGAACGAAGCGTTCAGCATCAATGAAATTGAAGTAGTGACCAACGGTGTAATCCCGAAAAAGCAGCTCTGCAGATGGGCGGGCGTCGAAAAGGGGGATAATCTGCTTGCGCTGGATTTAGGGCGTGTGCGACGGAACCTGGAATTAGTGCCTTTCATAAACTCGGTGGCCGTCGAACGTGTGCTGCCGCAGAAACTGGTAATCCGCGTTGGTGAACGCATACCGGTGTTGAAAGTGCACGCATTGTATCGGCAGCCGGAGACAGGTGATTTCGGTATTTCCGTTTATTACATCGATAAAGATGGATTTGTAATGATGCCCCTGGAGGTGGGCGGTGGACGCCGCATCGCGCCGTTCAACCGGGATAATTTGCCCGTGTTGTACGGTGTGGGCGGCGGTCAGTTGCGTCCGGGTTCGAGGATTGAGATGCCGCGCGTGTACGGCGCCGTTAGGCTCCTGGCGATGTTTAGGAGTTCTTCGATGTCGGAGGGTGACTCGATCGCCAGGATAGACGTTTCCGAGCATGGAGTCATACATGTAATAACCGCCAAAGGAAGCGAAATCGTATTTGGGTTGGAAAATATGGAACGTCAACTTTTGCGATGGCGCGCCGTTTACGAGGAAGGTATGAAGCGGGGTGAGCGGATAGGGATGCTCGATCTGTCGGTCGGGAATAATGTCCCCGTTACTTGGGCGGGATCGGGGCGGCTTTCCATGAATCAATAGGTTTAGAATAAAATATTTGAATTGTTATGTTCGAATCCAAACAGGATATTGTCGGATTAGAGATAGGCACGTCTAAGATTTGCGCTGTTGTAGGCCGGTTGAATGCGGAGGGCGCATTGAATATCGTGGGGATAGGTCAATCCACATCAAGCGGTGTCCGTAAGGGCGAGGTGGTAGACCTGGAGCTTGTGGAGAGGGATGTGCGTCTGGCTATTTCCGAAGCGGAACGGATGTCCGACACGGAAGTGCGCAGTGTCTACCTGGGTGTGTCGGGCAATCATATCAATGGATTCAACAATCGCGGCGTCCACACAATTGTATCGGCGGACAGACAGATAACAGGTGAGGATATGGATGACGTTGTCAAGAACGCGAAGGCGATCAACCTATCGGCGGATGATCACCTGATACACGCGATACGGCAGCACTACTCGGTGGACGGTCAGGAGGGCATACCGAATCCCGACGGAATGATGGGCACGCGGCTGGAGGTCGACATACACGTGGTTCACGGGCGGAAGAACCAATTGAGGAACGCGGTCAACGTAGTTCGCAACCTACAATTGGATGTGGAAAGTATCGCGTTCAACGGCTTGGCCTCGGCGCTTGCGTTATTGAGTTATGAGCAGAAGGAGTTGGGTACGGTTGTTCTTGATATAGGTGCGGGTACGGTGGATTACGTAGTTTACGCCAACGGTGCGGTGAAACACACGGGTGTCCTCGGCGTGGGGGGAGACCATGTTTCAAACGACCTGGCGATCGGATTAAAGATGCCTTTAGGCCAGGCGGAGAAATTGAAGGTTACCCACGGCAGTGCGTATCCCGGAGAAGGTGATAATGAACGCAAGACCACTCTGCCCGGCACGCCGGGATTGCCGCCGAGGACGGTCAATATCGGCAAGCTCAAACAGATCATGAATCTGCGTTTGGAGGAGACGTTTCAAATCATTGCGCAGCAGCTTAACGATGAAGGGGTTTTGGATTATCTGCGGGCGGGTGTGGTTATAAGCGGCGGTTCTTCACGCATACCCCGGATCAAGGATATGGTGGAGCGTATTTTTCAGATGCCGGTGATAAAGGCCGTGCCGCAGTCATTGGGCGGTGCGAGCTCGGTACTTATGCAACCGGAGTTTTCGACGGGGATAGGCCTGGTGCGGTTCGGCGCTCAGCAGAGGCGGCGGCGCGGATACGAGGGCGTTGCAATAGGGCGTTCATTGAAAAACAAGATTCTAGGCTTGTTACGAGGGGATTCCGGAAGATCTGTTGCTTGAACGCGCTTTACTGAAAATTTTAATATTATTGACTAATATGAGCTTTGATAATCAAGAAAATTCTAAGGAAAAATTGGGCGCCGGCAGGGCTAAGATGCGTGTATTCGGTGTCGGCGGCGCCGGGTGCAATATTGTCGATTCCCTCGCTCGTATCGGACTGACGGGTGTAGAATTTTACGCTGTTAACACGGACGCATGTGCGCTGGAGGAATGTAATGTACCGAACAAAGTACTCCTTGCCTCAAGGGTGCGCCGTGGATTGGGCGCCGGCGGCGAGCCTGAGCTGGGCTGGGCGGCCGCCGAAAAGGACTCCGCCGAACTTAAAAAGTTGTTTGAAGGAATCGATGTCGCCGTGATATCCGCCGGTCTCGGAGGAGGTACGGGTACCGGCGCCGCGCCGGTGTTGGCCAGGCTTGCGAAGGAATCCGGTGCGCTTGCGCTGTGTATCGCCGTGCTGCCTTTCGATTGTGAGGGGGCAAGACGTCAGCGTCAGGCGATTATGGGACTCCAACAGTTGAAGCTCGTTTCGGACGGCGTGATTTGTCTGAAAAACCAAAGGCTTGTATCGGTTGTAGACGAGAACACGACTCTAGCGGCGACATTCGATGTATCGAACAAATGGATCGCGGAGTGTGCGTACGGTGTGTGGAGACTCTTGACCAGGAACGGTTTGATGAATGTCGATTTCGGCGACCTATATACCGTGCTTCAAGGGCGTAACACCGAGAGTTTTTTCAGTTTTGCCGAGACGCACGGCCCGAATAGGGCTGAGGAAATCGGCGAACGCCTCCTGAAGAATCCGCTTGTCGAAAATGGAGGGCTTTTTAACGATGCAGAACACGCCTTGGTAAGTATAGCGGGTGGACAAGGTATGACGCTGCTCGAGGTCAGGCGGACGGTAGAGAGTATTCAGGCAGTTGCGCCGAACGCTAATATTAAAGTGGGCGCCGCGATTGATAAGGATTTAAGTGACGGACTGGAAGTGACGGTTATCGCGTCTAGAAGATCGGCGGCGCCGGCAAATGAAAACGCGACGCCGCAGACGCAGGAGGAAATGGATAAGCCGGACGGCTTTTACTCCGCGCCCGAGTCGTTTGACCCGGAATTACTTTCCCGGCAGACAACGAACCGCCCCCGCCCGCGTGTGCTTCCGCCGCCGCCCGAACTCAGTGAAGATCGGCTTAATGAATTTGCGCAGCCTAAACAGCATTCCCGCCTTCTCGGGAGATCACAGAAGCAGCGTACGCATCAGGGACAATTACCCCTTGAGATAGTGTCGAAGGGTAGGTTCGAAAAAAGTGAACCGACGATATTCCGCGGTGAAGACCTGGATTTGCCGACGTATATACGGAAGGGCGCTTTATTCAACTAGTCCAAGACGCACATTCTGCTTAAGAACGTTCATGAACCTGTCGATAATTTAACGGGTGGAATGTAGGTCGGGACTATTGAACGAAACTTAGAGAATGGGTATGGATAAGTTGAATGCATCCCAAGCCGCGGGCGCGTTGAAGTATTTCTATTCATTGCTTGAAACGAATCCGGAGAATCCGGAGGTGTTGAACGCGATCGGGCTTCTGATGTTCGAGACAGGCGAGAAGAAGGCGGCGCTTGGTTTTATTACACGGGCGATTGAGTTGGATTCGGATGTTCCGGAGTTCTTCAATAACCGCGGGATCATATGCCGATCCATGCAAATGTATGGAGAAGCGATATGGAGTTATAATGAGGCGTTGAGACGGCGTCCGGATTTTGCGGATGCCTTGTTTAATTTGGGAAATGTGATGAAGGACATCGGGCGGCCGCGATCGGCTGCGGTATGCTACGAGAAGTCCATTGCAATTAAAGGTGAGAGTACCGATGCACTGTTCAATCTCGGCGTATGCCTTCATGAGCTGGGACGACTCGACGCAGCGGAGCGGGCGTATGCGGCGGCGCTCAAGATCGAGCCGGGGTGGTCGGCATTGTTGAATAATTCTGCGATGGTATTGCTGGACACTGGGCGCTACGACGAGGCGCGTGTGCGTCTGGAGAAGGCATTACAAGCGGCGCCGTCCAATTCAAGGGCACGGTTTAATCTGGGCGTATTGAATCTGTTGTACGGTGATATGAAATCGGGATGGGCGGGCTATGAAGCGCGGCGGTACCTGCCGGAGTTCGCGCCGTGGAGGTATGCGTTTGATGAACCGCAATGGCGTGGTGAGGAGGATCGGAAGTCTGTCCTTCTCATACGCGGGGAGCAGGGATTTGGGGATATGCTCCAGTTTTTTCGGTTCGTCCATACGGCGGCGGAGCGCGTCGGCAAGGTGATAGTGGAGTGCAGGTCTGAGTTGGTTGAGCTATTTTCTGCGGCAAGGGCGGACTGTGATGTAGTGCCGATCGGCGCCGATCTACCGCCGTACGATTGTTCGCTACCGATGATGAGCCTGCCGCATGTGCTGGGGATTGATATGGACGCCGTTTCGGATAATGTGCCGTACCTCGGCGTATCATCGTCGCGTTGTGCGGGATTTTCGATTTCTGACATTCCGGGGCGGTTGAAGGTGGGGCTTGCATGGAAAGGGAACCGCGGTCAGCGGCACAGGGATAACCGGTCGATACCGTTAGCCGAGCTTTCGGTGTTGTTCGATAACACGGAAGTCGAGTTTTACAGTCTTCAGCCGGGCGGATCGGCGGATGAGTGTGAGGAAGAGCTCCGGCGTTATTCGATATATGATGCGGGTACGGGCTTTCGGGATTTTGCAGATACAGCGGAGGCGATTCGGAAGATGGACTTGGTTATCTCGGTGGATACAGCTGTTGCGCATCTGGTCGGCGCAATGGGTAAGCCGGTTTGGGTCATGCTCCCGTTCCCGGCGGACTGGCGTTGGCTCCTCGATCGCGAAGATTCGCCGTGGTACCCCACCGCGCGGTTATTTAGACAGAGTCGTACGGGCGATTGGGCGCCTGTGGTTGCCGAGGTCAACGACGCTTTAAAGGGCAAATTGTCCGATATGAGAATGCATTCACGCCGTCTTCATCCGCCGGCGCGGATTATGGAAAAGCCTGTAATGTCGACACTCAATTAAAGGTGGGAATCGCATGGGGGCGAGCGGTCGGCAGTATAGAAACGATGCTCGGTCTTCAGAAGGAATTGCAGCCGGAAGATGCGTTATGGTTGTCCGAGCACGACGCATCAACGCGGCGAGCTGTTTTTCCAATTTTCTCGATATGGCCTTATGTTTGAAGAAACCGGCCTTGGTTATAAATACGGCGCATGGCACCGGTGAAATTATCACTTTAAATTCCGCGTTTTTAAATTATCTTCAAAGCAAATGAGGAACTGGATTAATAATTACCTGGACGAACAGAAGGCGACTCTTGATCTGATACGCCCCGAGGATATGGAGGGATTAATAAGGGTATTCGCCGAGACCTTCAAGAACGATAAACAAGTCTTTGTGCTCGGCAACGGGGGTAGCGCGGCGAACTCGTCGCATTTCGTAACGGATTTCGCCAAGGGCGCATCCGATGCCGTGGGCACGCGTAGTCGGTGTCTGACCCTGAACGATAATATCAGCTGGCTGACGGCGCTCGGCAATGATTATGCGTATGAAGACGTGTTCGTCCGACAACTGATGAACTACGCGCGTCCAGGAGACGTGGCGATGGCGCTTAGCGTGAGCGGTAATTCGCCTAACGTGGTGAAGGCCATGCAATGGGCCGCCGATAACGGGCTGGTGACGATAGGATTGGTAGGCGCCAAACGCGGGAAATTGGCCGATATCGCCGAGCACGTGATTGAAATCAAGTCCGATCATTACGGGCGGGTCGAGGACGCGCAGATGACAGTCTGCCACATAATTTGCTATGCGTTCATGGAGAATCCGGCCTGGGCGAAATAGTGATCGGGAAACAAACACCTATACGGGATGCCGAATACGGATCGCATTCGTGAGAAGCTGCATGATGTACCGCATAAACCGGGTGTTTACATCATGCGCGACAGGTTCGGCAAGGTCATATACGTCGGCAAGGCGCGTGACCTGCGGCGGCGTGTGGGGCAGTACTTCCAGCCTTCACGGCGCCGGGGGTGGGACATAAAATTCAATGCCCTCGTCGATGCGATCCACGATTTCGATGTATACACGGTTAAGAGCGAGCCGGAGGCGCTGCTGCTGGAGGGGCGTTTAATAAAGGATTACAAACCCCGGTACAATATCAGCTTTCGCGACGACAAGCGGTTCCTCCTGATCAAGGTGAATCTCAACGATAAGATTCCCAGGTTCGCGCTTACCCGGATTCGGCAAGACGACGGCGCGCGCTATTTCGGGCCGTTCCCGAGCTCCGTTGCCGTTAGGAGGACGATGACGATTCTGCGCAGCGAGTTTAAGGTGCGGAGTTGCCGCGCGCTGGTGCCGGGCGAGTCGGATTACAAGCATTGCCTTTATGCGCATCTCGAACATTGTACGGCGCCGTGCGTTGGGAAGGTGACAAGAGATGAATACCTGCGGCAGATTACCGACGCCTGCGAATTCTTATCGGGCAAGTGCAGCGAGATGGAGAACGAGTTCGAAGAAGAAATGAAAAAGGCGGCGGAGGAATTGAAGTTTGAAAAGGCGGCCAGGCTCCGCGACGCGCTCGATGCGCTCCGGCATACTACACGACGAACACAAAGATACTTCCGGATCCCCGGGGATCTGCCGGTCTCACTCGAACCGGAAAGGGGATTGACCGAATTGGCGGAGGCCTTGGGTTTGGCGTCCGTGCCTCGGAAAATCGAAGGCTTCGACATATCGAATATCAGCGGTACGTTTGTGGTGGCCTCCATGGTTAGTTTTAAGGATGGAATACCGGATAAATCAAACTACCGGCGGTACAACATTAAATCCGTTGTGGGCCAGAACGACTTCGAGTGCATGGCGGAGGTGGTTAGACGAAGGTATACTCGAGTGCTTGCCGAGATGGATGCTGCTGGATGCGATAATCCACCGGCCGGTTTACGTTCCGGACAGGTTCATGATAAGGCGGATAATGGTGCGCGGTCGTCGAGGCTCCCGGACTTGATCCTTATCGACGGCGGAATTCCACAGCTCAACGCCGCCTACTTAGAGCTCGAGAAGTTGGGGATAAGCCATATACCGGTGATCAGTATCGCGAAGAAACTGGAGGAGGTTTTCATGCCCGGTTGCGAGCAGCCGTTGCGTCTGCCTCGCGACAACAAGGCGCTGTTGCTGCTCCAGCATGTACGCGATGAATCCCATAGGTTCGCTCACGCATACAATGCGAAGCTCCGGATGAAAAAGATTTCCGAGAGTATCTTGGATGAGTTCCCGGGTATCGGACAAAAACGTAAGCAGATGCTTCTGAACAGATTCGGATCGATCAGGAAACTGCGGAACGCGTCGGTGGAGGAAATAAGCCGGATTCCGGGTTTCGGCCGCAAATTCGCGGAGGCCTTGGTTGGTTTTCTGTCGACCCGTGCCGCCGCGTCGAAACCTAGAGGGGGGGAGTAGGTTTGAGGTTTGAGGTTTGAGATTTCAGATTTGAGATTTCAGATTTGAGATTTGAGGTTTGAGGTTTGAGATTTCAGATTTGAGATTTCAGATTTGAGATAAAAAAACCGCCGGTTCACGATTGACACCGCTATAGATTTCAATATGATATCACTATGATATTAATAGTTTCTCCGGTATGCGAGACCGCGAGGATACTGAGATTGGAAAGGACCAAAGATGAAAAACGATGTTATTGGATCGTCGAAAGAGAAGACCATCACTGTGTTTAACGGATGGCCAATGCTTATTTTAATGATTGCGCTGATCTTGCTTGGTTTATACATGCTGATCAGTTTTTTTATTGGTTTGGATCAAGGGAATCCGACCTGGGGATTGTTGTGGGCGAGCGTTATTGTTGAAACTGCCGGATGGCTGATTACTCCCGGTTTTTTTACGCTCCAGCCGAATGAGAGTAGGGGACTGATACTATTCGGTGCGTATGTAGGTATTGTCCGGAGGAGCGGTTTTCACTGGACGAATCCGTTGAACAAGAAGATTCGTGTTTCTCTCAGGGCACGGAACCTGAACGGCCCCAAGCTGAAAGTGATTCAAGATCAGGAACATGAGCAATAAAGATTATTTTGAAGCGGCGCCGATGTCTGGAATGGTTTACGGCGTTACAATCGTTTCGACGTTGCTGTTAATTGGCTCGGCAGTAATAATTTGGTTCTTGCCGGGTAACATACCGTTGGTTATCAGGATTACAACATCTATTGTGCCGTTGTTGATAATCATTGGAACCGCCATGTATTTGGTGAGGGGTTACTCTATTAAGCCGGATTATTTAGGGGTGCAACGGTTGTTTTGGGAGACGCAACTGCCGTTAACGCGTGTAAACAAGATTGTTGTAGATTCCGAGGCTATGCGAGGTTCCCTTCGAGTTTTCGGGAACGGCGGATTCCTCGGATTCTTCGGGTTATTCAAGAACAAGAAACTGGGGTATTTCAGGGCATACGCGACGAACCCGAAGCATTCGGTGGTCTTGATGGGTGATAAGAGGTCTTATCTGATCACGCCGGAGCATCCCCGGGAGCTGGTCGATGCGCTTTACGAGCGGCTCAGCCGGCGGCGGCAAGTAATCGTTGAGTATCCGGACGATCGGAATTCAAATGAATGAAGTTCGGCGTGACGGATATCTCAGCGAGAAGGTGGATTAATTCGAATGTCTCGGAGAAAGCAGTTTTTATTGAGAATAGACCCGCGGCTATGGGAGGAAATTGAATCCTGGGCGCAGCAGGAGCTTAGGAGCGTGAACGGCCAAATAGAGTATCTGTTGCGCCAGGCGGTCATACGCAGAAAGAAGAAATCCGCGGGTGAGGGCGGCGCGGACGAAGATCGAGGGAGTTCGGAACAGGATTTTGAAGTATAAAGAATTTCTTTCTTTGGTTTGGAATGTAAGTGTTTTACATGTCCGTGCGCCTCTGCGGAAGAATCGAACACCCCGGCAGGCAGGCAAAGAACGCAAAGGTTTTGCTTTAACAGCGTTTCTTCTTTTGATTTGGGTCAAGGAATGAGCGGCTATTCATGGGCTGAAATTGACAGTCAAGGAGGCTGGATTAGAGTTAATCATAGTTGGGCGGTTGAATATGGAAATATCTTATCCGGCGCCGGTATATTGGCAAGGCCCTTGATTCTTTTGACGTGATTATGAGTTTAGCAAAGTCTTCATTATTTAGTTTGGCGCGCAGCAAAACGTTGCGGTGGCTGATTGCTATCGGGTTGGTTGCACTTATCATATTTAAAATCAGGACAGCGCCGGTATCGGTCGACAGTTATGAGGTCGAGAGAGGGACTGTAGTAGCCGAAGTAATGGGGACAGGGACTCTTGAGGCCAAGGTTTCTGCGACGATTAGCTCGCGCATTCAGGAGAAGATAGATGAAATCCCGGTCGATCAGAACGATTACGTTGAAGAAGGCCGATTACTCGTGAGATTGGATGATGAGGAGTTGAAGCGCCGGGTGGCGGTTGCCGAGGCGACACTGGAGGCCGCCGAAGCCTCCGTGGAGCGTGTGAGGGCCGACGAAGCGCGTGCGAATGCGGTGGCTGAGGAGGCGAGGTCGAATTATGACCGTATATCCGAGCTTTACGAAAAAGACGCCGCTTCCAAGGCGGAATTGGATAAGGCGTTGGAACAGATGCGAGTGGCGGAGGCGGGATTACAGAGTGTTAAGGCGGCAACGGCTGAGGCGGAGCGCCGGGTTATAACCGCTGAGAAGAATCTGTTGCTTCAAAAGGAGCAATTATCGCGTACAAAGATAACGAGTCCGTTCGGTGGTCTGATTATCAGGCGCGATTTAGACCCCGGCGACACGGTAGTGCCGGGCGGTTCAATCCTCCAATTGATCTCGACAAACGTGATATGGGTGTCGGCGTGGGTTGACGAGACTGTTATGGATGAAGTGTCCCCAGGACAGACTGCCAGGATAGTGTTTAGGTCGCTGCCGGACATGGATTTCAAGGGCGAAGTATCGCGATTGGGGCGTGAGGTGGATCGGGAAACGCGCGAATTTCTGGTGGACGTGCAAGCAAGAGAATTGCCCGGGAACTGGGCCATTGGTCAAAGGGCGGAAGTCTTCATTCAGACCGGGCGGAGAGATTCGGTATTGTACTTGCCGTATGAATTCATTCACTGGCGTGATGGAACTCCGGGTGTGTTTATGAGTGTGGACGGTAAGGCGCGGTGGCGGGAAATAACACTTGGCGCGCACGGAGAGGAAGAGGTCGAGGTCAGAAGCGGTGTGGACGATGGGGCTTTGGTTATAAAGGTTTCAAGCGCCGACAATAAGGCGCTTGTGGACGGACAACGAGTCGATATACGATGAACCTTGCCGTAAAAGACATCAAACACAACGTAGGACGCTTCATGCTTACCACTGTCGGCATCGGACTGTTGTTGATGATCGTGATGGGCATGAGCGGCATCTATCGCGGGTTGATCGTCGAAGCCACGTTACTTATCGATCATATAGGCGCCGACTTATGGGTGGTTCAGAGCGATACGCGTGGGCCGTTTGCAGAGATTTCCCGAATTCCAAGGAGTATGAAGGATCGTGTCCTGGCGGTGCCGGGAGTGAGCAGGACGCGTTCATTTGTCTCGCATACGATTCAGCGCGAGCATCACGGACATCCGTTGCGCGTAGTGGTGCAGGGCCTGTCGTGGCCGGAAGACAAGGGAGAATGGATACCGCTGATCTCAGGGCGATACCTGAGTAAGGGGCATTACGAGATGATAGCCGACAAATCGCTCGGCCTCGAGTTGGGAGAAAAGCTTGCGCTCGGGAAAGATACATACGAAGTGGTGGGATTGACAAAGGGAATGGTCGGTTCCGGCGGCGACGGGCTCGGGTTTTTCACCGTCAGCGACGCGCTGTCTATACAATTCGATCAACCGGGGGAGGCCTTGCGCCTCGAGAGAGCGGCGCGACGCGAACGGATCGCGTCCGCCGACCTCGGCAGATTACAGCCTAGTCTGGTGAAAAGGGCGGCGGGATTGTCATCGAGCATACCCGCGCTATCGCCACAAGCCGTTAATGCCGTACTTGTTTCGGTGGAACCTGGGTGTTGTCCTGAAAAGGTTATTTCAGTTCTGTCGAAATGGCCTGATATATCGGTCTACACGACCGGACAACAAAGGCAGTTGCTGCTTGCGGGCATGGTTGACAAGGCGCGGCGCCAGATCGGATTATTCAGGATTTTACTGGTCATAATTTCAATGATTATAATGGCTCTGGTTATATATACATTGACAATGGATAAAATACATGATATAGCGATGCTTAAACTAATCGGGGCGCGAAACAGGGTTATTGTCGGACTGATAATGCAGCAGTCCGTGCTGACGGGATTGCTTGGGTACTTGCTGGCGTACTGGTTGGGGAGTTATGCGTTTCCGAAATTTCCGAGGCAGGTGATAATCGAGAATCAGGATTTATTGGCGTTGGCGGTTGTTGTGTTGATGATCTCCGTAGGTGCGAGCCTGCTTGGGGTATGGAAGGCAGTGAAGGTTGAACCGAACAAGGTGCTTGCGGCATGAGCGATGAAGTAATGAAAGCTCCGGCGATAGCGGCGATTAATTTGACCAAGGTTTACGGGAGCGGCAACACCGAGGTTATAGCGTTGAACGATGTATCATTGACGGTGGGCAGGCGCGAGATAGTGGCGCTGCTCGGCCCGAGCGGTGCGGGGAAGTCGACGTTGCTGACGGCGGTTGGATTAATTAATCCGCCCACTTCAGGGAGGATAGAGATCGGCGGCCGTGCGGTTCTGGAAGGAGAGAGGGCGCTTGTTGATTTGCGTAAGTTTAGGAGGGAGAACTTGGGGTTTGTTTTTCAAAAGGCGAATCTGATACCGTTTTTATCCGCCGTCGAGAATGTTCAAGTCGCCATGGAAATAAATGATGTGCGTCCGCGGCAGGCGCGGAAGCGCGCGATGGACTTATTGGAGTATCTTGGTGTGTCCGATCGCACGGGGAACCTGCCTGACGCGCTTTCCGGCGGACAACAGCAGCGGGTGGCGGTTGCGCGTGCGCTTGCGAATAATCCGATGCTCATACTTGCTGATGAGCCGACGGCGGCGCTGGATAGTTTTCGGGGGCGCCAGGTAATGGAGCTGTTTCGAAAGGTTGCGCATGAGCATGATGCCGGAGTGATAGTTGTCACTCATGATCAACGGTCGCTGGATGTATTCGACAGGATAGTCGAGATGGAGGACGGCCGGCTGCGTCCGCATAAGGAAGCACAGGTGGCGGGGCATTAAGTGCGGATTCCGCTGGGATCAGTGAAGTACTATCGACAACTTGTTTGCCGGTGCGTGGCCCCATACCGATTCAGCTGCTGGCGCCTGACTTCAAAGAGGAACACGGCGCAGGCGCTGCTGACATTCAGGGAGTCCACTCCGTAATACATCGGGAGCGCGACGCCGAAGTTGCATATTTCCAATGTTTCCGGGCGGATTCCATAACCTTCACTGCCGAGGAGGATGCAGCAATCGTATGATAAGTCCGTATTATACAGATTAGTGTTTTCGCTGTGTGGATGCGCTGCGATACAGGGGATATCTTTTTCGCGGATTTCGAGAAGGGTGGAATGCAGGTTGGCCGCTTTGATGATCGGTAGTCTAAAAACCGCGCCCATCGAACCGCGGACGGCCTTGCGCAGGAAGGGGCTTGCGCAAGTCTCATCGGTAATGAGCGCGCTTGCGCCGAAGGCGGCGCAATTGCGGACTATGCCGCCCATGTTCTCGGCGTTGGAGATACCCTCGACGGCTGCGATGAGCGTCGGTTTTTCGGATTTTCGGATTACGTCGTCGATTGTTGTGGGTTCCGGGATTTTCGCTACCGCGAGGACACCCTGGTACATGGAGAATCCCGTCAATTCTTCGAGAACAGGTTTTTCGGCGGTAAATGCGTTTATTCTTTGTCCGCGTTGTTCGATTAACGGAGAGAGTACGTTTAGCCATTTTTCGGGCATCAGCATCGAGATGATTTCGAAGTCACTCTCGAGTAGGCGTCTTACAACCTTTTCGCCTTCGGCTATGAAGATACCTTGTTCTCTGTGTTCGGACTGACGGCGCATCGACAAAAACGGCGCAAACAATGGATGATCAAGTGAATCAACCGCCTTGAAGTGGATCGTCGTCATGATATGTAGGAAAACCTTAAAATCGATTTAATCGAGCGTGCGTCGGGATCGAGCGATTCGGAGAACATTCCATATACTGTTTGTTTCCGTAAGCTTGAATAGCATCGGTCTAATCGGCGTTAATATTTTTTGGCCGGGTTCATGTCTGATTTTACCGGCGATAGCGTGATCGCCGCTGCGGGTATAGGGGCAAGAACTCGGGCAACGCTGCAAATTCAGCCAACGCGGTTAGCGGTCGGCTGCATTTGCTTGTTAAGCCATTCCTTATCGACAGTAAACGTTTGTCCAGAAGGGTCAAAACCGGTGAGGTCTTGTCTTATTAATTTATTCCTCGGGAGGTTCCGGCGGCGGCTGTTGCTGCTGTTCCGGTTTTTGTTTCGGCGGTTGGACAACGACGGATAGCGGGTAGCGGAGTTTCATGACATCATCGACAACCACTTCGATGAAATATGTCCCCGGCGTCTTAAACTCGATCTGACCGAATACGGTGACGTTAGTGGCGTGGAATACCGGGTCTTTGAGGGCGAACTTGACCTCGCTCTTGCGGATTTCCGTTGTTTGGTCGGGTGCGATCAATTTGGCCGTCTCGACGAACTGTCCGACGCCGGCGGTCCAGCGATTAAACACGCAGAGTTTGAGCGCGGTTATCGGTACCTTGGGTACTCGGATGGCGCCGATTACGCCGATCAGGATAAAGTTACCTGTTACTTCCTGACGTACTTCTTCGCATACGATAGAGGATTGCAGGTCCGGTAGTATTCGTGTCGGATTCATAAGATTATAATGGTGTTTCTTTTATGTGTTGAATTATGCAGTGGTGTCATCACGAAAGGTCGTTCTTATTTGGTGGACATTTCTGCCGCCGGAACAGTGTTGCGCATGAGCATGGCAATTGTCATGGGGCCGACGCCGCCCGGATTGGGGGTGATGCGCGCGGTCTTGGGTTTAACGGCGTTGAAATCGACATCGCCGACGAGGCGGTATCCGCGTTTAGCCTGTGGGTCGTCGACGCGGTTGACGCCTACATCGATTACCGTTGCGCCGGGCTTGACCATGTCTTCTTTTACGAATTCCTTTACGCCGATGGCGGCGATTAGGATATCGGCCCTCTTGCAATGCTCGGCGATATCGCGTGTTCGTGAATGACAAAGAGTGACCGTTGCATTGGCGTGGCGGACCTTTTGCAAGAGAATGGCGGTCATCGGTTTACCGACTATATTGCCGCGTCCGAGGACGACGGCTTCTGCGCCTTCGATGTTGATCTCATAACGGATCAGCAACTCGTGTATGCCGGCCGGTGTGCAGGGGACGAATCCGGAGTCGTCGCCCAGCATTAATTTCCCTACGTTGACCGGATGGAAGCCGTCGACATCCTTGGCGGGTGCGACGGTTTCGAATACTTTTGCCGAATTAATGTGCGCGGGCAATGGTGCTTGAATAAGGATCCCGTGCACAGAATTATTTGCGTTCAAGCGTTGGATCAGTTCGAGGAGCTCTTGTTCGGTTGTGGTCTCCGGCAGCACATGCGTATTGGACTCGATACCGAGTTTTTCGCACATGCGCTCCTTCATGCCCACGTAAACACGGGACGCAGGGTCTTCGCCGACGCGTATAAATGTCAGGCCCGGCCTGCAGCCTTTTGCCTCTAGTGATTTGACGCGTTCGGTCGTCTCGCGGTGTAGTTGTTCTGCTATTGCTCGGCCGTCGATTATGTTGTTATCCGTCATTATTGAATCAGCATTATTGATTCGATTTCCAGCACGGGCGTGTTCGGCCAGTTTGGATCGATGTACTCTTGGCCGCGTACAAGTACACGCTTTCCGCTGTATTTTTTGAGTTCGAGTGATTTGGAAGTCGTGTGCAAGTAATTCAGAATTTCGCCGTTTCTGAACGATTCCAATTTGTATGACGTTGGCGATTGGATGTTGAACGAGTATTTGACTACGCCTTCGCGTGCGACGACGCGCGGTTCGACCGGTTCGGGAAGCTTTGTCTTTTCCGGTTCGGTTTTCTTTTCTTCTGTTACCTTTTCCGTATCGGGTGCAGGCGGCGCCTGTTTTTCTGTGGCCTTTGTCTCTTTGGGTTTAGGTTTTTCGGCTGCCTTTTCGGTTGACGGCACATCGATGATAGGCGCGGGCGGGGGAGTAGTTTCGACTGTTTCTTGTTCCGGTGCCTTCTGTTCAGGTTCTTGCGCTTGTTTTTCTTCAGCCGGTTCAGTTGCTTTTTGGGCTTCGGCGGGTTCGGCTTCTTTATCTGAGGTTCCTTGTTTGGCGGGCTTGGCTTTGTCCGGCTGCGTTTCGTCGGATTTCTGTTCGTCCGGTTTTTCTTCCTTAGGTTCCGTCACCGTCTTTGGTTTGGAGATCAGGTCGGCTGCAATAAACGCGTACGCGTTTGTCGGCGGCTTAATTCCCATCCAGAATCCCTGGTCACTTACTCTTTCGACCTTAGTGCCCTGCTCGAGTTGTCCGAGGACACTGTAATTCTGTCCCGGGCCGCCGCGGATGTTCAGGGGGTCTGCGGTGACGGTTGAATCATTCGCGTCGATAAAATCTTTATGTACCCAAACTGTAACTTCCTCAGGCACACGAATCCTGGCCCATTCGGTCGGATCAGCGGGGTCTTCGTTTTCGATCGTCAGTTTTTCGATGAATACGACTTCATCGCCTTGATCCAGCTGGGTGATGACCTCGCTGTTGATCGTGGGTTGGCCGCGGACATTTACGTAATTGCCCAGGACTTCTGCGATTTTTGTTTCGCCTAAAGTATTTTGCGCGGCCGTTAATGTGAAGGCTGCCAAAAGCACAAACGTGATTTGAGTTTTCATAATTATTTTGGCAATAAAGACTTAATTTCCGGTTTAGTCAACATCCTCCATTTACCCGGAGGCAATTCTCCTAGGCGGATACTACCGATCCGCACCCTGATCAAACGACTGACATGGAATCCCAAAGTATCGAACATGCGCCGAATTTCTCTGTTCTTACCTTCCATCAATTTCAGCTCGATCGTGCTCCGCTTTTTTGTTTGACGAATAAACACGGCGCTGTGCGCCTGTAGTAGTTCGTCTTCGTCTTTTACGCCCGTTACCAGGCGCTCCAAATCTTCTTGCGCCAACGCTCCCTCCACGATTGCATGATATGTCTTCAGCACGCCGAATCGCGGATGAGCTATATTCATACAAAATCGGCCGTCATTAGTCAAAAAAATTAGGCCTTCACTATCGACATCCAACCGTCCTACCGGATACAGGTGATTCCATTCCTCCGGAATCAATTCCATTATCGTCCGTTGTTTCTCGATTTTCTTTTTCTTGGAACAGACGAATCCGCGTGGTTTATTTAGCGCCACGTAGCGTCTGCTCCTCGGCTTCAAGACCCGGCCGTCCAAACGTACTGTGTCTTTCTCCGGGTCTACTTTTATACCAAGGCTCTGTACCGGCCTTCCGTTTACCTCGATCCTGCCGGTAGTTAATAATTGCTCCCCCGCACGACGGGAGGCGACGCCGGTTTCCGAAATGAACTTTTGGATTCGAATTTCCAAGTTTCTCCATCTACTTTGTAGAGCAGTGAGTCACCGGGGATGTGGTTTAAATCACGATTATTCTTCCGGCTTCGTCTTACGCAGACCGATTACGCTTGTGCCTTCTTTCCACATACCGCGTTTCTTGAGCAACTCGACGCGCTCGAATCTTTTCAGGACATTGCGTTTACCGCCTTTGATCGATGAACTCTTTAGACTGTTATGTTGTGACATAAGACCGTGTTTTCCTTCTTTTCAAATTCAACAAATAAACCGATGTAATTACGCCCTTAAGCGCAAACAAAATTTGTACCACACATTGGGCGGAATGCAAAGGGATATCGTTGGTCAAACTTACCTGTTTCGCGCCTTCCTTTAAAATCGAAATCCGTATCGCCTCGCGGAGGGCATAATAATTTACCACTAGTTCGTTAAGGATAGGCGCCTGGTGCTCGCGGATAAATGTCTTGATAGTTCAGGTTTGAAGGATTTTACTATCTGCGGGACCCATTGGTAGTATCAGAGGTTATCAAGTCCGTTTGGATATAGTTGATGATCTGGGTCTTTTATTTAATGGAATGGAGCAGGTCAATTCCGAAAAATACGAGAAAGGATTTTCATGAATACGATAAAAAACAACGATGGCAAAGGAAAAGGAGTTAATAGGCGGCGGTTCCTTGCGGGTGCGGGGGCGTCGGCTATCTCTTTGGCTATTCTCGAACCGAAAACCGTGTTCGGTTCCGAAGCCAATTCCAAGATCAAGCTCGGTTTGATCGGTTGTGGCGGGCGCGGCACATGGATAGCGAAGCTGTTCAAGGATCATGGCGGATACCAGGTCACGGCGGCGGCGGATTATTTCAAGGATCGTGTAGACGCCGCGGGCGATGAGCTGGGTGTTCCGGCTGCGAACAGGTTTACCGGACTTTCGGGTTATAAAAAGTTGCTGGAAACGGATGTAGACGCCATAGCCGTTGAAAGCCCGCCGTACTTCCATCCCGAGCACGCGGCTGCGGGTGTGGCTGCAGGTAAGCATGTATATCTGGCAAAACCCATCGCCGTGGATGTACCGGGGTGTATGACGATCGAGGAGAGCGGCGCGAAGGCGACCAAGAAGAACCGATGTTTCTTGGTCGATTTTCAGACGCGCGCTCATAAGGCTTATCAGGAAGCGGTTAAACGAGTTAAAGAGGGGATGATAGGGAAAATGGCAATCGGCGAAGCCACGTATCAGTGCGGTCCTACATGGGCGCATATGAACGAAATCCTTAAAAAGAATCCGAATGATCCGGAATTGAAACTTCGCGCTTGGGGCATGGATCGAGTTTTGTCGGGGGATGTCATAACCGAGCAGAACATTCACGCAATAGACGTGGCGTCATGGTTCGTAGGAGAACAGCCGCTGAAGGCGTACGGTACAGGCGGCGAGATACGCGGATTCGCCGGCAGTTGCTGGGATCATTTCGCGGTTATCTTCTTTTACCCCAACGACATAACGATCAGCTTCAACTCGAAGCAATACGGATTCGGCTACGACGATATTCTATGCCGCATGTACGGAACCAAGGGCACGGTCGATACGCATTACTTCGGTACGGTGACAATTCGGAGTCGTGACGAGTCATACAACGGCGGGCGTTTGAACAATCTGTACACGAACGGCGTAGTGAACAATATTGCTACGTTCCATGACGATATCAAGAACGGTAATTATTCGAATCCAACCGTTAAACCGAGTGTTCGCAGCAACCTTACCACCATCCTCGGGCGAACGGCGGCCTACAAGAATTCAGAGGTCACCTGGGATGAAATGATTAAGGCGAACCGGAAGCTCGAGTACGATATGAGTGGATTAAAGGTCTAATACAAGCGCCTCCGATGAATAGGTGTTGAGGCATAATCTCCTGCCGTGCCCACGATGATCACAAGAGGAGATGTGTCTAAAGACCGCTCACGCCGTGGGCGGTTTTTAAATGGACGCTCTTGCTCGGTGCCGGGAATATGGAGTTGAACAGCCCTGCAAAGAGAATTGTCGAGACGGCCGGTTCCGGATTCTGTAAAAACACAGGTCAGCGATGGAATTAGTTAAAGATGGGTAAGATAATCATTAAAGATATCGAGGTTGACTGTAATATCGGTGTTACACGGGAAGAACGTTCGAGAAAACAGACCTTATGGTTGTCATTGGAGATGGATTGTGATGTGGGGAGGGCGGCTATGAGCGATGATATCGCTGACGCGATAGACTATGACAAGTTAACGCGAAGTATCAGGGAATGGGCCTCGGCCGGAGAGTGGTGCTTGGTTGAGCGATTTTGTGTGGAGGCGGCTGAACTGGTGTTATCCGAGGGCGGCGTTTTCGCTGTAACGGCGGAAACGAAAAAGCGCGCTGTTCCAGGCACTGATTACATCGCTGTTCGTGTAAGGCGTGAAAGATGAATTAACAGAAATAAGCATTGGAGAGCAACTCATTATCCGCCGCTTCCATGAAATGCAGGGGTGAGAGTTGTCACAATGCGTTTTGATAGAAATCGTATGTCTCGTTGATCAGTCTGGTCTTAAATTTAGTCAGACGCTTTATACTTTTATCAAGTTCATCATCGAGTGAATCGAGCGGGAATGATTGAAAATCGTTCCTGGTTTTTTGGATTGCCTTTGACAGTTTTGCCCGTTCTTCCTCGAACTTATCACTCAATCTCCTGCCGGCCTTGTGCAGGGCCTTGAGTCTGTAATATTCGTTGAGACGCTCGGCGCGTCCGTCGAGAATGTCATCAAGCTCTTGTTTCGCGCGGCTGATAATGGATGGATTAAACGAGTAAAAGCCGCAAAACCGTTTATTCTCCGGATCGCAGGCGTTGTTATTCTGTTTTGACATCAGGAGAACGCCGTTTCCCTCTGTATGAAACAGGACGATCCAGAACTGGATCAAGGACGTGTCCGAAATCTTGATGAACCGTACCTTGTCCGGTTTACGCGGCTTTCGACCTCCGCCGAGGACGCGTACCTCGTCCAGTGTTTCGGCGAGTTGCCAGTATTCTTCGCGGTGCGGTATGAAGTTATCAAAGTCCTGGAATATAACGGTAAGGCTGCCTTTAGCGGTATCAAGTGAGATATCTTCTATGACATGGCTCATCGCCACCATGGCTTCGGTGTTCATGCAGTAGAACTCGCCGTCATGGATTTCTCCCGGCATGATTTTCCTTCCCGATTCTCCGGATGCGTTCGTGGCCCTGATTGCGGCGTTTTCGGAGTAATAATCACCGAGCCTGAATAGAAAATCTCTATTATTAAACGGATTCATCAACGTCACGCCGACAACCTAGTTTAATGCATGTCGTTATACAAGTATAAATAGCGTGTTCTATGCGGTGGGTAGAGCAATAATGTCGGGATTGGGATAGAAATCGCTGTCGGAATCGAGCGGGATGAAATGAATATACATGGCAACGCAATTAAGCCTGCGATCAACTGTCTCAGGACGGCGGTGATTGGCGCTTGACTGTCGGGAATTTGAAAGCTGTAATACATTATATGAATCAAGAGCAAGAACATGTCTTCCAAATCTCGGTACGTCGCCGGGGTTTTATCAAGAGCGCATTGGCAATTACCGCAGGGATAGGCCTGCCCGAATGGTTTTTAGGGCAAGACACATACGGCGCGTCTGCGGAGGCGCCGAAGTCCGAGAACGACAAACCGGGGATAGCGCTGATAGGTTGCGGGGGGCAGGGGAGGAACGATTGCAGATGGGCGAGTTATTTTGGAAACGTGGTGGCGGTATGTGATGTGGACGAAAATCATCTGAACGCCGCTGCGGAGCAATTCGAGGTTAAGGCCAAGTACAAGGATTTTCGTAAGCTTCTGGAAAACAAGGACGTGGATGTGGTGATCAACGGCACACCCGATCACTGGCATACGTTGGTCAATATAGCTTCGTTCAAGGCCGGTAAGGATGTTTACGGCGAGAAGCCGTTGACGTTGACCATTGACGAAGGCCGGCAATTGTTGAAGGTGTACAAAGAAACGAAGCGGATTTTTCAGACCGGAAGCCAGCAGCGGAGCGGCTCGCAATTCCGTTTGGCCTGCGAGCTGGTGCGGAACGGACGGATCGGCAAGCTGCAACATATTCGCGTTTCTCTGCCGGCGGGCAGGTATGGCGGCCCGTTTCAATCAAGGCCTGTTCCTTCGGAACTTGATTGGGATTTCTGGCAGGGCCAGACGCAGGTGGTGGACTATGTGCCCGAGCGTTGTCATGGTTCGTTCAGGTATTGGCTGACGTATTCCGGTGGTACGATGACCGACTGGGGTGCGCACCACCTTGATATAGCGCAATGGGGGAACGGCACCGAACGCAGCGGTCCGGTCGAGGTCGAGGGGCGCTCGCTCGTGAATATGATACCCGGCGGATACAACACACCGTCTCAGTATCATCTGGAATACACTTACGGTAACGGCGTGCGGATGACTTGCAAGAGTATGGCGCCGTATGGCCTCCCAAACGGCGTAAGGTTCGAGGGTAGCAACGGATGGATTTTCGTCAGCCGCGGTGGAATCAACGCAAGCGAACAAGAGCTGCTGGATGAACCGTTGCCGGCGGGCGCTATTCGGCTGTACAAGAGCGAGAATCATATGGGGAATTTCTTTGATTGTATTCGCACGCGGAAGCAGCCTATTTGCGAGCCGGAGATTGGTCACAGGTCGGTATCGGTTGCTCACCTCGGTGTGCTTGCGATGCGATTGGGACGTAAACTTCGATGGGACCCCTACAAGGAAGAATTCGTCGACGACAAGATTGCCAACGAATGGGTGTCTAGGGAGATGCGAGCGCCTTACGATTATTCCATCGTTTAGTCGCCGGTGTGCCCGGAAGACTGGGAGGATTCGAAAGTGGAAAGGAGACCGGGTGCCGTTGGGTGTCCGGTTCCTATAAAACAATGTGCATTATGAAGAGTTTGATGAGTTTTAAGCCAAGTCCGGTATCGAGGGTATGGATGTATTTTGTTTCTGTTGCGTTGCTGTTCGCCGTCGGTGTTGATAGCGACGCGGACGCCGGCGCGGTTGAACGTCCCAACATCGTTTTTATTTTGTGTGATGACTTGGGCTATGGCGATTTGGGATGCTACGGAAACGATATCATAAAAACGCCGCGCCTGGATGAATTGGCATCGAAGGGGATGAGATTAACCGCGTGTTATGCCGCTGCTCCGGTTTGTTCGCCGTCCCGAGCGGGTATCATGACGGGACGGAATCCGAATCGATCCGGAATCCGGGACTGGATACCGCATAACTCCGGAATATTCCTGCATACAAACGAGGTTACCGTCGCCGAGCTTGTCAAGTCCGCGGGATACCGCACTGCGTTGATAGGGAAATGGCATTTATCGAGCAAGATGGATGGTACGGAGCCGAGGCCGGATGATCATGGATTCGATTACTGGTTTGCCACTCAGAATAACGCGGCGCCGAGCCATCGGAATCCCGTAAACTTCTATCGAAACGGCGAGCCGGTGGGGGCTTTGAAAGGGAATTCTACAACAATCATCGCCGAGGAATCGATACGGTTTATACAAGAAAACAAGGAGGCACCGTTCATGTTATTTGTCTGGTTTCACGCGCCGCACGAACCAATCGCCACGCCCGAAGAATTTAAGGCGATGTATCCGGAATTCGAGGATACAACCAAGCCCGTGTACTACGGGAGTGTGAGCCTCATAGACCATGAGGTTGGTCGTATCATCGACGTATTGGATGGGCTTGGACTGAGCAATGACACACTGGTCGTTTTTACAAGCGACAACGGCCCTGAGACGTTGAACCGGTATGCCGGCGCTTCCAGATCGCACGGTTCACCGGGACTGCTGCGCGGGATGAAGCTTCACATGTTCGAAGGCGGATACCGCGTGCCGGGAATATTATATTGGCCGGGTACGATCGAGGCGGGGGTTGAGTGCGACGAGCCTGTAAACGGCACTGATTTCCTGCCGACATTCTGCGAGCTGGCGGGTGTGTCCGTGCCTGATGATGTTGTAATCGACGGCGCCGATGTAACCCCGGTTTTTCGAGGCGAACCCGTGGATCGTGAGACCCCCCTCTTCTGGCAGTACGATCGCGCGATAAGTAAGCCGTGGGAAGTGTCTCTTCGAGAACGTAGATGGAAGCTGCTGAGTAATGAAGGCCTTGACGAATTCCTTTTGTTCAATCTGCGCGATGACATAAGTGAAACTCACGACCTTACCGATGAACATTCGGACGTGCTCGATAAGCTTGTAAATGACATGACCTCAATTTATCGCAGCGTAAACGAATAGCGCGGGCTCAAACGTTTATCGAGTTGAGGGGACGTCTGCACTAAGTGTGCCAAGCGTTATCTAATAATCACTTGTGCGGCATTACGACGATTGTATGATTCTGCCGTGGCGCGGTGACCGGGTACGACTTGATCCGACTTCCGAATTTGGCTGTGATGTAGTATTCGAAGTCGTGTGCGCCGAATTGTTCGTGATTCAATCGTACCTCGTATACGCTGCGCGCGACGTGCCTGAATTCCTCCGTTGAATAGTCGCCGTTTCCGAGTGTGCGCCAGTTGAGTCTTACATGAGCGGATCGAGTTTCCGATAAAACGAGGACACGCAATATCAGGTCTTCGCCGTACCTCAAGCTCGTTCGCTTGGTGGGAACGATGATCCTTGGCGCTCCCGAGTAATCCATTGGGATTCTTGCGCATTCAGGTAATTTTTCTCCGAGCACTTTCTCGAGTTTCCGCGCCGGCGCGTCTATGACTGATGGACGGATATGCTGTTCCCAATTTGCTATAGTGCCGAGTTCGCCCGGGTTTGATACAGTTGCAAGGAGGTATCGGTACATATTACACCAGGTCTCGATCATATTGATTCGGAGCGGGAGCGCGTTCTTGCGGGCGATGTCGCGTTTTTTATCTGCGCATTCCGCCTTTTCAATCGCGTCGAATTGTGTGTTCAATTCCGCCCAGAAACAGCGGAGCCGGGCTATTTCGCTCATGTATCGAAACGAGTTCAGCCAATAATCGAATCTTTCCAAGTTGGCTTTTCCTTGTATTTGGCTGCGTAGTCCGGCCAATTCATTGATGAATGCGTATTGTTGTTTTACATCGTCCCAACTGTTCTTATCCGGTTTGATCCCGCCGGGGCCGTTGACCCAATCCGACGGGCATGGGAGATGGCCGTCGATTTTCGAAAAGACCTCGGCTGCATTGCTTGCGATGTTGTGCCCGAAATTATGCGCCGCCCAGTCCATGTAAAAATCCTTCGATTTCAGGAACCTATCCTTTGCTTCATCGGGCGCCCAATCGTCCTGATCCCATGCCGCTTCGGCCAGCGCTGATACGGTTGGGCCTACTATTCGTGTGCGCCAGTGAATGCCCATTAATCCGTTGCATCCATAACGATATGCGTCGTATGCGTCACGTCGCATCCTGCCCGCCCAGAGCTGTGGTGATGTGAGCGCCGGATCGTCCTCGAGCCAGGGGATGGCCCATTTCTGCCTGGTCGCGACATCGGCGAAGCCGGGGTCGACAGGGTCCTTGCCGACCTGGCGGTTGATGCAACTGACCGGTATATCGCGTGGCAGAACATTATCGAAGAGAGCGCGATCGTATTCGGGGCCGAGCACCCAGCCGCATGTAGCGAGTTTAAACGGCGAGTTTACCAATTCCAGCGCCGAGTACGCTATTTTAATATCGGCTATCGTGTCCTCGACTTGCTCCCGTTCTGTGCCTTCCCATGTCCAGTTTTCCGGTGTCCAAAGCCAGTAATAATCGATTGGATACGCCGAGGCAATGCGTTTAAAGATACCCTCGTACAGCTTTTGCTTGGTCATTGGATCGTCGTAGGCCAGCCCGGAATCCTCAAGGTGTGTCCTGACTTGTTCCGGTATGGTAAGCGGAGTCTCCGTTCCAACACAGGTCTTTATTCCAAGGTCGTTTGCGAACGTGAACGCTTGTTCAAGCAACGAACCGGTGCGTTTGAATAACAGATTGCATTGTTCTTGTGTATCCGGACGCGGGAATAGCTCGACCGGTAATGAATTGGCGGTGGACGTGGTTTCTGCGCCGGTTCTATGGAATTCGTATTCCATCGAGTATTCGGCGCGGTATCCGATGCGCGAACCGAAGCCTTTGTTCAGTAATTCGGCGCCCTTGGATTGTCCCATTAATCCGAGCTTCATCCATTTTAAACGTTGTTCCTCCATCTTCTCGGTATCTAATTCCTTTAGCTTGCCGGTGAGAAATTCGGGGCATTCGAGGCCTTGTCGCAATAACCGGTTTTCCGCTCTTGTTTTGCGGAGTTCCTTGATAAGGAACGGCGCCGTGTTCTGAATCTGCGGATTAAACCGGTTGATTACTTGAATCTCTTTCTCGGGGCGCATGACGTCGGGGCCGAACTCGTCTATTTCAAAAAGTGCCGACGTGCCGAATGAGAAACCGGAGGTCTTCCTCGCGCTGTATCCCCAATTGCCGCGCATTGTGTTCTGGTAGCTCGACGGATAACTGAAGTCCACCGTTGTTCCGGGGGCGATGTCCTCGGGTAGTCCTATCCATACCGTCGGTTCCGCGTTGGGCCCGCCTTCGGGGTAGGTGTGAAGGCCGAAAAAATTCATTCTCAACTTCGGCAATTGTCCGAGAACCAACATGTAGTCGTCCAGGTTCCACCAGTCCGGACCTTCCGGGAAATCGTGGAACGGCAATATGCCGCGCAGCTCGAACAGCGGCGTGTTTGTTTCATCAAGAACCGGCCAACGCGCAAGCGTTGTCTCCGGCACAACGTCGCCATGCAGATAAAATCTGACGCCCATAAGCTCCGCTGTCCGGTAAGCGCCATAGAGGACGGCCGTGGGACTGCCGCCTGCGATAACATGCGCGACCTGATCGGACTCTCGTATGGTCTTCAAATAAAAATCATCATTTGATAATTGCGCGATGACGTTGCGCTCCGTTTTTGTGAAGAGGGGATTATTGAATATCTCATTTCCCGTGGTTGATAGCAGGAAGCACACGCCTTTTTCCGGAATGGTATCGACCTGATGGATAGCCTTGAGGTTACCGGTACGTAGATAGATGTATCTGCGCAATTCCTTTGCGGCGAATCTTTCCAGGGACGATGCGCCTTTGGTTATGAGGATATTGTGTGGTTCGCTCGCGGCGGTTTCAGTTGTCGCCGGAGGGGTTCCGGCGGTTATGGAGGGGATACCTGCGCAAAGGAAGCTTACAATCAGTACCGAGGTTAATATCGTTTTGTTCATATACAACGGCTTTTGATACGGCGGGGAGGAGTACTCCCATGCCGTGGGTGAACACGTTTCTGATAAAATCGCTAAGTTCAAAGAAGTCTCCCCGAGTCCGTCCGGTTAGTCAACTCAAAACGTCCCGGCGTGAGAGCGAAGGCCCTTTACGTCTTCAAGAAATACAACGCATAGTATCGTATAAGTTACATTGAAAGAAAGGGTGTTGCACGATTGAAGATGGATCGGCGCTCGTCGGTGACGAGCACCGTATCTTTTCTGTAGCGTATTCTCAGTTGGATAATGTCTTATCCCCTGGAGGCCGGTTCGTTCTTATAAGCGGCGTAGTACCTGTTTTGGTAATAGTAGTAGGAATAATAGTATGAGTCTTTGCCTTCGAAATCGATGTCGTTGAGTATTAAACCGATTACGTAAATCCCGGCTTCGTGAATGCGCTGGATCGCGCGACGTGCATGGTCGCGCCGGATTTTGTTGAACTTGGTGGTGTAGATAACGCCGTCCGAGGCGGATGCGATCATGAGCGGATCACTGACCGCGGTAACAGGCGGGCAGTCGATGAACACGCGGTCGTAGGTCTTGCGGACTTCATCCAGGAGTTGTTTCATGCGAACGGAGCTTACGAGTTCCGATGGCGTATCCGGTATAGCTCCGGCGCAAATGACATCGAGATTCGAAACCTCTGTAGGGTGGATTAGGCCGTCGAGCGGTCTGTCGGTGTCGCTCAAGTAGGCCGTTATACCCTCGGGGCTATGTAATTGGAATGCCTTGTGCACGGAAGGCCGCCTGAGATCGGCGTCGATCAAGAGCGTCTTCATGCCGGCGTGGGCGGAGACGATTGCCAGGTTCGAGCTGATCAAAGATTTGCCTTCGCCCGGGATAGTGCCTGTGACCGCCATTACCTTCATTTTGCTGGAACTCGGCATGAGCGTTATGGCGGCGCGGATTGAACGGAAGGCCTCGGATGCGGCCGACTGCGGCTGCGCTTGTACCTGTAGATCGCGCTCGATCACGCTATTGCTTTTGATATTGGGGACGTATCCGAGGAACGGGAGTTTGAGATAAACCTCGACGTCGTCCTGGCTCTTTATCGAATCGTCTAGGAAGTTTACGAAAAACGCCAGACCGATGCCTGCGGCTATCCCGCCGAAGACGCCGAGGAAGAGGATGATGAGCATACGCGGTTTCACGGGGTTAAGCGGGACTATGGCGTCGTCTACGAGTTGGATGTTATTGGTCTTACTCTTGGCGGTCAACTCGAGTTCCTGCCGGCGTTCGATGACTTTATTGTATAGATTCCGTTTCTGTGTCGCCTCACGCTGGAGGATTTCGTATTGGACGCGTAATTCGCTGAGGTTAAGTTGTTCTTTTTTTAATTGGTCTACAAGTTGTTGGATACTCTCGGTTTCGCCTTGTGCGATGGTGGCCTCGTTTTTCAGGCTTTCGAAGATGTTTTGGGATTGCTCTTGTATGCTTTCTTTTAGCGAATCGATTTTCTCGCGTGTTCGAATGACTTCGGGGTACTGTTCCTTGTAGCGCTTTAACAAGTCGGCGAGCTGAGATTGTTGGATGATCAGTTCTGCTTTGAGTTCTTGGATAAGGGCATTCGATGCAATTTGCGGGATACTGTCGATATTGACATCCGCATCGAGGAGTTGCTTGACCTCTTCGTACTGCCGTTGTGCGATTGCGGCTTTTGCTTGTGTGCTAGTCAACCGCTGTTGAGCGGTCTGGAGACCTTGTAAGATAATATTTTCTCGGTCTTCGAATGAGGTTATATTATTGGTTTGTTTGTATTTCTCGAGTTTCTGGAGCGCTTCCTCGACCTCTTGCTTCATGATCTTCTCTTCTTCTTTAAGAAACTTGGACGCATTGAGCGAGGCCTGCATCTTCCGGTCGAGGTTGTCGGATATGAAGTTAGTGGCAAGAGTATTCGCGATCTTGGTGGCCATGACCGGGTCGGTATGTTCGACCTTGATATCCACAAGGCGGCTGAGCCGGATCGGATCGATCGTGATATCCTTGGAGAGCGCGCCGACCGGGTCTTGTGAGTTTTTATATTTTTCCGTACTTTGCAGGTTTAAGTCTTCTACAACGGATTTGAGGATACGCCGGCTCTTGAGTTTTTTGTATTGGGTTTGGAGGTAGTCTTGTTCGCGGCTATTGACGGCGAAGGCGTCTTCGATATTGAGCACTTTTTCGGCTTCGCTGTCAATTTGGAGCTGCGCCTTTGCTTCGTATATTCTTGGCGCTTTGAAGAGATAGATGCCGGAGAGGAATAGTATGGTTAGAAAAGCCGAGAGCACGATCCACCGGCGCTCCATTATGATGTGCCAATAGTGCCGGAGATTTATGCTTTGATCGGCGCTTTCCTCTGTCTCGATGAATTGTTGATTCTGGTCTTCCATACGGAGTAGATTTCTGAATGTTTAGAACATGGATTCAGGCACGGTGATTATATCGCCTGGCTGCACCCAGATAGTATTTTCCGGATCGGTTATCTGCTTTAATTCTTCAAAGCTGAATTTTTTTGTGACTCCGCCCCTGGTGAATTCAATTGTCTTACTCGCCTTGGGTGTCGGCCCGCCCGCTTGGCTGATTGCGTCGAGGATCGACCATCGTTGTTCGCCGGGCAGCTCGATTGCGCCGGCCTTATTGACTGCGCCGAAAACCGAGACGATACGCAGGCGATAGGCCTTTACCGTGACCGTTACCTGTGGGTTTACGAGGTAGCTCTCGCCGAGGCGCTGTTTGAGCATCTGTTCGACCTCCGAGCGTGTTTTTCCTGCCACCTTAACGTTGCCGAGGAGCGGGAAGGTGATCTCGCCGGAGTTGGATACCTTGAATTCGCGCAGACTAAGGTTCTCCTCGCCGAAGACGTCTACTACGATCGTATCCTGGGGTGCGATGCGGTATTCACGCGCGGCTGAACCTGCGAATGCCGCCGGATCATCCAGGTCTGTTTGGCCGGCGGACGCCGGATTTCCTTGCTGTGTAGTGGTGCAAGCGCTACATACAACCGCTAAGGCTGTGACGGCGGCTGATAGCTTAAGAATTAAAATTTTCATACTCAGTAACCTAAAGCAATTTGAAGCGTAATTCTATTTGCGTCATAGTCAAGAATTCGTGAGTCGCTGCTCTCGAATTTTGCGAATTCATAACCGAGGCTTGAGTGCAACCATTCTTGCGCATCGTAATTCAGGCCGCATCCGATCCTATACCAATTGTCTTTTCGATCCGGGTAGGCTTGCGTCGGGTCGAATTCATTATATCGATATGACCCGTGGGCGGAGACGGACCATTTTCCCGAGGAGCCGATCCCTTGTCTGACGTTTAGCGAGAGTTGGTTGGCGGTGTATGACCGGCCTGAGCCCTGACCTACGTATTGGACGGATACGATATCGCGTCTCGAGAAATTCAGGGAAACTTGTGTCTTATCGCCGATCTGTTGATCGAGCGTCAATTGCGCCAGGAGCGCATTCGGTGGTGTCGACCCGTCACTGTACTCGCGCGTTTGATATCCGATCTTGGCGGTTCCGGTCAATTTCGATGTAAAATCGCCTTTTACGCCTACGTAACCACCGAAAAACCACGAATGCGGCCCCTTTTTGTCACCGGCCCGATTCGGATTAACCGCATCTTGACCATAGTGCAGTTCCCCGAACAGGTCTATCTTGTGTGTCGCGGCGAACCTGAATCCCGATGTCGCCATCAGCGTGTTCCTATCGAACAGGTTAATCCCGCTTTCGTAGTCTCTTGAATCATGGCGCCCCTGCAAATACACGCCGGTCTTTTCGGTCATGTCATAAGAGACCCTATAATTGTCATTGAAACTCGTCCAGTCGACGACCGCTTGATTGGCCCGTATATCGCCGCCGAGGATGCCCGAGAGCATTTGGATGCGGTCTGTGCCTTCAATAGTGGTTTTTGTGCCTTTATACCTGAAGCCGAAGCCTATCGAGTGATCCGAGGTGTTGAACTCGTCGTAGTCGAGGTAGAGGTATTGACCGTATGTGTAATCGAGCGTGATGAAATTGTCATCCTCGCGGCCGAAGAAGAAATTCAGACCGGGTTTTATCGTAGTGATCAGATCGCTTACACGGTCTTGTGCTCTTTGCCTATAAAGTACGTTGTCATTGTATATTTCACTTAAAGAGACGTGAGGACGCAGGTATACGGGGCCGATGTTGTATACGAGGAAATCGGGCGCGTTCAAGGCGTGGGCTTGACATGCTGCGGATAATCCCGCGGCGAAGGCTGCGTATCCGACGTATTTGGCCTTGTTATTTTTGCGCATTATTATTCCAAATAAAGTATCGTCTTTTGTATTGCCGTTGGTATCGCGAATTAAACGCAGTTTAAAGAACGTATTTTGATTCCATACTCATCGGCTTATGGGCATACACGCAATTTTCATTCAACCGCAAACACGGCGGAGAATAAAGTGTATTCTCTTAATAAATTATTTAATCCAACGCAAGAATTCATTTAAGAAAATTCAGCACCGAAATGGATTAGTCCGAACACCGGCATTATTATCGCCGTAAAAAACAATATATAGCAGCTTTCAGGCCAAAATCAATTCAGTTAATCTTTCTTCCAGACGTACCGGAACATAATCACGCGCAGTGCCGCCGTCAGCGGTATGGCCAGCACACCGCCGAGAACGCCGCCGAGCAGGGTGGTGCCCACCATGACGGCGACGATAATCGTCATCGGATGCAATCCGACTCTGTCGCCCATGATCTTGGGAGAAATGACGAGGCCTTCGAGTGTTTGCACGACTGCAAAAACCACAAGAACGAGAACCGGGTGCACCCAGTCGCCGAACTGCGCGGCGGCGAGCGCCGTCGTGGGTATGATGCTGAGCATTACGCCTAGGTATGGGACGATGCTAAGGAACCCTGCAACGACGCCGAGGAGCAGTGAATACTTGAGGCCGATAATCATGAATCCGATGGTCAGCAGTATGCCGTCGCATATTGCCACGAGCACTTGCCCCCTAAAAAACAGGATCAGATAATTATTAACCGCTGTCAGGATGAACACAATCTCCTCTTTGAAACTGGATTCCCTGACCGGAAGATATTGTGTCCAATGCTTAACGATGCCGCGTTTTTCCAGCAGGAAATAGAATGCATAAATGGGCACCAGCGCAAGCCCGACCAGCAGTCCGAGCCATGAAGCGATCATGCTCAGCTGGCTGACAAACCAATTCCCGATCCTGGGCAAGACGTTGCCCAACCAGGATAGGGCGGTTTCGCCTATGCGTATTTGCCAGGGTGACACCTGCTCGGTTTCGGGTGTATCGGATGCCGCGGTCGTGACCGGAGGTGTATTGGTCGGTTCCGTGTTTGTGACGGCGATTCCGTTTGTGTTGTCGTTTTGTATATTATTTTGCCGGCTGGTTTCTCCGAAGTCGATAGGCAGCGTTACGCCGAACGGCGGGTTCTCGCTCCATTGGAGGATACGCTTCTGTAGTTTTTGTGAATAATCCGGCAGCCTGTTTATCAGGTCGCCTGTCTGTACGATCAAGCGTGGCACGATTATCGAGAGAAACATCAGGAAAAGCGCCGCCCCGATGGCGAACACGAGGAGGATGGCGCGTTCCCGCGGGATTCGCCGCCTTTCGAGAAAGTCTATTACCGGATCAAGTAAGTAGGCGATGATGCCCGCAATCGCAAGCGGCAGGAGTACGGACGTGAGTTTGTTGATGACCAGCCCCGCGCCGATGATTGCGATAATGAACAGTGATATCAGCACGCCGATCGCCAGCGCTGTGAGCGATGTCCATAGTATCTTCGCCTGTTTTTCCGTTGGTTTGGGCAGCGTCATTTTATTGGTTTTTATAACGTAAGCGACAGTGACGCGACGATAGGCGTTTATTTGCCCAGGCTTCGCGATTTTTCGGCGGCGCTGAGTACGGCGTCGATAAAGGCCGCGCGAATATTGCCTTGCTCCAGGACGCGCACGCCTTCGATGGTGGTGCCGCCGGGGCTTGTAACCATGTCTTTGAGTTCGCCCGGGTGTTTTCCTGTTTCGATGACCATTTTAGCGGCGCCTAAGAGTGTTTGCGCGGCGAGACTGGTCGAGACATTCCTAGGCAGACCTGCGGCTACACCGCCGTCGCTCAATGCATCAATTATCATGTATGCGAACGCCGGGCCGCTGCCGCTCAATCCGGTCACGGCGTCCAGGAGCGGTTCAGGGAGCTCGAATGCGCGGCCGACGGACGAGAGGAGTTTTCGTACAAGCTCTGTATCCGCGCTGTTTGCGTTGCGTCCGGGCGCGAAGCCCGCGGCGCATTCCCCCACCAATGCTGGGGTGTTGGGCATGACGCGAACCACGCGGGCTTCCGGCGGTAGCGCGTTCTCGATCTTTGCGGTTCCGACACCGGCGGCGATCGAAACGATGAGATGCTCGGCTGTAATTTTATCTTTGATCTCGGCGAGTGCCTTTTCAACGATGCTCGGCTTGACGGCCAGGAATAAGACCGTCGCCTTCTCCGGCACGTCTGCATTTAATTCCGTGGCCGTAATGCCCGTACTCTGTTCGAATACTTGTCGCGCCGATTTATCCGGGTCGGAGGCGATAATGTTTTCACGTTCGACAAGCCTTGCCCCGACAAACCCTGAAGCCAGGGCGGCGGCCATTTTCCCCGCGCCGATGAAACCAACCTTCAGTTCTAAGTCCATGTGTGAATTCGTACCAGAGTGAGTGAAATAATAAAGTCAAAATTGTAATTGTATAAGCATTCGTATATTCTCTTGTGCGCCGGCTCAATGAGCACGGAGCGGCCGAAGCATTCGGGACGGGAATGGCTTGTTTTCGGGGCGCCGCTATATTTTCGACCTTTGCAAATTTGAATGTTAAGTAATCCGACCACACGCATCACCTTCAACCTCGAACGCCGCCGAGCGGTTACGTCCGGAATCCTCGAGACCGCTGGTATGACGTTTTTGCTCCTGATAGCCGTGCGCGCGTTCGATGCGGGGCCCGTGGCGAAGGCGCTGATAGCCGCGGGGAACAGCCTCGGGCTGCTTGTCTCGCCCGCCGTTGTTTCGACCGTGGCGTCGGCCGGCTGGAGACCGGGCAGGGCGGCGGCGGGGCTTGCGTTGACGGCTTTTGCCGTTCTCACGCTGATGTCGGTTTTGGATAACATCCTGTTTTTTGCCGTGGGCAGTGCGCTGGCGATGACGTGTGTTTCGTCGGCGGTGCCGCTTATGACCCAGGTTTACCAGGAGAATTATCCGCCGCTGTTCAGGGGCAGACTTTTTTCGAGGGCGGTTATGATTAGGATCGCTGCCGCCGCCGTATTCAGTGAGCTTGCGGGCCGGGTGATGACGGGGAACATAGACAAATACCCATACCTGCTTATCGTGTTCGCGCTGGCGTCCGCGTATGCGGCCTATTGTTATTTTTATTTACCCTCACGTCCGTTATCGGTGTCCAGGGGCACACATCCGTTTCGAGCATTGCGCTACGTCAAGACGGATCGGCTTTTCCGGAGGACGCTTATTGCGTGGATGATCATGGGCTTTGCGAACCTGATGATGTTTCCGTTGATGGTCGAATACCTTGCAAACCCGGTTTACGAGATGAATCTCTCGGTGGCGATGATAGCGTGGATAGTAGGCGTGATCCCCAATGCCGCGCGGTTTTGTATGAGCCCGGTCTGGGGACGGCTTTTCGATCATATGAATTTCTTTGTACTGAGAATATCGTTGAACATCAGTTTCGGTATCGGTGTGCTTATGTTTTTCACCAGCAGGAATGTCGCAAGCCTGATAATTGCGGCGGTGATTTTCGGTTGCGCCCGTGCGGGCGGCGATGTGGCATGGAGCCTCTGGGTGACCAAGTTCGCGCCGGCGCGGCGTGTGGCGGATTATATGTCGGTGCATACTTTCTTTACCGGAGTGCGCGGCGTCATTGCGCCGATGGTTTCATTTCAATTAGTGGCATTCCTCTCTATGCAGACGATGGGTTTGATCAATTTTTCAATGATTTGTGTCTCATCCGTGCTTTTAGTACCGTTGATTAAGTTCGGGCGGCCACGAAAGCATGCCACGGCGCTGGTTGAAGAAATTTCTGAATGATAGAGCGCGGATTGTTCTTGTCACCGACCGGATGGGCTTGCTAATTTTTTTGAACGAACATGCTACTTCTTGTCTAATTTACGAAGATTTGGGCTAAACCGGGAACTCAATTAATGATTTGCATACGAGGGGATCACGGGCTGGATTAATTCACCGGCAGCGTGAAGAGGGCGTTATTCTGAATATACCGGAGAGTATTTTTTAGCGTTAGGTGGAGAAAGCGGAATGATCAATGTTGATAACTTAACAAAATCGTTCGGTTCGAAAGTGGCCGTTGATAATGTTTCCTTCAATGTGGAACGCGGAGAGGTATTGGGATTTCTCGGCCCGAACGGCGCGGGCAAATCGACCACCATGCGGATGGTAACCGGTTATTTTCCGCCTAATGACGGCAGTGTCGTAATCGGCGGATTCAACATGGTCGAAAATGCGCTCGAGGCGCGGCGGTTGATGGGGTACCTGCCCGAGAACGGGCCGCTTTATGCGGATATGACCGTGTATAACTTCCTCGATTTCGCCGCCGAGCTGAGGGGTTTCAGCGGGATAGAAAAGCGTAAGGCTATTCACCGCGTGGTGGAAATGTGCTTCCTCGAGTCGGTGCTGCATCAGAGTATCGATACGCTGTCCAAGGGGTATAGGCACAGGACATGTTTCGCGCAGGCGGTGATTCACGATCCGGATATCTTGATCATGGACGAGCCGACTGATGGCTTGGACCCGAACCAGAAGCATGAGATTCGAATGCTGATCAAGCGCATGGGCGAGAATAAGGCGATCATTTTTTCTACGCACATACTCGAAGAGGTCGAAGCGGCTTGCTCGAGGGTTATTATCATCGACCGCGGGAAGATAGTGGCCAATGGTACCCCGGCCGAGCTCAAGGGGCGTTCGCCTATCGCCGGTGCCGTAAGATTGCGCGTGGGATCGCATGCGCTCGAACAAATAAAGGAACAACTTTCGCCATTGCCGGGCGTCAGGAGGCTCGAGGCATTCAAGGATGAAGCCGGACGCGAATTGCTGCGGGTATTTCCGCAAAAGGAAACCGGCGACGGCGAACTCGCGTCTCTTATCTCTGAAACGGCAAAGAAGAGCGATTGGAGAATCGAAGAATTGCATACGGAAGAGGGGCGGCTGGACGAGGTCTTCCGAGATATCACGATTTCAGATACGGAGTAGAACAGAATAAACCGGATTAACGATGATGAATGAAGCAATAAGACATATTCGCACCATTTCCAAGCGGGAACTGATCAGTTATTTTTCCTCGCCCGTAGCGTATGTTTTTATAGTGATATTTTTGATTTTATGCGGCTTCTTCACATTGAACATAGGCCGTTTTTTTGAGAGTAACCAGGCTACATTGGCGGCGTTCTTCTTTTACCTGCCGTGGTTATACTTGTTCCTCGTTCCGGCCATAGGTATGCGTTTGTGGTCGGAGGAAAGGAGAATGGGCACCATGGAGCTGCTGTTGACTATGCCGGTGACGTCGTGGCGCGCTATTCTGGGTAAGTTCCTGGCGTCGTGGTTGTTCCTGGCGCTGGCGCTTGTGTTGACCTTTCCGTTGGTTATCACGGTCAACTACCTCGGTGACCCGGACAACGGGATGATCGTAAGCGGTTATGTCGGCGGAATTCTGTTATCGGGCGGTTTCCTCGCCGTGGGATCAATGACGTCGGCGTTGACCCGGAATCAGGTCGTCAGCTTCATCCTGTCGGTTATTATATGTTTGTTTCTCATACTTGCCGGATTCGCGCCGGTTACGGAGATGCTCGAAGACAAGGTGCCGTGGCTGATTGATCTGGTGTCGTCGTTCAGCGTAATGACACATTACTATGGAATGCAGCGAGGTGTGATTAATTTGCGCGACGTTATATTTTTCTTGTCGCTCATCGTCTTCGCCCTGTTCTGCACCGGTGTAATCATACGTAGTCACCGGGCGTAGCGCCTGAGTGCGCAGGCACGGTGAGTATTTATTTTGCGAATGAAGAATATCTATTAAGCGATCGATGATGAAAAGTAGAAATCTGGAGACATTAATCTACTCGGCTGTTGGGATCGCAGCGGTGTTTGTAATACTTGTTGCGATAAACATACTCGCGGATTTCATGAACGGCCGCCTCGATATGACGGAGGGGAATATCTATACTCTCTCAGAAGGTACGCGTGAAATTCTGGAGGATATAGATGCGCCGTTGACGGTTCGTTTTTATTATTCGCACGGCGACGAGTTCGAGGCATCCAATCTCCAAACCTATGCCAAGCGTGTGGAAGACCTGCTGGCGGAGTATGAACAGGCCTGCGATTATATAAAGATTGAGAAGCTCAATCCATTGCCTGCCACCGACGCGGAAGATTCGGCGAACCTCGATGGGATGCGTCCGGTCATGGAGAACGGTCAGAAGAGATATCTTGGATTGGCGGTTGTATTCCTCGACAGCAAAGAGACTATTCCAATGCTTTCACCCAGCCGCGATAGGCTTCTAGAGTACGATATCTCGAGCGCGATCAGTAGAGTGCTTAATCCCAAGAAACCAGTGATCGGTGTGATGAGCGCGCTACCCGTGTTCGGTACGCAAAGCCCGATGGCTATGCAGACGGGACAAGCTCAGCAACAACCCTGGATTTTTATCCGCGAATTTGAAAAGGATTTTGAAGTCCGCGACATCCCTATGTCCACGGAAGAGATAAGTGATGACATCAACGCGCTGCTTGTCGTGCATCCGCGGGATATTTCGGAACAGGGACAGTTTGCCATCGACCAATACCTTCTCAAGGGTGGAAAAGTGATTGCATTTCTTGATCCGGCGTCATTGATCGATCCTGGTTCACAGGGGATGAACAGGATGCAGCGGGCCATGTCTACCGGGTCCACTATGGACAAGTTACTCGATGCGTGGGGGATCGAATTCGATCCGGATAAGGTGGTGGCGGATATGAATTATAAGACAAAGGTATCAAGCGGCGGCGGGCCGAATCAGAGTAATCCCGCCGTGCTTTCCATCAATAAGGATGCCGTGAACACCACTGATCTGGTGACAAGCAAGCTGGATAACGTACTGATGCTGTTTGCCGGCGTATTTCGAGGTGAACCCAAGGAGGGGATAACAAAGACGACGTTGATCGAGACCTCCGAAAACTCGCAGCTCGTCCAGAAGATGATGGCGCAGTTTTCGGGTTCCCAGATAATGCAGGAGTTCGAAGCCTCGGGTGTTCGTTATCCCCTGGCAGTGCGGCTGAGTGGAAAATTCAAAACAGCATTCCCTGAGGGTAAACCGGAACCGGAAAATGCAAGCGAGCAAGCCGATGGCGGCGAAGCAGAGAACACCGGCGCACCGGCCGAGCCTGAGGATTATCTCAAAGAGGCGCAGAGTGGAGGCGTCGTGGTCTTGGTCGGCGATTCGGATATGATCTTCGACAGGTTCTGCATGGAAGAACAGCGGATACTGGGCATGAGCATGTATAGGCCGATGAACCAGAACCTGGTTTTTGCGCAAAACGTTACAGAGCAGATGGCCGGCGACCCGCGGCTCATCGGACTTAAGAGCAGAGCTACGATGAATAGACCGTTTACGGTCATTAATGAAATCAAGGCCAAGGCCGAGATGAAATACCAGAGCAAGATCAGTCAGCTCCAAGAGGATTTACGTGAGACCCAGAATAAGTTGAATCAGCTTCAGCAGGCTAAACAACCCGATCAACAACAATTCCTAACGCAAGAGCAGCAGCAGACGATTCAGCAGTTTAGAGAAAGGGAGGTAGAAATCAGCCGAGAATTGCGTGAGGTACAGAAGGAGCTGCGAAGTGAAATCGTCGCACTCGAGAACCGCCTTAAATGGATCAATATTGCCGGGATGCCGGCATTGATAACGATCCTCGGAATCGTTCTGGCTTTGATTAAACGCAAAAGGACAGGAGCAAAATGAATCGAAAACAACTTTTTTCGCTTGTCATTGTCGGATTGATCGCGGGCGCTGTCGGCTTCTTTGTCTACAACCGCGGTACATCATCGTGGAAAACCGAAAGTGCCGGAGAGTCGAATAAACTTTTTCCGGAGCTGGATGTGAACGCAGTGGCGCAGATGGAGATAATCGATTCGAGTACGAATCTGACTCTCTTATCCACAGGTGGCGTCTGGCAAGTACAACAACGCTATGGATACCCCGCGGATTACGCCAAGATAAGGAAGTTCCTTATTTCCGCGATGGAAATGAAGGGCGTGCAGAGCATACCCGCGTCCCAGTCCAGCCTGTACAGATTCAATCTATTGAGTCCGATAGCCGATACTAATTCAACTAATACAGGAACGCTGCTGGTGCTGAAGAACGACGACAGCGAAGAGTTATCTTCGTTGTTATTGGGGAAAGAGCATATGCGCGAGGCCTCGGCAAATCAAGGCGCTGCCGGGCGGCAATGGCCCAATGGACGATATGTCTTGAAAACAGCGGATGGTGCTAACGCAAATCCCGTCGTATGGGTGATAAATGATCCATTAAGCCAAATCGAGTCTTCCCCGGCTGATTGGCTCAGTAAGGACTTTATTGAATTGGAAAAGATCGCATCAATATCCATAACCCCCACCAACGCGGCGGAGGCCTGGACGCTTGTCAGGGATTCCGAGTCCGATCCATGGAAATTAGAGAATTCGGCCGAGGATGAGGAACTCGATTCCAACTCAACGCGCCGCTATGGAAACTTGCTCTCCTATTCCGACTTTGCGGACGTTGCGAATCCGGAGCTGAATCCGGAGGTTACAGGGCTCGACGAACCGGTCAAGGCCGTTATCAGTACTTTCGACGGATTCACTTACACGCTGAACATCGGAAACAAGACAAACGCAAACCGATATGTGGCTCTCGAAGTGGACGCGGATATACCTGAATCGCGTACGCCCGGCGCGGATGAGACCGAAGAGGAAAAGATCAAGCGCGAGAAGGAATTCAAGGAAAAGGTTGATAACCTGAAGCAAAAGCTTGCGAATGAAGAGAAGTGCGAGGACTGGGTATATCTCGTTTCCAATTATACACTCGAGCCGTTATTGAAGGCGCGCTCCGAACTCCTAAAGACGAAGGAGGAAGATGCGGCCGAGGCCGCCGGTACATCGCAGACGAATCGGACGGCGTTGGATATCCCGAATGCCGCCGAATAAGGTCTTTGAAAGTTTATTTTTCGGGGGTGGAAGTCCAATGTCCGCCGACCATGACGGCCGATGGTTTGCCCGTGAAATTCACTATTTCCTCGTATAGGCCGGCCATATTCGCCGTTATCGGCAGCGCTATCATGTCGGCATGCGCGCCGGGGGTCAATTCGCCTTTTACGCCGTTTAAGCCGAGGGCGCGCGCCGGGTTGAGTGTCGTCATCCTGATAATTTCTTCGGGCTCAATGCCGGGGTAGTTATCCGAGAATAAACGCATCTGAGTGAACAAACTTAGTGAGCTTTCAGGGGTGAGCGATGATGACGCGGGACTGTCGGTGCCGAGGCAGACGCTGATTCCGCGTTTATTTATTTCATCGTACAAGAACCGTTTGTGTCCGAAGAAAGCTTGTGAGCATGGGCAATGCACTATGACAGACCTGATTTCGCCGAGCAGGTTTAGGTCATCGACTGTGAGATAATTGGCGTGGATTAATAGGCAGTTCGAACTGAGGATGCCGCATTTGAAGAGCGCGCGTATGGGGGTCGTGTCGCCGCAGTCGTCCATGGAACGTCTGTCTTGGAGCCATTCGAACAGGTCACCGCTACGGTTGTGATACATGAGGAACTCGTCCTTCGATTCGGCGGCGTGGATCGAAGTAACCCGATTTGCGGCGGCGGCATTCGCGGCGCAGAACCTGAGTATCTCCGGTGTAGTCGAGAACAGCGAGTGCGGCGCAAGCCCCGCCTGCAGGCCCAATGAGTATTCGACCTCATCCAGAACGCTGGTGTAGCGGTTGAAAAATTCCGCGGTCGTATCACTGGAAACCAGTCCGATAAGTTCAGGGAATATTAAGGTTCGAAGGCTTACGGGACGGATGTGACGGATTAATTGAGTTTGTGAGAATGTATCCGCAATGGTCGTCGTGCCGTTCTCCAATGATATCTGTAAGCCGGTCTCACGGGACTCGATGAACTTGCTGTCTGTCCACGTCTTCTTCTCGTTAATGATCTGTTGAATCCATGCGGTGAAACTCGAAGTGCGCTTGAGTCTGCCGGACATGTATGTGTAGTCTGTATGACAATGCGCATCGACCAGGCCGGGGATAATTATCGATTCCCCCAAGTCGACGACGTCGTCTTCGTGCGCTTCTGTTCGAATATCTCGAAAGGGCGCTACGCGGTGTATTATTCCTCGATGTACCAGTACCCCGCCGTCTTCGATCGGCGGCAGACAGACGGGCCAAACATATTTTGCGCGTATAATCACCTTGCTTGTATTAGACCTTGCGCGTCCCGATTATATATATTGCGTCCAAATTAACAGCGCTTTAATGCCCGGTATTAATGGTTACTGTGCCACCCCGTTTGGGCGCAAATCACAGCTAAACATTCGAACTGCGAATTGTCGTGCTATAAAGGATTATTATATTCTAAACGTTGTCCCGTAAGTATTCCTTTGAGCGCGCAGGATCGTTTTGGTGTCTGGTCTTGAATTTACTATGTTTCTTGCGGATTTGTTGTTCTATCTTTTTCGTTACTAGATCGATGGCGGCGTATAGGTCGTTTTCGTAGTCTTCAGCAAAGAGATCCGGGCCCCTTAATACGAGTCTGATGGAACATTTAAATTTTTTCTCGGGGAGGCCGGTATGATCGTGTTCGAGATTAACCCGTGCTTCAATTGCGAAGTGATCCAGGTGCTCGAGTTTTTCGATGCGATTTCGAACATGATTCTGGATACCTTCGGTTAACGTAATCTTGTGGGTATTGAGGATTAATTTCATACGCCTCAACATGCATGATAATTCTCAAAAATTCCAGTCCCAGATTGATAATTTTTTACCTCCGACTATTTCTTTTATCTTTCGATAGCGATTTCGATAGCTATGTAATTTGGTCTATTCACAAATTTACGCCGGCGGTTTTACTGTTTACTTATCCGGATAGCTTGGCCAGAATCCTGCTTCAAAAATAGTCTCCGGTCTTCATTTCTACCGGTGCTGTAAATCGAGTTGGAGTTGATCGGTTGGGTTTCATGCGATTACAGTCCCTATTCTTACTGAAGAAGCGTGATTAAATAGATAACATCTTATTGAGGCAATGTTTGGAATGTTTAACAAATTTGTACCCGGTCGGTTGGGACGTGGTATAACCTTACTTACGTTTTTAGCGTATGTGACGGGGCTATGCGCCGAACAAGTCGTGTTCACCGAAGTCATGTATAATCCCGTCGGTACTAAGCCGGAGTATATCGAGGTTTACAATCAGACGTCGACGCCGTTTGATATCGCCGGCTGGCGGTTTTCCAGCGGCGTAGAATTTGTTTTGCCGCCCTTTGACGAATCAGCCCCGGAACGCTCGTTTCTCAGCGCGTTTGAAAGAGTGGTGTTCTCCTCAGCCGCCGAGGACGAGACACGCGCGGCCTACGGCATACCGGAACAGGTTCGCGTGTTCGGCCCCTGGAGCGGGAGGCTTGATAACGCCGGCGAACGGATCGTACTCGAGGATAAGAACGGTGTCGTCGTATGTGCACTGGAGTACGACGACAGTGGTGATTGGCTGATAGCGGCGGATGGCAAGGGGCATTCGTTGGTTGTAAAGAATCCTAACAAACCAATCGATGACTGGAGGAACTGGGATTTCAGCCGGCGCAAGAACGGTTCGCCCGGATTCGAGCCGGTCGCTCAAGCCGAAACTCGAGTATCGAGCCCCGAGGTGAACTTAAACGAAGGCGTTGTTTTCGTGGACTACGATCAGGTGTGGAAATACAACGACCGCGCGGTCGACCTCGGTGAAGAATGGCATGAGCCGGATTATGATGCCGGTGATTGGGAATCCGGGCCGGGGCTTCTCGGATTCGAGGATTCCGGATTGCCGTGGCCGGGGCTCCAAACCGTACTCGATAGGAACCAGGACGGCGCCAATGGCAGTACGATTACCTTCTACTTTAGAACCGAGTTCGATTTTCATGGGGAACCTTCAGAAGCGGTTATTACAGTCGATCAGATATTGGACGATGGCGCGGTCTATTATTTGAACGGCGAAGAGTTGTTCCGTTCG
>JAIPKD010000085.1 GCA_021733835.1 Verrucomicrobiota bacterium
AGCAGAGGAATCCTGCCGCTGTGGTAATAGCGGCGTACTTGGCCACGCAGCGGACGCGCCGGGACATGTCGCAGCGTCACCGGATGAAGTGGGAGCTGACGCGGCGGTTGTACGAGCGAGGTTACAGCAAGGAGGAGGTGCTGAACTTATTTCGGCTGATCGACTGGCTAATGAGGTTGCCCGATGAGAATGAAGTTGAATTCCGTAAGCAATTGGTGGAGTATGAAAAGGAGAAGACTATGCCATACGTAACGAGTATTGAAAGGTTAGGCAGAAAAGAAGGCTTGCAGGAAGGCCTTCAGAAAGGCCTTCATAAAGGCCGGAAGTCAGGCCTGTTGGAAGGCCGGAAGTCGGGCCTATTGGAAGGCCGGCTGGAAGCACTGCGGGCTGATATAGTGGAAGTGCTAGAGGCGCGGTTTAGTAGTGTGCCCAAAGAGCTGAAGGCGAAGGTGGATGGCATCGCCGATGAGCAGGAATTGCGTGGGCTACTTCGTAAGGCGGTGTTGGCGCCGTCAATCGACCAGTTCGAGCGAGAGATTTGAACCATCTGCCCTGATTAAACTGTCGGCTCTCCTTTGTCGGAGGGGGTTTTTTACTTTTGCGCTTCTTCGCGCCCTTGGCGAGAGGATTTGTTCATCAGAATGTTGCATAGCACGTGAGTAACGGTTTACAAATCGCGCAGTAGTACCGGAGCTTCACAACTCAACTGTTAAACATTAAGTGCCAATCGGGAGCTGGAGGAGTATAATTTCTATTGGGATATTCGAATTGCCGGACGTTTTAATACTTGCTTATAGACATTTCCGGGCATAGTCTCTGGATTGAGAGAGGAGAAGTGATGTATTGTAAGTAGTATTGATTTTTTAAATCGATAGTTTTTATGTCCGAAAGAAGTAGTGATAAAGTGGAAGTAATGGAATGTGACCGGGATTTAGCATTTCTGGAAAACACGAACCTATACCGCGAGTTCCAGGCCGAGCGCGAAGAGATTCTCAAGCATAAGTGGTTGGAATCGGAGAAGGCCGGATACGATATTGGATTCGAGCGCGCGCTAACCGACTGGATGTTTAAACATAGGTTGAAATGGCGCAGACGCAGGAAAGAACTCCATAAGAAGGAGTCAAGTGTAAACTAGCCGGTATTACTGGGATACTTTTAAGGCGGATGTTCGTTCTAACGCATTTTTGATATGCCAAACAGCAGGGTTGTTTTTGATTCAGGTGCAATAGAAGACGCACTACGGAGACTGGCGGAACAGGTCGTATCGTCAACTATTCAACCGGATAATGTCGCCCTTGTCGGCATTCAAACCGGCGGTATACATCTGGCAGAGCGCTTGGCACGATTACTCGAGACCAGGTTTAACAGAAAACTGCCGGTCGGTTGTTTGGACGTGAATATGCACCGCGATGATCTGGGCAGTCGCGTTGCGCCGGCGTTGCATCCTACATCGATCCCATTCGATATTGACGGGATGGATGTCATTATTCTGGACGATGTGTTGTTTCATGGGCGTACAGTCCGCGCAGCGTTGGACGCATTAAACGATTTTGGCAGGCCGCGGCGTGTTCAGCTTGCCGTGCTTATTGATCGCGGACACCGCGAGCTTCCTATTCAGGCGGATTACGTCGCCGAGAAAATCGAAACCAATTCCGATGAGGAGGTTGTGGTTCAATGGAAAGAAGACAACCATGAGGAAGTGGTGCTTGTTAATAAAAAATGACGGATTATGGCGTGGAACCGGAAACATCTTCTCGATATACAATCGCTCTCGGCGGATGAGATAACAACAATCCTTGACACGGCAAGGGCGTTCAAGGCAGTCGGCCGACGCGCAATAAAAAAGGTGCCGGCGTTACGAGGGAAGACGGTCATAAACCTTTTCGTAGAGCCGTCCACCCGCACGCGCATCAGCTTCCAGTTGGCTGCCCAGCGGCTGACAGCGGATATAATAAATTTCTCCGCCGAGGTCTCGTCGCTGCGCAAGGGTGAAAGTCTCAAGGATACGACTCGAAACCTGGAGGCGCTGAACGCCGACATTATAATTATCAGGCACAGCGCCGCGGGCGCGCCGCATTTCTTGTCGCGCATACTGAAGGCAAGCGTGGTTAATGCAGGCGATGGTTCACACGAGCATCCGACGCAGGCGCTTCTGGATGTTTTTACCATGCGCGAGAAGAAGGGTTCGCTCAAAGACCTGAATGTCACTATTCTCGGCGATATCCTTTACAGTCGGGTTGCGCGCTCCAATATATGGGCCTTGAGGAAAATGGGGGCTAACGTCACACTCGCCGGCCCGGCCACACTTGTGCCGCGGATGTTCGAGAAACTGGGATGTCGAGTCGTGTATGATCTCAAAGATGCCATTGCCGATGCGGATGTAATCAATATTCTTAGAATTCAGCATGAGCGTCAGCGCAAGACGATGTTTCCGAGTATCGGCGAATTCTCCAAGATGTTCGGTATAAATAAGTCGCGGTTGGATTGGACGAAGGAAGACACAATAATAATGCATCCCGGTCCTATCAATCGCGGTGTTGAGATAGACAATGATACGGCCGACGGCGAGCGCTCGGTTATACTGGAGCAGGTCACAAACGGTCTCGCCATTCGAATGGCGGTGCTGTTCCTGGTTAACGGCGGCCAGGGCCCCCATGAAGTGACCGGTTAGAAAAACCGGGAGGTTTATGCAAGACGACTTATCTGCGCTTCTTGCAGAGCATGCCTGATAAGCGGGAGATGGTCTTTAATAAATTAAGGCTTCCGGAGAATTCGTAGAAGGCCCTTTTTATTTCGGGGAATTTCCTGGCTACTATAATACCGGCGATAGGCGCCAGGGTGATGAGCAGTGACTTGTTATCCTTGATAATATCGGGTAGCTTGCCCGAAGAAGCGTATTCAAACCGCAGCCGCATCCATTCGAGTGTAACTTTCTGGCGATAGAGCTCATTCTCGGTTTGGAGATTCGCCTTTCTCAACGCCAGCTGTCTCAGTTCTTTGGTTGCAACCATTCTTTATCCTTGTTCAATTCTTCGATCGTAGTTTCGAAAGGACGCGGCCAGGCGGTGAGCCGCTTCTTAAGCGCTCGAAAACAGAGGAATGATCCGATTAAATACACTAACGCGAATCCGGCCAATATAAACGGCCCCCCGTGATCCCAGAAGATAACTACCAGCGCGGCTGTTGCGGTGATTAATCCTACAAAAAGAAACGTGAAAACCAACGCCGCACAGAGGAGGAATTCTATCGTATATAACTTCTGTTCCTCCAGCTCGACGGAAAACAACCGAAGTCTGTTTTGTAATAACGCGCCGAGCGTAAGTCCGATGCTCCGAAGTTTCTCGAAAAGACTATGCTCCTTGGGATCGCCGTCAGCCATTTCTTAGACCTTACTTCCTATTGACCAGTATCCCTATGAGCAATCCTATCCCAAAAGCAAACCCGATTGTTCTATATGGATTCTCCCTGATCGCTTTATCCGTGGATTCAATTGTGTATCGTGCCTTTCCTTCAATGTCCGAACACGTCCGCTTGGCGTGTTCTACTGTAGTCAAAAGTTTTTCACGTGCCTCTGCGGCTTTTTCGCTCAAGCCTTCTTTAGTTGCCTTCAATAAGTCTTCAGCATCGGTTACAACTTCGTTCAAGTCTTTTACCAGCCGTTCTTTTAAATCCCGGTCTTCCGTCATATTTGTCGTTTCCGTATTCATAACACTCCTTCCCATCTCAGTGCGATACAAGTTTCATGTTTTACAAGCTAACTTCAATTAACATTAACCTCGGAGTTGCTTCCCGTCAACTGCCCCATCCACCGCGGAACATAATTTCGGCCTGAATCCACGGCAAATATAGGAAAACAAACTCTATTTCCGGAAGCACCAAAAGGTAATTAGGCGAATGTTTGTTTTGGTCCATAGATTTGAGTTTTGTATTTGAAGATGTCGTTTATTACGATTATCTCGTTTTTATTTGGAAACGATTCAAGAAGAATGGCGGACAAGACACATATCCAATACGCGCCGGGGCAGCGATTTCAAAAGCCTCTCATAAAGCTCGTCGGCGAATTATTGTTACGGCACTTCAACGGTTTTGAAGGCTGCATATCAATCGCAGTAGGCGGGCCCGGCGGTACCGGCAAATCTTCGTTTTGCAGAAAGCTTTCCGAACATCTGCCGGACACGAGGATATTGAATTTGGATGATTACAAAACATCGCGCACCGCCCGGAGTCAAAGTGGAATCTTCGGCGCGCATCCCGACGCCAATCACATAGGAACCATAATCGAACATCTAGAATGCATAAAGGAAGGTATTGCGTTCGATAAACCGGTGTACAATCAATTAACAGGTGTTGCCGATAAAACCGAGCGATATATTCCAGCCAGATTCAATCTGCTCGACGGCGAAATTTCAACTTACCGGCAATTCAGGCGCTACATAGACCTCTCGATATTCATTGATTCGGATTGGAAGACGCAGCTTAATACAAGGATTACCAGGGACATAGAACAGCGCGGGTACACACACGAAAAGGCCATCGCCACTTTTCTGCAAAGTAATCTCCGCGAGTTCGCCAGGTACGGCGCCGAGAGCAAGAAATGGGCTGATATCCACCTTTATTGTCACCATAATTACTCGATCATTATTGAATCCTTAACGCATGAACTTTTTCAGGAATGCGAAGACCTGCTGAGACCATCGATGTGCCCCGTGGATATTGAAGGATTGATCGTACCTGTATTAACGCCGTTCAAGGAGGACTTAGCGATCGACGAAAAGCAGTTTATTCGGCACCTCGAGTTTTTGTCCGACCACGGTGTAAGGCGGATATTGGTTAACGGCACAACCGGCGAGTTCTTTTCACTTACGCCGGACGAGCGCAAACAAATGCTTCAAGTAGCGCGCCGATATTTTCCGGGTATCATCGTGTTTCAAGTGGGATGCGCGGGCGGATTACAGACGCGGGACCAGGTGCGTATGGGCTGTGATTATGGAGCAGACGCGATTATTTGCCTGCCGCCTTATTATTACTCGAATATTCGCGAAGACGGATTAGTGCGTTATTTCAACTGGATCGCCGAAAACCTTGATTTGCCGTTCATGTTATATAACTTCCCGCGGCATACTGGAGTCCCGTTGACTCCCGGAATTCTCGGTCGGATTCCGCATTATGGCCTTAAAGATTCTGCCGCTGATATGGGATTGATAGGCGCGACACCGCGATACTTCATAGGCGCGGACGAACTTATCATCGAAAACCACCGGCGCGGGGGTAGGGGGTTTGTGAGCGCCGGGGCGAATGCTTATCCCATGCTATACACGGCGTTGGAACAAGCGCTTGCTCAAGGTGAAATCAAGAAGGCAAAAAGCGTCCATGATGATATTATAGAGGTAAACGCGGCAATTCCGGACATTGACGAGATATCAACGATAAAACAAAGGTTATCGGAAAAACTAGACGGTTACCCGGCTTACTCGCGACCGCCGATATTATAATATCCGGCCAAGGACGCGCATGACAGGAGGACGAAACAACTTCACACACAGGCATTTATGTGCACTCGTTTTCGAATCCGAGCTGGCGCAGCGCCTCGAATAATACTATGGCGGCGCAGCTCGAAAGATTCAGCGATCTGGAGCTCTTATTGAACATCGGTATTCTCACCCATGTTTCATTGAATGCTTCAAGCAATCCCTTCGGTAGCCCTGCGGTTTCGCGTCCCAAAACGATATAATCACCGGCGCGGTATTTAACATCAGAATATCTCCGTGGCCCGTTTGATTCGACAAGCCATAATCGCGCGCCTTGTGGGATATTGTTTTGGAAAGACACCCAATCCGGCCAGAGCTTCCATTTTACATCCGACCAGTAATCCATCCCGGCGCGCTTCAGCGTTTTATCGTCCAAGCTGAAGCCAAGCGGCTGGATCAAGTGGAGCGTGGTTTTAGTGGCCGCGCAGAGCCGAGCGATATTACCCGTGTTGGGTGGGATTTCCGGTTCTACAAGGATTATGCTCAGGTTCGCTTCGTTCATTTATCGCCTCGGCCTCGGTTTACAGCTTTTCGATAATAAACCTTCCATAAAACCAGACCCTTCGCAGGTGCGTTCATCCCTGTATCGCGCCGATCGCCTTTACTGAGCATGTGGCTTACGTCTTCAGGACTGAACCTGCCCTGTCCGATATGCACCAGCGTGCCGACTATACCCCTGCACATCTTATAAAGGAAGCCGTCGCCTTCAATGATGAATACGAGGCAGTGTCCGCTGCGGCGAATATCACATCTTACCACGGTGCGTATGGTGGACTTGATTTCATAATCGTGTGCGGACGCGAATGCCTTGAAGTCTTTGCATCCAATGAATTCACGCGCGGCTTTTCTCATTTCCCGCAGATTCAATTGTTTCGGAATGTGCCACGCCTGGTGTCTTAACAAAGGATTCATTACGGGGTGGTTCCACACGTAATACCGGTATTGTTTGCCGGTGGCGTCGAACCTTGCGTGAAAATCGTGTCTGCATCCAACCGCCGACATAACACGTATGTCCGAAGGCAGAAACGCGTTCAACGCCAGTCTCAATCTTGCAACGGGCATTCTAAACTCATCTTTAGGTACCCGCATATGCGCGGTCATGCCGAGGGCGTGGACGCCTGCATCCGTTCTACTCGAGCCGTGGATGCGGTCGGCGCCCGGGAACAGTTTGAATACCGCTTGCTCGATTTTCTCTTGGACACTCACTTGCCCCTTTTGCCATTGCCAGCCGGCATAGCGTGTTCCATCGTATGCGATAACCAATTTGAAAGTGCGCCATCCGTTGTTGTGCTTGCGCCGGACGGGATTACTGCTTCTCTGTGGATGATCCTGCATCTTATGAGTTTCATTGTCGTTCATGCTTCAGGCAGGGAATCCAAATAACTCTGAAGAAGGATGGCCGCAGCCATTGGGTCAACCTTGCCTTTGCGGTTGGAGCGGCTGACGTCGGCGCCGATAAGTACGCGGTTGGCCTGCGCCGACGTCAAGCGTTCGTCCCAGAATTTTACTTGAACTTTGATTTCGCGGGATAACGTATCCGCAAATTTTCTCACACCCTCGGCGGCGGCGCCGTAAGTACCATTCATGTTTCTGGGCATTCCGACGAGGATCAATTCCACCTCGTTATCTTTTAACAACCTGAGCAGGGAATTGAGCATGGCTTTTTCGGGTAAGGCGGCGATTGCCCCGACGGGCTGAGCGATTGTCTTTGTCGGATCACTCATCGCAACGCCCAGTCTCTTTGTCCCGTAATCGATAGCTAGGATGCGCATCGTTATCAAAGGCCCGGGCGTTATCACCGGATTCGACAAGTCGTTACAACGATTTGTCGCTGTGAGGTGGTCGCCGGAACAGGCATAGGGTTGAATATTTAAAATGAATTCAAGACTTTAGCGGCGGCGGCTACGGTTTTTTCTATGTCATCCTCGGTATGAGCCGTGGAAATGAACCCCGCCTCAAACTGCGAAGGCGCAAGATAAACGCCCTCCTCGAGCATGCCCCGGAAGTAGCGTCCGAATCTCTCTTTGTCACTATGCGCAGCGTCATCCAGACTGTATACCGGTCTATCCACAAAATACGTGCAGAACATCGACCCTATACGATTGCATCTAAAGGGGACGGGTGATGATCTGGCTATTTTATTCATTCCCTCTTCCAATTGCGCGCCGAGGCCTTCCAGCTTCTCATAGGCCTTTCCATCCAGTAATCCCTCAAGAGCGGCTATACCGGCGGCCATGGCAACCGGATTCCCGCTCAATGTACCGGCCTGATAAACGGGCCCGTCGGGAGAAAGCGCGTCCATAATATCCGCCTTACCGCCGAATGCCCCGACCGGGAGTCCGCCGCCGATTATCTTTCCGAAGCATGACAAGTCCGGTTCAACGCCATAGAGTTGCTGCGCTCCGCCGAGGCCGATACGGAATCCGGTCATTACCTCGTCAAAAATCAAAAGCGCGTCATTCGCCTTGGTTATTTGCCGCAAGGACTCCAGATACCCGGGGTGCGGGAGATAGAGACCGGAGTTCGCGGGTATCGGTTCTAGAATAATGCCCGCAATTGAATCGCGATGTTTTGCAAAAGCCAAGCGTACGGCGTCAATGTCGTTAAAAGGCAATACAATGGTATGCTTGGCGAAATCCGGCGGCACACCGGCACTGGTCGGTTGTCCGAATGTTAAAGCGCCCGACCCGGCCTTGACCAGAAGCGAATCGACATGACCATGATAGCATCCGGCGAACTTGATAATTTTATTCCTGCCGGTGAATCCACGAGCTAGGCGCACAGCGGACATTGTCGCTTCCGTCCCCGAATTGCACATCCTCACCTTTTCCACGCTTGGTATGGCATCGCAGATCAGCTTTGCCATTTTTACTTCCAAGGGATTCGGGATACCAAAGCTAGTTCCATTTTCGGCGGTATTCTTGACGGCTTCGATTATCGGAGGGTATGCATGCCCATGAATAGCCGGGCCCCATGTGCCGAGATAATCTATATAATCGTTTCCGTCGATATCCGTAAAATGCGATCCGGCAGCGCGGTCTACAAAAAACGAGCGGCCCCCGACGGCACGAAGTGCGCGAACCGGTGAATTAACACCCCCCGGTATATACTTTACTGCTTCGGCGAACAACTCGTCGGATTTCGTCCTTGCCTTCATATACACACGTTAATGGTTTATTGGATTCAAATACACGTTTAATTTTTGCGATTATAAGTCTGCCTATATCAATCAAGCTCCCGGCCGGTCAGGCGAGAATAGGCTTCCAGATATTTTTCGCTGGTCTTGGCGATTACTTCCGGCGGTAATTCAGGCGCCGGAGGAGACTTATCCCAGTCCAGCGATTCAAGGTAATCACGCACATACTGCTTATCGAAGCTCGGTTGACTCCGCCCGTGTTCATACTGATCCGCCGGCCAGAACCGCGAAGAATCCGGCGTAAGTACCTCGTCAATAAGAATTAATTCACCTTCGAAAAGGCCGAACTCGAATTTCGTGTCGGCAATAATGATTCCTCGTTCTGCGGCATACTCACGCGCGGACTTATAAATACGCATACTCAAATCACGCACTCTTTCAGCCAAATCGCCGCCTACTATCTCGGCGGCTTTCTCGAATGATATGTTTTCGTCATGTCCGCTCTCGGCCTTTGTGGCGGGCGTGAAGATCGGATCTTCAAGCTCGGCGGACTCCGTTAAGCCGTCGGGAATCCGAATCCCGCAAACAGTCTTATCGGTCTTATATTCCTTCCAGCCTGAACCGGATAAATACCCGCGAACGACACATTCGATTGCCAAAGGTTGTGCCTTTTTTACAATCATACTGCGTCGCGCTAGTAATGCTTCGAATGGCTTGAGCCGCTCCGGCATAGGATCGGCCTCACCGATGAGGAGGTGATTCGGCGTTATATCCGACATTCGTTCAAACCAGAAATGCGAGAGTTGCGTGAGCACCTCACCCTTTCGCGGAATACCTGTCGGGAGTACACAGTCGAATGCCGATATCCTGTCGGTGGCGACAAGCAGATAACTGTCGCCGAGATCAAACATCTCGCGTACCTTACCACTCTTTACTTTCGGTATCTCGTCCAAGTCAATTTTTAGCAACGGCTCGTTTCGCATCATTATAATCTTATTCATTATGTGGGTGTTGCATAGTCAAAAATTGCCTGCCTTTTAAGTTTCTCCCGCGCCTTTCAGAATCCCGTTAGGGATGAAATGTCTATAGCAAAAAAGCCCAACAAAAAGCGTAAGTCCCGTAGGGACGAAATATTATGTCATCATTTTTCGTGCTCGTTGCGGATTTTGCGAGGGTAATGCGCCTCTCGCCAAGAACTCGAAGGACGCAATGATGTTTATATGCCGGCTCCGTACACGTACGCGTTCCCGATGTCCGTGATTTCCGTGGTCATTTCTAATTTGTTTCGTGCTTCGATATTTGTGCTTCGGATTTATTATTTCCGTACACGTACACGTTCGCCCAATTACCATTTGGGAATTTCGAAAATTCGGTAGCGCAAGAAAAATGACAAAATGACCTATACCCGCATTTATTTCTTGAATAGTTCCGATGCCAATAGGAAAATGCGGCACATGGGCGCAGTAACGACTATTTCAGCTGTTGCGGTTGCATTACTGCTTTATCCGCAACAAACTTTGACCCAGGTCTATCCCGATGGCTATGGGCAGACGGTGAACGGTCACCTTAGGTTTATCATCCCGATTGGGATGTTATACAGATAGGTATAATTATTTGTTGGGTCTAAAGAATATGAGAAGATCAGTAATAATCCTTAGTTTGGTTCTCGCGGTCGCCTCATGCAGCTCTGGGTCTGGATAGGGGTCAGTGTTCCACAATCCACTCTTCGCCTTTCAATTGATCATTGATTTTGGTTTGCTTGGAGCGCAGCGCGGCATCTGATTCGGCCCGCTTGCGCAAGCGACTGATAGCGATGTCCACCGCCCTCGGGCTCATGTCTCCGGCGGCTTCACCGGTTTCGCGTAGGGTCAGCCCGCAGTACTTGCGCACGGCCCACAGAAACAGCGCCTTGCCCCAGTCACCACGTAGGGCGCTGAACTCGCCCCATGACTGCCCACGCAATGCTTCGACGGCCTCTCGCACCTCTTGCACAGTTGCGCGGCGACGCAGGGCCCGTGGGTGCTCAAAGTTGCCCGCTTCCTCTTTGATCAGACTCCTAACCCAACGGCCGAACGCCCCGCTTCCGATAGCCACAACGTCGCGTAGTTGCTCTACCCACGCGGGCTCGACGCCGACTGTCTGCAAAGTAGGGTCAGCCCTCAAAATAGCAATTAAGGGTTGAAAGGGAACTGAGTCGATGGTTGTTGTCGAATATGGCTTGCAAGCTAAAACATGAGTTTGCTGGTGCTATATGCCACATAACACTGTGCGGTGACGGA
>JAIPKD010000024.1 GCA_021733835.1 Verrucomicrobiota bacterium
GGGAAGCAACCCGAGCGCCATTGTCGGCGCATGTACCGCAGGCCCAGGCGTTTCAGACGCCTGAGGCCTCATGCCTGCGGGTATGCTACAATGCGATAAATCCCAGGGGCTTGGGGACAGAGTCCCCAATTCTACCCACTTCAAACGTCATTGAGCCTGTTTTTTTATCACGGAGTGTGCGGAACCATTGAACTATGGAACCACGGAATGCACGGAATTATTTAACCACGAAATACACGAAACACATGAAAACAGGAATCTTGAATCAGGAAAGAAAAGGGGGGTCTAATGACCAAAACCGACTACGGAAATCAAAGGAATCGGGAACGGGAACGCTAATGTGTACGCGAACGGGGGCTTTTGATCTCAGACCGCTGATCCCAGCAATATTTCGTCCCTACGGGACTTATTCTTTTTGTTGGGCTTTTGGCTATAGACATTTCATCCCTAACGGGATTCATTAGGATTATGGGGTACGGATTGCGAGATAAGATCGAGGAATTGACCCGTTAGGGGCAAAATATTTATAGCCCTCTCGCTACACAAATCCATAAGTCCCTTTAGGGACGTGGTATTCCGTCCCTACGGGATTTTGAAAGGCACAATCGGATGAAGGCGTAGCATTCGAGGCTGCTGCGGCTGATCCTTCGGACACAGCCGCGCTCCGGTAGATTCGCAGGAAAAACATTATAAGCTAATTACTCTAAATAGTTATAGAAATTCAGGGACATTCCAATTAATCTAATGCCCATGAAAAACAACGTTCGTATTCCTCGAGTCTGCGATGGACATGTTTGGAAATCGCTCCGTTCGTCGATGCTCGCGCTTGCGTTATTCTGTTGCGGTGCTGTATACGCGGCAGACGTCTCCGTAATAGACCTTCCTGATTTCCAAGAAGCAAGGGCTACATTTGAACAACCGCCGGTCGAGTTCAGTACGGCACCGTTATGGGTTTGGAACGATATGATCACGCCCGAGCAGATCAGGTTTTCGTTGAGGGACTTGGACAAGCACGGGATTCATCAGGTTTTTGTTCATCCCAGGCCGGGGCTGATGACGCCTTATCTTTCGGAGGATTGGTTTGAGCTGTGGCGCGTTACACTGGCCGAGGCGAAACGCCTTGGGATGAATGTGTGGATATATGATGAAAACTCGTATCCGTCCGGTTTCGCCGGCGGTTTGGTGCCCGAGCGCCTTCCTGAAACGCGCGGGATGGGATTGTCCTTTATTGAGACAAACTCAGCGCCGTCGGGTGATTTCCTCGGGGTCTACAGGATTTACAATAACGATATATGCAGATTAGTTGAGCCGGATAAGAGCGGGAACACTCCGGTAACGGGCACGGATGACGGAAAACAGCGGTACTTGGCGGTTAAGAAGGAATACGCCGGCAAGTCGCCATGGCACGGCGGCCGGTATTACGTTGACTTATTGAACCCGAAAACGACACCCGAATTCCTCGAGGTGACCCTGGGCGCGTATAAACGTGAGTTAGGCGACGAGTTCGGGAAACTGATCCCGGGCTCTTTCACCGACGAACCGCGGCTGCGCGGTGCAGGGAATTATCACTGGACGGGGGACTTGGAGGAAAGATTCCGGGAGCGCTGGGGTTATTCGCTTATTGAAAACCTGCCGGCGCTGCATACCCGGGTAGGTGACTGGAAGCGTGTCAGGCATAATTACTACCAGTTGCTGTCGGAGTTGTTTATTCAGCGGTGGGCAAAGCCGTATTATGAATACTGCGAAACCAACGGCCTCGAGTTCACCGGGCATTACTGGGAGCACGAGTGGCCCCGGGCCGCGCTGGTGCCTGATAACATGGCGATGTACGCTTGGCAGCACAGGCCGGGTATCGATACGCTGATGAACCAGTACAATGAAGGAACACATGCGCAGTTCGGGAATGTTCGCGCGGTGATGGAAGTGGCGAGTGTCGCGAATCAGCTGGGATTGCCGCGCACCCTTTGCGAGGCGTACGGCGCGGCGGGATGGGACTTGAGGTTTGAGGATATGAAAAGGATCGGCGACTGGTTGTATGTACTCGGCATAAACACCATGAACCAGCATCTCTCGTATTTAACGATAAGGGGCGCGCGCAAGCGTGATCATCCCTTGTCGTTCTCGTACCATGAACCGTGGTGGGACGCGTATACAATTATGTCCGGGTATTTCGAACGACTCTCGGCCGCATTGTCGCAAGGTCGTTCCGCCGGAGGCGTGTTGCTGCTCGAGCCGACGACGACCGCCTGGATGTATAATTCGGCGGGCGGCGAAGCCGGGAGCCTGGGAGCGATAGGTGACGCCTTTCAAAAGACGGTTGTTGAGTTGGCGCAGGCGCAGATCGAATTCGACTTGGCCTCCGAGAGTATACTGGCCGATCACGGTTCCGTGAAGGACGGCACGCTGAATGTAGGCGTTAAGGATTACGATATCCTGGTAGTACCCTGGCACGTCGAAAACTTAAACAAACCGACGGCTGAATTGATCCGCAAGTTTCTTGCCCGGGGCGGCAAGGTACTCTCCAGCTCGGCGCCGCCTGGAAGGATAGACGGTGGGCTTTCCGGTTACTGTTCCGAATTCGGCGAGAGCGATGGATGGATTCTTCTCGATAAAGCGGATTTAGTGGACGAACTGAAATGCCGGATTCAGGATAAGCGGCTTGAGATCGCACGCGCGGAGGATGATAAAGGGATGCTGTTCCATAATAGACGTATATTAGCCGACGCCGAATTACTGTTTATGGTCAATACCAGCCTCGATCATCATTCCTCCGGCACGATACGTGCGGGGTACGACGGTGTCGAAGAATGGGACCCATCAACGGGCGAGGTTTTGCAGTGCGATTTTGAAAGTGACGAAAACGGTGTTGCGCTGGATTTCGATCTTCCGCCGGCGGGTAGTGTCCTGCTGTTTTTCGGAGAGGAAACGATGGCGCGTACGTGTTGCGGCAAGACGCAAACAAACATAATTCATGCCTGCGGCGATATTCAGGTTTCGGCGGAGGCGCCGAATGTCCTTGTCCTTGATTATGTGGATGTAAGCGCGGACGGCGAATCCAGGACGAACCAATACTTCTATCGCGCGCAGGACTGGGTGTTCAAGCAGAACGGTCTCGGCCGGAACCCGTGGGACAGCAGTGTGCAGTTTGGCTCGGAGATAATCGATACCGAGTTTTCCGCCGACAGCGGTTTCGAGGCTATGTACGAATTCGTGGTTGAAGGCGAACCGCCGGCCGGTTTGTCGATCGTGGTCGAGCGTCCGGACTTATATGAGATATGCGTGAACGGTTCGCCACTCGAGTCGGATACATCGGATTGGTGGCTTGACAGGGCATTTGGTAGGATAGGACTCGGGGACAAGGTCGTTTCCGGTACCAACCGAGTCACGCTGCATGCGCGGAAGATGACGGTTTTCCATGAGCTTGAACCCGCGTATCTGATCGGCGATTTTTCGCTGAAAAGCCGCGACTCGGGTTTCGCCGTCGTATCCGAATCGGGTCTGCGGATGGGGCATTGGAACGAGCAGGGGTATCCTTTTTACGGCGCCGGCGTGGCGTATAAGGGTGAGTTCGAATTAAAACCGGAGACGGGGCGTTATATCCTAAAAACAGGTGAATGGTATGGAAGCGTCGCCGAGGTACGTGTGAATAGCAGAAACACCGGTTATCTTATCAGTGACGACCGTGGCTGCGATGTCACAGCCGAGCTAGAACAGGGTTCAAATATTATTGAGATAATCGTATACGGTACCTTGAGAAATACATTGGGCCCGCATCATAACGGCGACGCGTTGGGCTCGGCCTGGCCGGGTATGTTCCGCAATGGGCCGTACATAGGGCCGCCCGCGGGCAGCGAATACAGCACAGTCGGATACGGAATGCAAGGGCCGTTCTTCCTCGAGCATGTCGTTGAAGTCGGTGAATGATAGCCGCGCGGACACTGGGTGGATATGGATGAATTAATCGACAAACCATCAGGAACGCGGCGGCATACGCCGTTCTTGCTCATCCTCGCGACCAATGTAAGGCAGATGTACAGACGTCTGCTGTCACTGCGCGGACAATCGAAGCTCCTCACATCGGTAATCGTCCTTTTCATAACGGGGTATTTAACGATTTCATTTTTGTTGTTCAGCCGCGGACTGGACTTTGTGTCTTCGTTCCCAGGGCTTGGTACGCTGTTGGTGGAGCGATTGGTTTTTCTGTTGTTTGCGTTTCTCTTTATTTTGTTGCTGTTCAGTAACTTGGTGATTTCGTATTCGAACATGTTCAGAAACAGGGAGACCGAGTTTCTGTTTGCGATGCCGTTGGATCATCAGACGATATTCAACTGGAAATTCCTTGAGTCAACCGTTCTTGCCTCTTGGGCGTTCGTGTTTTTGATTTCGCCGTTGTTGGCGGCTTATGGGATATCATTCAGGGCGCCGTGGCATTTTTATTTGATCACGCCGTTGCTGATGGCGGTTTTTATAGTTCTGCCGGGAGTACTCGGATCGTGGTGCGCGATCGGATTGGCGCGATACCTCGATAGGCGAAGTTTTCAAGTGGCGGCGGTCTTAATAGCCGTGGCGGGCCTGGTCGCCGCGGCGATTTGGTTGAAGCCGGAGTCCACGGCCGAGGATATTCTCGAGACCAGGATGCTGCCGTTATTGGACAGGTTATTGTCGAACACGAGGTTTGCCAATTTCCCGTTCCTACCGAGTTTCTGGTTGTCATCGAGTGTAATTAATTGGACCGACGGCGCGATCAACACGGCGTTGTTCTTTGTGTTCGTGCTTCTGAGCTATGTATGTTTTTTGGGTTTTATTTCATTTACGTCGTTTGGACACGGTTTCTTTGCGGCGTTTTCAGCGGTGCAGAGCAGGAGCGTCTCAGTAAGCGGATGGTTTAACCGAATTCTCCAGAGTATAAAGGCGCGGATGCGCGCGGTCGATTTCCTCGAGAGGATGATGGGCTGTTTATGGTGGGTTAGGAGGGACGTGCGCGCACTCGTGGTCAAGGACATGCGGATGTTTTGGCGCGACACGACGCAATGGGGACAGACGATCGTCCTTTTCGGATTACTGGGACTTTATATATTGAACCTCCGAAATTTTTCGCAGCAATTATCGAATCCGTTTTGGATACACCTGGTTTCGTTCTTGAACCTGGGTGCCTGCTCGTTGAATTTGGCTACGTTGACGACGCGGTTTGTGTTTCCGCAGTTTTCGCAGGAAGGCAGGAGGATTTGGATAGTCGGTATGGCGCCCATGGGGCTCGAGCGTGTGGTCAAGACCAAGTTCTGGTTTGCGTCGGTTTTTTCGTTGGTAGTAACAACCGGACTTATCTGGCTGTCCTGCTCGATGTTGAAGATGCCGATGGACAGGACGCTGTTTTTTGTGGGCGCGATTGCCGTTATGACTTTTGCGTTGAACGGCCTGGCAGTCGGGACGGGCGTCCTTTACCCGAATATGAGGGAGGAGAACCCGAGTAAGATCGTCAGTGGATTCGGCGGTACTTTTTGTCTTGTACTGACATTTCTATATATTCTCTGTTCCGTAGCGGTTCTCGCCGTAGGATCGCCTTGGGGACGGTTGCCTGATGTTGTCAAGGTCTCGTGCTGGTGCGTGTTCCTGATTATATCGCTGCTCATCGGATGGCTGCCCATGCACCTCGGCATACGGCGACTGGCGCGGTTCGAATTATAAGCGCGTATCCGGCATTACCTCACACACGCATCAATCGCGCTTCCGGGCGGTCGTGAAGATGTTGAGAATTAGGTGGCGCGCCGGCGTCAGGTTCAGTAAACGATCTAGGAGCGGATTGACATAGCGATCCGTGCATTCGCTCGACACGACGTCACATCCGTATTGCTCGAGAAAGAAACGGATTTCGATACCATTGGTTGCGATTATTGCATCGTCATCGGGATGGAATTCGGCGCGCTGGATCGGCTGTATCCTGTCGAACCTGACCTGTTCCGGATGCCGCCTGATCACACGCCGTTTTTGGAGTATGCGCCGGAGGTTCTTGAGTTTATTCCGGATGCCTCGCATCCTCGGGTGATAATCGCCGAGCCCTGCCGCGCGGAAGAAGTTCGGACTCGATACGACGATCCACCCGCCGGGTTTGACCACACGGCACAGCTCGGAGAGGAACAGCTCGGGTTCCTCGACGTGCTCGAGCACGTTGAACGCGCCGGCGGCGCGGAAGAATCCGTCTGTGAACGGCAGAACCTTGCCGTCGTAAACGGAGCAATTCCCGCATATTACCTTTGCGCGTTCAATGTTCGGTTTGGATACATCGACCCCGTATGCGTCGATATCGGCGGCGACAAGGCGTTTTAGCGCTTGACCGACGCCGCATCCTGCGTCAAGCACACGCTCGCCGCGGCCTGAATGATTGATAAGCGTATCCGTGTACTTGGCAAAGAAGTCCGTGTCCCAGTCAGAAAGGAAATCCGCGTACGCCTTATTGTCGGTATATGTTTGCTGATGACTCATTCTGATCGAAAGTGTTATCCGCCGGCGTGTTTCCGCTTCCGCTGCTGATTCACCGGATTCCTTCTCGACGAAAACGCCGTGAGTCCGATCAGGCCCAACGCGATCACTATGGCAATAACACTGACGTAAAAGCCACGAACGGGCGGCGCGTATTCAAAACTGATTTGATGCTCGCCCGGATCGAGGAATGCGCCGCGCATCAGGTAATTGCAACGAAGTGCCTCGGCGGGCTCGCCGTCAACGGTCAGATTCCAGTCCGGATCGAAGTTATCGTTAAGCAACAGAATAGATGGCGCCGAGTTAGTGGCGGTTAAGGTGATTTTCTTTGATTCGTAGGAAGTGATTTGTACCGAAGATTCGGCGTTTGTTACTCCGGGCGGCGTCGGCAGATTGTTCGCGTCCGCGACAAGGACGGTATTATCGGGATTGAAGGCCGGATCGGCAAGCGTCTCCAAAGCAGTTGCATCGTTAACGACACGCCAGTCGGTATAGACAGCCGCGCGCGGCAAGGGATCGTTAAACTCGATCAGCGCCAGAGGCCCGTCTTCTGTCACATTCACCGATAAACGCTCCGAGCCTCGAACACCCGAGACGCCGAACGCGGTGTGCGTTGAGAACCGTTTCTTTAAAGGATCGATCCTTTGATTAAGGAGCATATCCACGTGCGCCTTGAGCCCGATTAGGTATCGTGTATTTGTCAGTTTCCAAAGTCGTGGGAGCCGCTCGGCGCCGGACATGAGCTTGCCCATAAATGCATTGTACTCCTTGGGTGCGCGCGGCATTTGTATGACATCGAGCGACTGAATACCATAATATTGGAAATGATGCTGAAGCCATTGTTGATAAACGCCGCTAAGCAGTTGTCCGGCCTGTCCCCCCGATAACGGCAGCATCGCTACGCGGTGCTTGAACGGTTCCTGCCTGAGGGTGTCCAGTATCTCGTTCGAGGCATATTTATCCTTGTAATTGTAATAGACTATCCACGGCGTATTTGCCCTTGCAAGGTCTGCTGTGATCAGGATACCGGCGAAGACGAATATCCATATCTTCCCGCCGGCCGGACGGTATCCGCTCATGACGAGCACCAGCCAGAATGCCGTTAATGCCAGGAATAGGATACTCCATCCGATTTCCATTAGACTGAACGCGTGGATTTCCCTCGCCGCCGTCTCGGAGAATCCTGTTGAACTGAGGTAGCGAATCAACTCCGTGCCGGCCGACGCATAAACGAGAAGGCCGAGCAGCGCGAATCCTATCGCCACACAAAGTCCCAGCACCCATCTTTTTTCCTGCGGTTTCGCCGTGGGCCACCAATTTCGTAGCGTATTCGAGAGGCCTTCCGATGCATTGCCGGTTTCGAGATAGCGCCGACGTAATCCCTCGAGCCCATATCCGAAAAGCAAGAGCATGGATACGGTCATCGGATGGATAAACTTAATTGGATTCCTGATGGTCGAAAAGAAGGGGAGTTCGTAGAATAACCTGTAGAAAGGCGCGTGCCTGCCGAAGGCGAATAGTAGAGCGATTACGAATGCGCATATCCAGAAGCGGATGAGATTTCGTTCGCCGGCGGAGTAGACGGAGGTTTTGCCGAACGAGTTAATAGCGGCCCAGAGCGCGATAATGACTGTGAACACGCCGGCGTAAAAGCCGGATCCTGAAAACCGCGGTGTGCCGCGGTGGTGTTGTTGCCAGCCGGGGGTTTGCCCGACCGTGCCCCAGTATGCGCCGCCGTCCGGCGTATCCATCCTGTACCCGAACAGTCCCGGGACTACCAGTCTTAACGCCTCGGCCTTGGGCAAGCTCCACTGGGTGGCCCAATTCCACTGTTCCTGTGAAGTTTGTTCGGTTTGAGTTGTTTCGGACACACCCTCGACACCCTCGATCTGGGTGCTTATCAGTGTAAGGATCGTATGCGCGGATAAGAACGCCGCGCAGACGGCCACCACCGCCGTACGCCCTATGCCGAGCAAGAGTCTTGATCCCGGTTTTCCCTCGCCCTGCATCGAGACCCAGACTACGTATGCGGCTACAAAGAGACTCAGGATGGCGCCTTTATCGAACCCCTCCATTACCGCCATACCGACGGCGAACCCGGCGAGTACGTAGTTTATCCAACCGGTCTTTGTCTTTGCCGTGCCGATGGCGCCTATGGCAAGGAGCACGCAGGATATGGTCAATGTAAGCGACGCCAATCCCCAGCAGGCATTTGAGAACGAGTCCGAATTCAGTATCGCTGCCAGACCGACCAGACCGGCTACCCATGGGTTCATTCCGAGCCGGCGAATGCATATCCACGCGCAAACGCCGAGGAAGATAAAAGAGATCGGCACAAGAAATTTCGAGTAAAGGACAGGGCCGAGCACCCATAACAACGTCCATGATATATTCGGCGCCGCGTTCGTCTCCGGCTTGCCCACCCAGTTCAGATGCTGCCAAATGCCGAAGAATGCATCAGGCATTTCCAATGCCTCGGAGGCAACAATGCCCAGCGGTCCGTCGTTTGAAAACAGTGTCTGCCCGGGCGCAAAGCTCTTGTAAAAAAACAAGCATACAAGAACGACAATAAGCCCTAGGAAAATATAAAACGCCGATTTCTGTGCATTGTTCTTTCCACTCATAAACCCGTTGCATTGGTTTCAGGATTTCAATTCAGTTTATTGTTTTGTTCCGTCAACGTATTTCGTGAGCATGGTCATTCCACTGCAGACGTGTCTATGCTGAATGAACCAGCCGTCCGCGTAATCCGTGAAATCGCGTTTCTCATTAAAGCGCTTCCCGAAATAACTCTCGAGAGCGCGGATGACGCCACGATTATTCCTCCATCCTATGCCCCATGATCCGTCGGAGCGAGTATAAAACTTGCGTTGATTCGTATCGTGGAAAAGCACCGCTGCGCCGGCCGAGCAGTGGGGTAGCCATACGCGGAGTTCATCGAGTGTATGCTCGTACAAATGACTGGTATCTATAAATAGAACATCTATCCCGGAGTTAATGCCGCGCTGTGCGCACCACTCGCTAAAGCGTCCCGCAAACTCGATGTCGTCGCCCAGGACGAATTCCCAGTCGGCGTACTTACAGATGCCGGAGCAATCTTCGATATCCACGCTGACCAGCCGCGCGCCGGTGAGACGCGCGACGCGTTCGAACACGAATGTGCTTTCCCCGCCGCGTACGCCCAATTCAACTATCAGCCGGGGTTTGATTTTCAGCGCCTCGACAAAGAGAAAGGGCAGGTGATCACTTATATCGGTTCTCTGCCGTGCGCGGCGAAGGACTTCATCGAACTCGGTGAAGCCCGCGCTACCCGTGAGCGGCGGATTAAGCACGTCTACAAACCCGTGTTGCAGCGACAGTATAAGGTCTCCGATTGGTTGGAGTATACTCATTCCATCAAATCATGGTGTTATACAGTTATTAGCTATGCGCCGGGCCGAGAGTTTTTGGACTGTAAAAGCCGGGGCATGTCCGTTTCTATCAAGCACGGATCCTATAACCCGGGGCGCTCGAATGCGACAGTTTTCTTAAGATGTGACGCAGTATTATCGTTAATCGGCAGGGTACAAAAAACGGGTTGCCCGAAAGCGAATCGGACAACCCGTTCAATCGCGGGGACTGATGGACTATTCGTTGTTAAGCTTAATTACTACGAACCTACTGCCGCCTGAGTTCCATGCCAGGAACAGCACAGTGTCTTTATTTACTTTGCTAAGCGCGTTGCGTAGTTCGCTTGTGTTCGAGACTTCGGTTTGTCCGACCTGTTGAATTATATCGCCTTGGCGCAGACCGCCTTTGTAAGCGGGTGTGTTCATCCTGATATTCGTTACTACCGGGCCTTGGATGTTTTCAGGAACATCGAGCTGCGACCGCAATTGCGGCGTCAGGTCATGGAGTTCGACACCGGCCAGCGCGCTCATTGCTCCGCCGCCTTCACCTGGGGCGGGCCGTTGTGTGGCGGCAAACAATTCCTGCGGCCGGAGCTTGAGCTTGACGGTAAAATCCTTTTCTTCACCGTTTCTCAGTGCTTTGACCTCGATTTCTTCGTCGGGGTTCATTGATCCGATCAAGAGTTTCAGCTTGCGGCTGCCGGTGACCTGTTTGCCGTTCACTTCAATAATGACATCGCCTGGTTTCAGTCCCGCTTCTTCCGCTGCGCTGTCTTCTTGGATGCCGCCGATGAGTGCGCCCTCGAGTGACGGTGCATTGAATTGCTCGGCGAGCTCGGGTGTAAGGTCTTGGATAGTCACTCCGAGATAGCCGCGTTCGACACGGCCTTTTTCAATGAGCTGTTCCATAACGTGCTTCGCCAAGTTTGCCGGTATAGCGAATCCGACGCCTTGGTACCCGCCGGTTCTGCTGATTATTGCGGTATTGAGACCGACCAGCCGGCCCTTGGCGTCGATTAACGCACCGCCCGAATTGCCGGGGTTAATCGCCGCATCCGTTTGTATGAAGTCCTCGTAGTCCTCAATACCCATGCCGCCGCGGCCTACGGCGCTGACTATTCCGAGGGTAACGGTCTGTCCGATGCCGAACGGATTGCCCATTGCAAGGACGATATCGCCTACGTTCAAATTATTGCTGTCTGTGAAAGTGATCGCCTGGAGCCCGTTCTCTTTGATCTTGAGTACTGCGATGTCGGTGTTCGGGTCTTTGCCGACTACCTCGGCGTCATACTTTTGCTTGCCTTTGGCAAGCGCCACCTTGATTTCATCCGCGCCTTCTACGACGTGGTGGTTCGTGATTATGTAACCGTTCTCGGTCACGATAACACCGGAGCCGAGGTTGCGTACCGTGCGTTCCCTAGGTTCCACGTCAAGTCCTTCCCTTCCGCCGAAGAACCGCTGAAAAAATGGATCGTTCAGGAAAGGGTTCGGCATGATCTGTCGTGTTTCGATAGTGCGTGTAGTGAAAATGCTGACAACGCTGGGCGCGGCTTTCTCGACTACATCGGCGTAACTGGTCGCTATTTTCGGGTTGCTGTTGATTGGTGATGCGTCTTCTTTCACCTGGACCGATGTAGGTGTGGCCGCGCTCAATTGTGTTGAAATAGGCCATTGATCGAATACCGTGATTCCGGCTATTGCTATGCCGAAACCTACTGCGCCTATTGATAATGCGTAAAATATTTTTCTAAATTGTTTCATACAAATAACCTCCTGCCGGTTCGATAGTCTATTTTCGTTTTCCTTTAATTCACATTAGATTGAGCGTTCGAATCTCGTTAAAACAACTTAACGATTATTCTAATTAAATCAAGTTATGGTAAAGCGTTTTATGGACATATATCTCGTTGCCGCTTATGCGCTTATTTTCATAGTCATACAAGTCTATGTTATACAGAGGTATACGGAGACACTCCCGCATTCTTTTTTAGATTGAAGCCGGGGCACCCCCGAAGAACCGCCGTATCCCTTTCATTTGAATAGACATGATGCCGGTGTGGATGTTCAAAAAAGACGATAGCCGCCGGTCACGGTTGCTCGCGGCGTGTCGATGTTTTTTAATCCGTACTGCTGTTCATTTCATCGGAGAGTTTGGCGTATACATCGTATGTCTTTTTATCGAAGCATACGAACGTGATCTTCATCTGCGGGTTCTTATCGAGGTAGGCGTTTGCCTCCCTGAGCGCTATCCGCGAGGCGCGTTCAAGTGGGAACCTATAAACGCCGGTGCTTATGGCCGGGAATGCTATTGCCCCAATACCTTTTTCGCCGGCTAATTGGAAGCAGCGTTTGTAACAGCTCGCCAGGAGCTGGTCTTCATTTTTATCGCCTCCGTGCCAAATGGGGCCGACGGTATGGATAACATACTTTGCGGGGAGGTTGTAGCCTTGAGTGATCTTGGCGTCACCGGTATCGCATCCGCCGAGTGTCTTACATTCCTCGAGCAATTCCGGGCCGGCCGCCCGGTGAATTGCGCCGTCCACACCGCCGCCGCCGAGCAATGACGAGTTGGCGGCGTTAACGATTGCGTCGACTTCCTGCTTCGTAATATCGCCTTGTATAATTTGGATTGCATCAGGTTTCATGACTTATGCATGTGATGAGGTTGCTTTTAGTGATGAACCGATCGTTACTATCACTGTGTCGTATGAAAGGCTTGGAATGTATTCATTTTCCGATTTTAAAATCCGATGGGCGCATGCCTTTCTTGTACCCGTTAAAACCGAAGTATGAAGGTTTAAAGGGAGAAACGAAGCCAACGTCGGCCTTTGCCGGTATTCCATCTGAAATCCCTGTGGCCCAGTAAGCGGCATTAACGAGGAGGCGTCGGAGGTTTTCATCCTTGAAATCGATGGAAGCGCCCATGGTCGTACAGAACACGCGCCTGGTCGCGCCGTTCTCGAGCTTCATTTTTCGAATCCAGGCGACGGGCATCAAGGGATCATTCTGCTTCCCCGCCACCGGCTCGTCTTCGGGGTTCATTCCCTTTAAGACCTGACCGTGCATGAGTACCTCCGCATCGCCGGGCAGGCCGGACAGCCCGTAGACGTCGCTCGGCACCCAGATATCATCTACACCGGTCAGGATCGGGTGATTGCTCTTTTTCGGGTTTGGTATGGCGCGCGTACTTTGGATTCCATGTTTACCATGATGGTTAACCCATGTTTCGCCGAGTATTTGCTTTCCGAATCCGCCGGGCCATTGTTCGCTGCGCCAGTCGTAGTGCGCAAATTTGTTTTCCTTATTCGTATATTGAAATGCGTGAGTTGCCGTCCGAAGACCGATGATCGGCTTGCCGGGCTTGACGTATTCGTCGATATATTGCATTTGCTCCTCAGGAAGCTCTCGGAAACGGGTGGCGATGACCATCAGGTCGGCCGTTTCGAGCGCTTTGAGTCCTGGGATATTGTTCTGCGTGTTCGGCGAGATGAGTCCCGTGTCCGGATCAATGGCAAAAAGCACGGTGCATTTGTAGCCATGCTCGGAGGCGAGTATTTTTGCAAGCATCGGCAGCGCTTCTTCGGAGCGGTATTCTTCGTCGCCGCTGATAAGAACGATGTGCTTACCTTCGCCGGGGCCGGTATCGCCTTTGAAAACGATGAAATCGCCGGCGCCCGAGCATGTCATGGCAATGCTTGATATCAGCGCCAAGGCAATGTAGTGAACCAGGTTGATCGTTGTTTTCATAATTTGCATGCTTTGCGTTTATCGGTTCGATTTATATTCAAGGATACAGAGGCAAGGCTGGGGAATCAACTAATTCCGGTTGGAGCCATGCAGTGTTTATTCATGTTGGTGATTTGAGGATTCCGTTGTTGGTTCGCCGACCCCGGTTCCTGCCGCGAACATGTATGTCTGTGCGGGCGTGAGACCTTCGATTGCGACCTGCTCGCGACCGGCGATGTCGACACTCCGTTTTAATCCGTCCCAGGTATAGACGTCGACGGTCTCGGCATTTTCCGGGAGATGCTCAATTTCAAAGCTTGTTCCGTGAATAGATGACCAGCCGGGGCGGTTTTGCCATATCCAGACCTTACGGTTCGCCGAGGTCAGTACGGTAATGCCGGTGGTCTTTGGCGCGGTGGATATAATCTTCGTTCCGCGTGTGAGTTTGCATACCATTTGCAGGACGCGACCGCGAGCATTGGGGGTCCAAGGCCGTTGCGTCTTACAAAGCCCGTAATGTTCATCCGCGGACTCGGTATGGAAGATATTCCATGGCATGACAAACCGGGTGACCGCTCGACCGTGGTTGCCTGTCACCGTAAGCGCGTCCCAGAGCGCAGTCAGGAATCCGCGGGCGGCTTTGTCCTCGGTGAGGAGGCGTTTCTTAAAATTCATCTCGGTTGTATAAAAACCGATATCGGCGGTTATGCCGGCGTCTTTTTTGACTTGATCGAATTGACGTTGGAGCGACCAATCGTGTGTCCCTTGCATGGGCACGTACTCGACGTCCCAGTAGCGGTGTATGTCCAGCGCCGCCAGTTTGCCCTCGTTATACAGATGGGCTATTGCATTGAGGTATGGATTCCGGTTTTGGAACAGTGGGATTTCCTGAAAGCCGCCTGGGGAAACGTTCAGTTTTGGGTTTACCGAATGCGCGCCATCGGCCAGGCCGGAAATTGCGTCGACATAGTCCTCGACCGGTATCGGCTCGGGATTATTGTCCTTCCACATCGGCTCGTTTATCGCGCTGAAAACCGTGATTCCCCAGTCGCGAATGCCTTGTGAACTCAGCCATCGGCTGTTCGGCTGGAAGCGCTCGGCGAAAGCCTGTCCGATCTCGCGCCACTTTTCATAATCGCCCAGAGGCCCGTGCCACTTTGAGTAGTACTCGAACAATACCATTGGTGTAATGCCGTGGCGATGCGCTGTTAGAATCACGGCGTCGATTTTTGACGGTGTGGCCGATCCGTCGTTCCAATAGTCGTTTGGCGATATCGGCACGCGACAAATGCCGGCGTTGAGCTGTTTCAATATCTCTAATTTATTCTCGTCGCCGTGAATCGAGATATTTCCACCGCCGATCTGCGGAATAGGCCGCGCGGCCGTCGCGGTTGAATAGGCAAAGTAGATAAAGGCCATTATGCCGATTAAGCCAAGGTATCTTCTGTTCATGTCAAGGTTGGATAGTAAACAACCGTTAAAGCCGGTTAAAGTCTATCTTTGGATTAAATAGGGATAAGCTCTTTTATTGGGTTCTCGTTATTAAATAGCAAGTTTTCGGCTATTTTTCTATCACAATAAAAAAATAGGAGAATAACTACACACAATTATATAAATTAGCTTATCAATTATATTTAAAATAATTATGCATCGTCAATTTATTATTTAAGCCTTCTATGCGACATGGTGCGCATGATGCATTAACCGGTGAATCACCCGAAAACTTCCATTAACGAAAAACGGGCGGGATTTGAAAATCGTTTCCGTATCGAGGACGTTCAGGAAAAATTCAATTGAAACAGTTAAGATTCGGAAGTAACAACATAACCATGATCGCGCGGGTCAGGCTGGACATATCCGTAAAAAAAGAATTCGACTATTCGGTTCCCGAGGAATTGAAGAAGAATATCGAGGTCGGGAGCCGTGTAAAGGTACCGTTCGGCAGGCGCGAGGTGCTGGGTATGGTGGTGGATATGCCGGCGGAATCGCCGCGGAAGGATTTACGGCCGGTGTCGAGGGTGTTGGGCGAGGGTGCGCTTATGACGCCGAAGGTGATGCGTTTGGCGCGGTGGATGGCGGATTATTATTGCTGTCCGCTCGAGCACGCATTGAAGAGTGTGCTTCCGGTGGCGGTGAGGCGTGAGCACGCTGATTGGAAGAGGGTGCTGTATGTGCGCGCGCTGTCGCCGCCGGAGGATGCGTTGAACGAGCTGGGAAAGCGGGCGCTCGAGGTATGGAGATTGATTGAGGAATGGCATGAAATGCCGTTGCAGGAGTTCATCAAGGCTGCAGAGACGAGCGTGGGTACGGTGCGCAAGCTTGAAAAGCTGCGTTTGGTAACGATCGGTCCGCAGGTATCCGTGCGTGATCCGTACGCGAATGAGAGTATACTTCCGACGTCCGCCCTTGAATTGAACAAGGAGCAGAGTGCGGCCTTGGATAAGATATACGCCGCAATCGACGCATCGGCGTCCGGCGCCGCCGGCGCTGCTTGCGCTGCCGGCGCTGCCGGCGCTGCTTGCGCCAAAGGCGGAGGTACGTTCCTGCTCCACGGCGTGACCGGCAGCGGGAAGACGGAGGTTTATCTACAGGCGATCGAGCACTCGCTGAAGAAGGGCAGGGGCGCTGTTGTGCTGGTACCTGAGATTTCGCTGACACCCCAGACCGTTGAACGTTTCAAGGCCAGGTTTTGTTCGGGTACCGTATCAACGGCGGTGGCGGTATTACATAGCCACCTTTCTTCGGGCGAACGCCATGATCAATGGCACAGTATACTACAAGGGCAGGCGAAGATCGTAATCGGCGCCAGGTCGTCGGTGTTCGCGCCCGTGGAACCACTCGGCCTTATCATCGTCGACGAAGAACATGAGGGCTCGTACAAACAAGGTGACTCGCCACGGTACAACGCGCGGGACTTGGCTGTAATGCGCGGTAAAATGGAAAACGCGGTAGTGATCCTCGGCTCGGCCACACCGTCGATGGAGAGTTACAGGAACGCCGAGAAGGGTAAATATAGGCTTCTGCGGCTTCCGGGGCGCGCCGATGAGAAGAAGATGCCGATCGTGCGCATCGTCGATCTGCGGCATCAATCAAGGAAAGGCAAGGGGCCGCCGATTTTCTCCGAGCGTCTGGTCGAGGCCATGCGGCAGAGGTTGGAGGCGCACGAGCAGACAATGCTTTTTCTGAACCGTCGCGGGTATGCCACGTCGCTCCAGTGTACCATGTGCGGATTCGTGGCGCAGTGTCCGAACTGCAGTATTTCACTCACTTACCATAGGAAGATACAACAACTGCGCTGTCATATCTGTGGACATCAAGAGACTGCGCCGGGCGTGTGTCCGGTTGATGAATGCCGAAACCCAGCCATCCGTTATTCGGGACTGGGTACTGAAAAGGTCGAGGAGGTGTTGAAGAAGATACTCCCAAAGGCCGCGATTACGAGGATGGACTCGGATACGCTCAAGCGCAAGGAGGATTACAGGAAGATTCTCAGTCAATTCCGGATGGGGAAGATAGATATTCTCCTAGGCACACAAATGATTGCGAAGGGATTGCATTTCCCTAACGTGACGCTTGTGGGGATAGTGTATGCGGATCTCAGTCTGCATATGCCGGATTTCCGGGCGGGGGAACGCACGTTCCAGTTGCTCACGCAGGTCTCCGGACGCGCGGGCCGCGGCGCAATCGAGGGCGAGGTGATAGTACAGACATTTACGCCGTTTCAACCCGCCATCCAGTATGCCAAGCGTCATGATTTCGAGGGATTCTACGAACACGAGATCGAGTTTCGCAAACAACTCCGGTACCCGCCGGAGACGCGAATCGCGCTCATAACGCTCAAGGACAGGAATGAGGATAAGGTCAAGTACGGCGCGGATTACCTGAAACAACAACTCCAGGCCAAGAAGGAGGCGATTGCAGACCTGATTATTTCGGGGCCGGCGCCCGCTCCAATCATGCGCGCCGAGACCTTCTATCGTTATCAGATAATGCTTAGAACGACGAATATGAGCAAGTTGAGCGGTGTTTTGTCGGATTCATTGCCGAAGGCGCCTTTGCCCGAGGGCGTTTCCGTTTTTGTGGATATCGATCCCGTGAATATGATGTGAGTTAATGAATAAGTCGGAATACGAAGAATGACAGACCTCGGACAAACCAAACCGCCTGCGTACGACCTTGCGGTTGCTTACAGGATATATCCGTGCGTTTCCAAGGTGCCGCCGGTTTTCGGCGACGATAAGTTGCGCCTTGCGCGGATGTGCCTGAAATCATTCAAGGCCGCTCTCGGCGGACTCAAGGCGAAAGTATTCGTGATACTGGACGGGTGCCCGTCCGCGTATGCACGGATGTTTAAGGAGCATTTCGATGCGGAGGATTTGGAGTTGATCCAAGTTCGATCCGAGGGGAACCTTGCTACTTTCGGGCGGCAGATCGATTTATTGTTGAACCAGGACGCCGCGGAATTCGTGTACTTTGCCGAAGACGACTACTTCTATTTTCCTGGTGCACTGGTGAAGATGCTTGCGTTCATGAAGGAAAACAGGAACGCGGATTTTGTTACCGCCTATGATCACGGCGATTATTACACTTCCGCCTTGCAGCGAACCGGCGGTGCGAAACTCGAGTTTGAATCGATAAAATGGAGGAGCGTTTGCAGCACGTGTTTGACGTTCCTGACGAAAAAGTCCGTCCTCCGCGAGGCTGCGCCGGTTTTACGGAGTTATTGCAGGAAGAATCCGGATACCGGTGTGTGGATAGCGCTGACGCATATAGACGGCACGGGCACGCTAAAATCGCTCCTGCGCGTATGCCCCGATGTGAAGTCCGTCTTCTACATTGCCGCGGCATGGTGGTTTTTTCCAGGGCGCATGGCGGCGAAGAAGCGCTTTGTATTGTGGGCGCCGGTTCCGACGCTCGCGGCGCATATGGAAAGCGATTACCTGCCGCCGAAATATGACTGGGGAAAAATCCTCGAAGAAGCGGCCAGCGATTGTTGAAGATGATGTTTGCCACGGATTTTTCGCGTGAATCTCCAAGAATCGCTTTATGCCGAGATTCAGGTTGATGCTTGACGTAATAACACCTGAAGCGTTACGATTTGGAGCGTGTTCAATCGGTCACAACTCTGAGTGCCTAACAAAAAAAAGAGTGAAAGTTTTTTTGTGAACTCATACAAACAAAAGAAAGCATGACCATGAAGAAAAAATTCGTTTATAAACAGGACGCGCAAGGCGTGACACGCAGAGAATTTCTGCAATCAGCGGCGTTTGCCGGAGTAGGTGCCGCACTATTCAGCGGGCCGAATATCTTGTTGGGGCAATCACCGAACAATAAATTAAACATCGGTGTTGTCGGTTGCGGCGGCAAGGGTTCCAGCGATACGGACTCGGTAAGCAGCGAGAACATCGTTGCGTTATGTGACGTGGACGAGAATCAGGCTGCCGGCACGTTCAAGAAGCATCCGAAGGCCAAGAAGTACAAGGACTTCCGTAAAATGCTGGATAACGAGAAGAGCCTAGACGCCGTTGTCGTATCCACACCGGATCACATGCACGCACCAGTCGCGGTCAACGCAATGCGCCGGGGTCTTCACATCTACTGCCAGAAACCGCTTACGCATTCGGTATTCGAGGCCAGGTTGATGCGGCAGGCGGCGCGCAAGTACAATGTCGCTACTCAAATGGGTAACCAGGGTACGGCGACCGACGGTTTGCGCCGCGCAGTCGAGCTGCTCCAGGCCGGCGCGATCGGCCCCGTGCACGAACTCCACGTCTGGTCGAACAGACCTATATGGCCGCAAGGCATGGATCGGCCCGAAAAGCCGATGCCGGTGCCGGATCATCTAGACTGGGACCTCTGGATCGGCGCCGCGCCGAAGCGTCCGTATCATGAGTCGTATTGTCCGTTTAACTGGCGCGGCTGGCAGGACTTCGGTACCGGCGCGCTTGGTGACATGGCGTGTCATACGGTGAACATGCCGTTCATGGGCCTGATGCTCGGTTATCCGACCTCGATCGAGGCCGTGACCTCGGGTATGAACCGCGAGTCCTGGCCGAAGAATTCGAAGATCAATTTCAAGTTCCCGAAGCGTGGTAACCTGCCTGCTGTTGATTTCACCTGGTACGACGGCGGTAACAAGCCGGATCGTAAGATCACCAAGGAACTCGAAAATGTGCCCGGCAGCGGTTGCATGGTCATCGGCGAGAAGGGCAAGCTCTATTCGCCCAACGATTACGGTTCGGACTTTACCTTGTTCCCGGAGAAAGACTTCGCGGACTACAAGGGGCCTGAACCCTGGATCAAACGTTCGCCTGGACATTACAAGGAATGGCTCGAGGCCTGTAAGGGCGGAAAACCGGCCATGTCCAACTTCGACTACGCCGCGAAATTGACTGAAATTATCCTGCTAGGCTGCGTGGCCATGCAGGTCGGTCGCAAGATGGAGTGGGACGGCGAGAATATGCGCTCGCCGAATTGCCCCGAAGCGGCGCAGTTCATCAATCCCGGCTGGCGTCAAGGCTGGGAGCTTGTCTAAAACAAGCCGCTAAACAGGTTTCAAAGAAACAAAGCGCAGTCCAATGGGCTGCGCTTTTTCTTGCGTCTTCATGATAAGCATGTAAGTTGGAAAACAGCACCTTGAATTAGGGTGTGATATCAATTAATTTCTTTTAACCGTGCCGTCGGCGCGGTTGTTTACCTTTTCTTTTGCTTTTTAAAGTGGATCGGAGGAATTAATTTATAATATCAATTATTGGTTAATTCGATGAACGAAAAAACCGTGAACGACAAAGAAGAAAATAAGAAACGCGAAAACGAGGATCAGCCGCGCGAAACGCCCGAGCGTTTGGAACAAGCTCCCGGAACCGCGGGTACGTCTGAAAACGATACTCCGGGCCGGGAAGCCGATATGCAGCAAGACGATTCCGGTGAGGCGCAGGCTTCGAACAATATGCAAGGCGAACAACAGGAAGAGACGCAGCCGGAAATAACCGAATTGTCGCTCGAGCAGGCCAAAGAGTTGCTTGAAAAGGCGATGAAAGCAGACGAGTACTATGACCGGTTCCTGCGACAAAAGGCGGAGTTCGACAATTTCAGAAAACGCTCGGCGCGCGAGCGTCAGGAAGCCGTGAAGTACGCGAACCAGGCGCTGCTCGAAAAGCTCTTGCCGATATTAGATAATTTTGAAATGGCCATTTCCGCGGCGGGGAATGCGGATACTCAGTCCAATGAATCTTTGCGCCAGGGTGTGGAAATGATCTTAAATCAATTGCAGAATACCTTGTCTGACGCCGGCCTGGTGGAAGTGGATGCGCAGGATCAAATGTTCGATCCGCGGTTTCATGAAGCCGTCGCGCAACATGAGACCGATGAGGTTGAGGAAGGTAAGGTAGCGCAGCAACTTCGAAAAGGCTATATGCTGGGCGATCGCCTCGTGCGGCCCGCCAGCGTTGTTGTAGCCAAGAAACCGAGCGAATGAGTGTAATGGCAAAACGAGATTATTACGAAGTCCTCGGCACAGAAAGAGGCGCCGACGCCGAGGAGATAAAGAAGGCTTATCGTAAGCTTGCTATTAAGTTTCACCCGGACAAAAACCCCGGCGATAAGCAGGCGGAGGAGAACTTCAAAGAGATCGGTGAAGCTTATGAGGTGCTGAGCGATCCCCAAAAACGCGCAGCCTATGACCAATACGGACACGACGCATTTGACGCGCGCAAACGCGGCTTTGGCGGGGGCGGCGGTGGATTCCATGATCCATTCGATATCTTCCGCGAAGTATTCGGCGGTGGTGGTGGCGGCAGTATTTTTGATGACCTATTTGGCTTCGGTTCATCTATGGACGGCGGCACGAACCGCGGCGCGGACTTACGCTACGACTTGGAAATCGATTTTCTCGAGGCCGCGCTCGGTTGCGAAAAGGATGTCAAGATTTCGAAGTTGGACGAATGCGACCGTTGCCGTGGATCCGGCGCCGAATCCGGATCAGGCAGAAAAACTTGCTCGACTTGCGCCGGGCGTGGACAAATCGTGTCCGCACGCGGTATTTTCAGGATTGCTCAGACCTGTCCCAGATGTGAGGGATCGGGCACGATAATCGAAAAACCGTGTAAATCATGCGGCGGCAGCGGACGCCGCGAAAAGACCTCGACCGTTAAAATACGAGTCCCCGCAGGCGTGGACACCGGCATTCGTCTCAGGTCGGTCGGCAACGGTGAGGGTGGAATACAAGGCGGCCCGCCCGGTGACCTCTTTGTCGTAATTCACGTGCGCGAGCACGATCTATTCAGACGGGAAGGCGACGACCTGATATGCGAGATGCCCATTAGTATAGTGCAGGCAACCTTGGGCGCCGAACTCGAGGTGCCGACCCTGAATGGGAAGGCGAATATTAAAGTGCCCGCCGGAACTCAGCCGGGGACGATTTTCAGGCTCCGCGGCAAGGGAGTGAAAAACATCCGCGGCTTCGGTACGGGCGATCTACTTGTCAGAATCAATGTCGAGGTGCCGACACGGCTAAACCATGAGCAAAAGGAAAGACTCAAGGAGTTCGCCGATGTCTGCGATGTCAAGACCATGCCGTTGACGCGTGGATTCGTTGAGAAGGCGCGCTCCTTTCTGACCAAGCTCGGTTTTTGAACCAAGTTGGAGACCGCACCGTGAATATCCGGGTATTCATAGCATAAGGCCGATCGCCGCGCTGCGAATTCAGAGCAACGACGCATGCTCAAACGTAAACGTTATTCCACTTGGGGATGCACAGATTTTACCATCCTGACGCGCAATCCGGCTGTGCCGCGCTCACACTGAGCGGCAGCGAGGCGCATCATGCCGTACGCGTTCTGCGGCTGAATACCGGCGATCGCGTGGAATTGATCAACGGTAGGGGCGCAAGGTTCATTTGCCGAGTCATCGGTGCATCCCGTAAGGAGCTGCAACTTCATGTGCTCGATTTTAAACAGGAGGCCCCGCCGGGATTGAGGATCGAACTGTTACTGGGACTGCCCAAGACAAAGGCGCTGGAGTGGGTGTTTCAGAAATGCACGGAACTCGGCGTATCCCGGATAGCCCCCGTAATATGCGAGCATTCCGAGTTCAGGCCCGCAAAGCGTACGCCCGCGGATAAGATCGGTAAATGGCGGCAAATCACTATCGAGGCCGCTAAGCAATCCGGTTCCTTATGGTTGCCGGATATAGCGCAGCCTGCGTCCGTGATCGAGCACTCTCAAAATGCCGGCCAAATCGATACTGCGATTGTGGCGACATTGGACGCCTCCGCGCGATCCTTGCGCGACGTTCTGCGCGAGGCGGCTTCAGGCGAGTCCGCGACCTCTCATAATGTTGCCGTGTGGATCGGCCCAGAAGGCGGTTTTTCAGAAACGGAAGTAGAGATCATTCGCGGCGCCGGCGCGGTACCCGTCCATCTGGGTAAACGCACCTTGAGGAGCGAGACCGCGGTGGTTTTCTGTGTGTCGGCGGTCAATTACGAGTTCGATGAGTAACGGGATACTCGACAACCATACGGTGCGGAGGGTTATGATGTTTCCGGTTCATTTTACAAAGAGAGTTATCGTTCGCCAAGATTGGTTGCTGTATAATATCAATGCTTAACGAATTAAGACCGCATGTATAACGAGCGAGACTTTTTGGAACTTAGGTCGAGGTTGATATCATGGATAGAATCCTATTCAGACCGTGAGCTTGTTGACTATCTCAAGTGGTCTGCGTATTTGTCGGACGAGTGTTTCAACCGGTTTGCAACGGGTATTTTCAGACTTCAATTCGGTGCGAACCCGGAATACCGCAGGTATTGCGAAAGCGCCGGTATTCGCGACGGCGTGATACAGCGCTGGGAGGAGATTCCGTCCATGCCCGTATCCGGATTCGGCATGCTCGATCTGACATGCCTGCCGGAACGTGAGCGCACGGCGTGCTTTTTGTCCAGCGGTACGACGCGTGATACGCGGGGCAGGCATTTCCATTCCACGCATTCGCTCGAGCTATATGAGACGTCGTTGAAGGCGTGGTTTCGTTTTAACCTCGAGCCCGGCGCAGGCATGAGCCGAGACAAGAAGAGGTATCTGATACTCTCGCCGCCGGCTGTGGAATTTCCAAGTTCGTCGCTTGTATATATGCTCGATACCGTTAGGAGGCATTTCGGGGCGGGCGAATCGATATTCGCCGGCTATCCGGTTGATGACGCCGGGTGGGCATTGGAGACACGGCGGATTCTTGAGTTCCTCGAGGCGGCGTCCGACGCCGGCGCGCATTTAACCATTCTCGGGACGGCGTTTTCTTATGTGAATTTATTGGATGAGATGGAACGACGCGGCGTGAAATTTGGTTTACCCCGGGGTACATGTGCGATGGAGACCGGTGGATACAAAGGCAGGTCGCGCGAGGTCCCAAGAAACGAGCTTCACAAGATGATTTCGGCAAGGCTTGGCATTGAACGAAGCTCCATCGTTTCCGAATACGGGATGTGTGAGTTGAGCTCGCAGGCGTATGATAAGTCGATGCATCCGGATTCGAAGGATATTGTTTCGGATTCGTCGACACTGGATCGACGCGTGTTTCGTTTTCCGCCATGGACGCGGATTCGGGTGATTTCTCCTGAGACAGGTGATGCTGTAGAGGATGGCGGTGTCGGGCTTCTTTGCGTTTATGATTTGGCAAACCTATATTCGGCGCTTGCGGTGCAGACCGAGGATTTGGTGATCCGGCGCAGTGCCGGATTCGAATTTTTGGGCAGAACCAGCACGGCCGCCGCCCGCGGATGCTCGTTGCTTCAGGAGGATTGAGTTAAGGGGCGGGTATTAGACCATTTTCTTGCTACGCAGGCGTTTGCGTTCATAATCTAAACCGAATCCGTCCTTCGGGGCGCCGATTTCACTGGTCAACGCGAATTTTATAACGGTTTTTCATGAACGACATTACTGGAAGAGATAAAAAGCGCATACTCTGGTTTTGTGGAATACTGCATGCCTTTACGCACATGTATTTCGTGGCGCTGATCCCGCTGTATCTTTTGATAAAGGAGGATATGGGGCTGCGGAGTGACGCTTCGGTGACACTGCTGGTGACGATACAAGGGTTGGCGTATTTCCTGCCGAGCTATTGGGCGGGGGGATTGGCGGACAAGTTTGATAGGAAGAGGCTGCTATCGATCGGTCTGTCGCTTAACGCCGTGGGGTTTATCGGGTTGTCTATGGCGCCGAGCTTTGCCATGGCGGCACTGTTCTTGATCATCGCCGGCGTGGGCGGGAGTTTTTATCATCCGGCCGCCTCGTCGATGATAGCCCGGTTATTCGCCGGGAAATCCGGCAATGCATTCGGAAAGGTCGGCATAGGCGCGGCGGCGGGATTCTTTATAGGTCCCATGTACGCCGGCTGGCGCGGGGACATGGCGGGCTGGCGGATGCCTGTATTGGAGATGGGCGTGTTGGGGCTTGTTGCGGCGGCGGCCTTCATCTTCTTCGTTCGTGTCCCTGCGGGTGCACGGACTGCTGTGAGCGCGGGCACCGGCGTGGAGCGGCGTCGAATGCCAAATCCATTGGCGAGCCTGAATTCATTGAAGTGGGTGTTCCTGTTTGTTTGTATATTTTTCAGCTTCAGGGATTTCGGTGGAGCGGGCATGAACAGCCTTAACTCGTTGTTCCTTCAGCATGCGCATGATTTCAATGCGACCTCGACCGGACTTGCCTTGGGCGCACTGGCGCTCATGGGCGCGGTGAGTAATCCGCTTATGGGCGGGTTGAGCGACAAAGCGCGTATGCCGTGGATCACACTCGTACTTTGCGGCGCAGGTGTAGTTACAATCCTCATCCCGATACTACCGAAGGAATGGGTTATACCGGGGCTGTTATTGTTCGGATTCTTTTATTCCGCCAGCTTTCCTATGGTGGATGCCGCAATCATGGAATCCGTGCCGGACTCGGTCAGGGGCAGGGCGTTCGGCGTTTTTGTACTTATCAGTGGGATTGTCAGCAGCTGCGCGCACTGGACGATGGGTGAATGGATTAACGCCTCGGGATTGGCTTCCGAACCACCGGAGGAGTACCTGGTTGTGTTCATGGGATTGGCCGTATTGCTTTTCCTGGCCGTGCTCGGACTGCCGTTGCTTAAACGCGTCAAGGCCGCCAATGATGTTGCCGATGCTCATGAAGAAGATGTAACGGCGAGTTCGGAAGGAAAACATGGATGTTGCTTATGAACAATTTAAGCGTACCCGAATACTTCATTGCCGATCTGCCGCCAGGGGCTGAGATTCGACCGGAACTCATAAGCGATGCCTGTGAGACGTTGAAGCGCAATCGCGAGAGGTATCTGAATAAAAAATCAATCTCCCGGATTATACGTGCCTTGGACGCAGTGGCCTCGAAATGGTGCGAGCCGGGTTATAGGCATCGCGAGGCGGCGCTGGCGTATGGACCGGAGATTACCCGGTTTTCTAGGGAAACCCTCGAGGCGGGGCTCGATGCATTTTTTTCGGGGATCAACAGCGAGACGCTTAATTCACTTATAGAGCAGGACCTCGGCCATCCACGGCGTCTTGAACGCTGGATATCCGAGGAGTTTGAGACGACGATGCAGCGCAAGGGGATTGCGCGCGGTCCGATGTTGATCACGCATTTTACGGCGGGTAACCTCCCTGTTTCATCGTTTATGTCGATAATAACCGGGTGCCTGGTGCGCGCTGCGCAGGTGGTCAAGTGCGCATCGAACTCCTCTATACTGACCCGGCTGTTTGCGCATTCGATATACGAGGAGGACCCGAAGCTCGGCGCATGCCTGGAGGTCGTGGAATGGCCGGGCGGAAGTCGTGAGCTTGAGGAACCGCTTTTCGCCGAGTCGGATTGCATAACGGCCTCGGGCGCGGATGAGACTATCGAGGATATCGGAAACCGCCTTCGGCAAGGTACTAGGTTTATCGGTTACGGGCATCGAGTAAGTTTTGCCTATATTACCAAAGCGGCGTTGGAAACGTACGACGCACGCGACTTGGCGGAAAAGACCGCTTACGATATTGCCGCCTGGGATCAACAGGGATGTCTCTCACCTCATGTAGTCTATGTCGAGCGCGGCGGTGATGCTACGCCCGAGGAGTTCGCCGAGCTCTTGGCGGGCGCGCTCGAACAGTTAGAAAAAATACAACCGCGCGGTAAACTCACAGAACGTGAATCAGCCGACATATCTGTAAGGCGTTCCTTTTACCAGGTGCGTGCGCAGGTGTTGCCGGATACACTTTATTGGTTTAGCCGCGGATCAACGGCGTGGACGGTTGTTTACGAGGCGAATCCCATATTCCAGCATTCATGCCTTAATCGCTTTATTTACGTAAAAGGTATCGATGACCTTGAACAAGCGCTGCACGCTTCTGAAAAGATACGTACAAAGACTTCCGCGGTCGGGCTGGCCGCCGCGCCGGAAGAACTTGAGGAGACCGCCCTCCACCTCGCAAACTGGGGTGTCACAAGGATTTGTCCATTGGGAAAAATGCAGCTGCCACCCGTTACTTGGCGGCACGATGGACGTCCACAGCTCGCCGACCTTATAACATGGACGGAACTGGAAAAATAATTGCTGCGGGATTTAACCTGTTTTTTTTACTATGACAGTCGAACTTAGAAAAACATTCTTCTTCGAAGCGGCGCACTTCCTTCCGCTTGTGGCCGAAGGACATAAATGCAGACGAATGCACGGACACAATTATAACCTAGACATCGTAGTGGCGGGGGAATGCGATCCGGAATATGGATGGCTGATGGATTACGGTGATATCGTCGCAATCGTTAAACCCATCATCGATAGCCTTGACCACCGAGTCCTCAATGATGTGCCGGGACTGGAAAACCCGACCAGCGAGAATCTGGCATATTGGTTCTGGCAAAAGATCAAGCCGGAACTGCCGCTGCTCGCGGAAATAGTCGTCGCCGAGGGCCCCACCTCGAAGTGCGTCTTCCGAGGATGATCCACACATTGTCTGATAATTAATTGCTTAAAAAGCTAATAAATAGCGACATTTATCAGAACAAATTGTTCCTGTGGTTGAGCTGTTAAGCTGTTGAGCTGTTGAGCTGAGCCCATAATCCTAAAAGAATCCCGTTAGGGATGAAAATGTCTATAGCAAAAAAGCCCAACAAAAAGCTTAAGTCCCGTAGGGACGTAATATTGCCGACGGTCAGCGGTCTAAGGTCAGAAGTCCCGTTCACGTACACGTTCTCGTTCGCGATTCCGTTATTGGTTTAACCACGGCAGTCTGTTTAAAACTCCCGCTCGAACTCCTCGATTGACGGAACCAACACCGCCTTGCGGTGGAGTCGACGCAGTTCCTGCTCGTCGGCAATGGCATCCACATTCGCCTTCAGCTCGCCGGGCACACTACTAAACCGCGCCTCCAGTACTTCCACTATTGCAGCGCGTAAAGCTTTCTGAAGGCCTTCTTTACGGCCTAACCTTTCAATACTCGTTACGTATGGCATAGTCTTCTCCTTTTCATACTCCACCAATTGCTTCCGGAATTCAACTTCATTCTCATCGGGCAATCTCATCAGCCAGTCGATCAGCCGAAATAAGTTCAGCACCTCCTCCTTGCTGTACCCTCGCTCGTACAACCGCCGCGTCAGCTCCCACTTCATACGCTGACGCTGCGACATGTCCCGGCGCGTCCGCTGTGTGGCCAAGTACGCCGCTATTACCACAGCGGCAGGATTCCTCTGCTCTTCCAGCCATCGCCAATTCCTGCCGAAATCCATCAGTTTGCATACCGGATACCGAAATCGCAGCTCATACCCCCACAGCCGCTCCTCGTATGTGTCGGGACGCCACCTAGGCTTCTCGTCGGCCAATATCGCCAGGCTCACCACAGACTCATCATACCGGTCGGCTATTCGGTGATGATACCGGTACATCCGAAGGGGCAAGTCCTTGTCCACCCAGCTCTGCACCTCCACGTGGATCAATATACATTCTTTCCTGCCGTCCTTACGGATTACCCTTACCAATTTATCCACTCGCTGCTTACCCAGTTTTGAGTTCCTGGTCACCTCTTGCAGTTCCTTATCCAGAAACTCGATCGGCTCGTGCCAGTTTATATTTTCAGCAACATCCGGAAAACAGAATTCCAGGAGCGGTTGGAGGTATAGCTCCAGCGCCTCCTTCCAAGCCCCGTCGTAATCGGTCCGTTGATTCATAGCAATCTTGCGGATATACTACATCGTCAAGTTGTAATAATACAAAGAAAAATATGCTATAAATATAAATTGAATATATCGCCAAATACGCGAATAAGTTTCGATTCTGGTTTCGTTCCCGGGTACACGTTTGCGTACACGTACACGTTCGCGATTTCCGCGATTGGTTTTGGTCATTAGAAGATTGATCAGGCCTAATATTATACGGATTATCGCAAATTGTTGCTAGAACCCACCCGCCGCGCAGCTTTTCGCCCATTCGAGGAAAATGGGCAGTATTCCGACGAGTAGGATGGCAAGGGTCGTGACGGCAAGGACAATCGCGTGCGGTGCGGGCGTGGTGATAGGGCCGATCCTTGGTTTTCCGTTTTCGGGCTTCATTATGTACATCCATTTGACGACGATCAGGTAATAATAGAGTGCAATAATGGCGTTAACGGTTCCCGCGAAAACTAGCCAGTATAGACCTGCCTGCGCCGCCGCGGCGAAAAGTATGAATTTCCCCATAAACCCGGCCAGCGGAGGGATTCCGGCCAGCGAGAACATGGACAGCATCATTACCAGCGCCAATTTCGGGTTTGTTATCGAGAAACCGGCGTAATCCCGCATGTCTTCGCGTCCGCTCCTCAACGCTACCAGCGTTACTATCCCGAAAGCGGCGAGGTTGGAAAAAAGATAAACCAAAAGGTAGTACATTACCGCCGTCTTGCCCAGGAGCTCCGGCTGGCTTAAGCCGATCATGACATATCCCGCCTGTGCGATGGATGAATAGGCGAGGAATCGTTTCATGTTTCGCTGGTGCATGGCGACCAGGTTGCCGATGGTCATGGTAAGCGTCGCCAGGACGCCGGTGAGGGTTATGTAAGTTACCGCGGTATCGACGAAGAATCCTTCGACGACCTTGTAGAAAAGGACGAAGCCCGCCGCCTTGGACGCGACCGATAGAAAAGCGGTTATTGTCACCGGCGCGCCTTCGTATGTATCGGGTGCCCAGAGGTGGAACGGCACGGCGGCTAGCTTAAAGCCGACGCCGGCCATGATCAGTACTAGTGCTGTAACAGCGATGGGACTTGAATCGATGATATCCCTAATCTCGGGCAAGAGTGTTGATCCGGTCAGACCGTAGACCCATGAAAATCCGTAGAGTAGCAGGCCCGACGATAATGCCGAAAAGAAGACGTATTTCATTCCCGCCTCGTGACTACGTGGATCGTTTCTATTGAAGGCGACCAGCATTATAACGGGGATGGTAATCAGCTCCAATGATACATAAAGCATTACCAATTCCTGTGCCGAGACCAGGAGGCACATGCCCGAGACGGAGAACAACATTAGTCCCAGATACTCGCTGATATGCCGGTACGGCAGCACATTCGAGCTTTGTTTCCCCGGATACGAGAGCATGGTTATCAACAGTGCCGCCCAGATAAAGAGCTGCTTGAAGAACACCGGCGCCGGCCCGGTCTGATAAACCCCGCCGAATGCAGCTTTATCGATCGCAGGTGAAATGAACAGCCATGCGGAAAGCAGCGCCAATCCTGCGACAGCGACCGACCACCCGAGATATCCGGCGGCGGAATGTTTGCGCAGGAATCCTATCGCCAATACCGTCAGCGCCAGTATGATCAATCCTAATTCATTTCCAATTGTCAGTATATTTTCCAGCATGGTTATCAACTACATTTGAGTAAGTAATGATGCGTGTTCGAGATTGGAGAAGATCGGTGTAAGCGAATAAGCGATCATACGTATCATCCATCCGGGAAAAATACCGGCTAACGCCAATAGAAAGACGAGCAAGGCGAGCGGTACCTTTTCGACGAACGTCGCATCCTTGATTTTTTCGTGTTCGGGGTTCTGCATCGGCCCGTATAGCATCCGCGTCAGCGCGCGCAGGATATAGACGGCGGTTGTTACCACGCTTGCAGCTGCTAGGATGACCATTATCCTATGAGAAATGGACGCATCCGAGAATGCGCCGACGAATACCTGAATCTCGGCTATGAACCCGGCCAAGCCCGGAAGACCGAGTCCGGCCAGGCCGCCTATCATGTACGATACACCGAGAAACGGCATGACCTTAAGTAATCCGCTCATTTCTGAAATAAGCCGTGTATGCGTACGCTTATATATCATCCCCACCAGTGCGAAGAACAGTGCCGTCATAAGCCCGTGCGCGAACATTTGTACCATCGCGCCCTGGAACGCCGTCCAGTTCAATGCGCATAGCCCGAACAGCACCAAGCCGCAATGGCTTACCGAGCTGTAGGCGGTTATATATTTCAAGTCCGTCTTCTGAATAGCTACGAGCGCGCCATAAAAAATATTTACCGTCGTCAGCACCATAAAGAACGTCGCCCACATCATTGCCCCATGTGGCATCAGATAGATCGTCTTGAGGCAACCATAGCCGCCGAGCTTCATAAGGACTCCGGCATGGAGCATAGACACGGCGGTCGGCGCGGAGGAATGGCCGTCAGGCGACCATGTATGAAAAGGCCAGAGGCCGCCTAGTGTGCCGAAGCCTATAAACATAACGGGGAACAGCCAGTATTGCGTTGATTCCGGAATGCCGGCCTGCGCGATCTCGGAAAAAGAAAACGTTGACGCGCCCGATTGGAAGTACAGAACAAGTATACCTACAATAATCAGCGCCGAACCGCCCATGAGCATCAGCGTCAGTTTCATCGCCGAGTATTCTTTCGGCCCGGTGCCCCAAATACCTATCAACAGGTACATCGGCAGAACGCTGAGTTCGTAGAAGAGGAAAAATAGAAAAAGATCGTTCGCCGCGAACACGCCGAATACACCCGTTACAAGCAATAATAGGAATGCGAAAAACTCCTTTGTCCTATGCGCATGATTCCATGAGGCGCAGACGCCGCAGAAGATCACCACCGCAGTCAGGAATATCATCAACACCGATATCCCGTCCACACCCATGAAATACTCGATCCCGAGCGGTTCGAGCCAAGCGATCTTTTCCACGTATTCGAGGTTTAAGGCTACACCCGGCGATGGGAGTGCGCCGGAGAATCCTATTTTCCCGAGGTATCCGATGACCAACAACACCGAGAGGCAGAGGTCGATGAAAGTCGCGATAAGCGCTATCCATTTTATACGGTCGGAGTACTTGGCCGGGATACTCAATATCACCAGCAGCGCGATGAAGGGGATTGATACAATTAATGACAACAGGCCCATAGCGTTAGTCGATTTCTATTCGTTTCAAAGGTTCTGATTTATTCAATAATTGGAGGGTGAACTGGAAAATAAATACCGTCACAGCAGCGGCGCCGACTCCCGATAGCGCGACAACGACGATCCCAGCGCCTAAAATGTGCAGCGCCAGCATTGTAACGCCTGCGCCGGCGATAGACCAGAGTAAGTAGACCTGCGCTCCGCCGGTGGCGGTCTTTCGCAGCCATGCGCCGAGGCGCCTTGCCGATTGCGCGGTCAAGTCCATGAACCCGTCGATTATATGCCGGTCGAACCAATTCAAAGGCCGGGATATGGAGCGGAAGATTATTTTGTGCGTGATGAAGATATATAATTCGTCGATATAGAATTTTCTAAACACCAGCTTGTAGATGCCGGAAAACGCGAATGCGAATCGCGCCGGCCATTGGTTCGGCTTGAAATAAAACAGGAACGCCAGGGCGATGCCGCAAAGACCCAGCGTGGTGGAAACACCTACGACCATCCAGTTCGTTGCATGATGCTCGAGTTCGGATATGTGAACGAAGTCCGAGAACGGCACGATGCCCAGCAGCGCGGAGGGTACGGCGAGGACAACCAGCGGGAACGTCATGCTGAGCGGCGATTCATGGGCTTGGTCGTAGCGTTGCTTGTCTTGAGGCGCATTCCAGAATGTCAATAGATATATCCTGAACATATAGAACGCTGTAAGCCCCGCTGCCGTCGCGGCTATGGCGAAGACAGCGTACTCGCCGGAGTGTAATGCCGCCGCCAGGATTTCGTCCTTCGAGAAGAAGCCCGACAGCGGCGGCACGCCCGCGATTGCGAGGCAGGCGATGAGGAATGTGAAGTGTGTGATCGGCATCTTCTTCCTGAGCCCGCCCATGTCACGGACGTCGTTGGAGTGCACCGCGTGTATCACGCTGCCGGCGCACAAGAACAGCAGCGCTTTAAAGCAGGCGTGTGTCGTCAGGTGGAACATCGACGCCGTATACCCGAGCGATTCGTCCATGCTCGCCACGCCGAGGGCGAGCATCATGTATCCGATTTGCGATAGCGTTGAGAATGCGAGTACGCGTTTTATATCGACTTGTGTAATCGCAATAAGAGCCGCGAACAGGCAGGTAAAGGCGCCAGTCCACATGACAAGATCGATCCCGGCCGTAGTGGCCGAAAACATCGGGAACAATCTGGCGACCAGGTAAACGCCTGCGACCACCATTGTTGCCGCGTGTATCAGGGCCGACACCGGCGTCGGACCTTCCATGGCGTCGGGCAGCCAGATATGCAGAGGGAACATCGCGCTTTTACCCGCGGCGCCGGCGAAGACGAGTAAAGCCGACAGCGTCAATATGCTGCACCCGAAGAACGGCGCCGTTATGCCGGCGAGATGATTTATGGTATCAGGCGAGTTCAGCTCCCGGAAATCGAAGCTACCGGCGTGGTAACTCAATACAAGCAGGCCTATCAGGAACCCGAGATCGGCGAATCGCGTTACGATGAACGCCTTCTTACACGCCGCAACAGCAGCCGGGCGCTCCCAATAGAAGCCGATGAGCAGGAACGAACTTAGTCCGACCAATTCCCAAAAAACAAATATCTCGAGTATCGAGCTGGAGAGCACAAGACCCAGCATCGAAAATGTGAAAAGGTTCATGAACGCAAAAAACCTGCGGTACCCGCGGTCGCCATGCATATAACCTTGGGAATAGACATGAATCAAAAAGCTGATCGTGGTAACTACCAACACAAGCAGAATACTTATCCTGTCTGCGAGTATCCCGGCGTTGCCGGTCAGCGACGAAGAGAACTCGATCCACGGAAACTCGAATGTGACGAGCGCCTCGCCGTTGAATTCACTGAAGTACTCGAACGCCGCGCCCCAGCCGCACACGGCGCTGAGGCCGACCGCCGCTATTGCAGTCCATGCCGATGTCCTCCGCGCCGAGGAACCGAGAAATAATCCGGTCACAATGAATCCGATAAACGGAAGCAGAGGTACCAACCATAGATGATCTAAAAACCAATAACCTGTCATATCGCTCGATTCAGTTTTTCAATAAATTATCCGATAATACGTCCAGATTCCGCTTGCGCCGGAAAAGCGCCAGAATGATCGCCAATGCTACAGCGGCTTCAGCCGCCGCTATCGCGATTATAAACAGCGGGAACATTGCGCCGGCGACGTCTCCGCCGAATTTAAACCGATGGAATGCCACGAAGTTCAACGCCGCGGCGTTCAGGATTATTTCGACGGACATAAGCATACCGATCAGATTACGACGCGTCACTATGCCGTAAAGTCCGATGCAGAATAACAGAGCCGCAAATATGAGATAATGTTCCAGACCGGGTGAATTCATTCCTGCTCCTCCTTAGTCTCTGGATTAGGGGTTCGCTTTGCAATGGTCGTCGCGCCGATCAACGCAGCTATGAGAACCACCGATACAAATTCAAACGGAAGCACGAATCCGTTGCCGCCGGGCGAGAGCAACGCGAGGCCGATCTCCCTGATGGAAGCCGCCGCCGGTTCGAGTGATGTGCCGGCGGCGTCCTGCGCGCCGATAAAGGCGGTGATCGAGTATGCGAGGACGGCAAAGACGAGCGCCGCCGAAACTCCGCCGATGAAACGAAACCATTTGGGGTTTTCACGGCGAAGGTGCATGCTCGCCTCGGGCATGAGTAGAATGGCGAATACGATCAGTACCATGATCCCGCCCACGTAGACGGTGATCTGCACGGCGGAAAGGAATTGCGCGTTCATAAGCAGGTACAGCCCCGCTATACCTGCAAGCACACCTGTAAGTCCTATTGCCGCCCTGAATATATTCATCGTCGTAACGACATATCCCGCCGCGGCGAGGATAAAAAACGCTGTCGTATAAAAGATTAAGGTTTCCATTATTTCGGGCTCCGGTCTTTAGGTTGAATCGTTTTTTCTTCGGCCCCGGTATGCTCCTGTCGATCGGTATCGCGCGCGGGGGAGGCGGTTTGTTCGTTTTTATCCGGCGCTGTTTGCTGTCCGATATCGGATTTATCATCGTGCGCCCACGGATCGTCCTTATTGAGTATTTCCACCAGGTCATCCGGCGACCATGCCGCCGTTTCGAATTCGGAAGTCATTCGCAGCGCGTCGAACTTACATGCCTCGACGCAGAGGCCGCATACGAGGCAGCGTTCAAAATGGTAGACGAACTTTTCGGGCCGGAACTTCTTTGTTTCCGGGTCTTTGAACTTAGTGAGTTCGATGGAGTTGTTCGGGCATGCCTTGACGCAAAGCCCGCAGGCGATGCAATTATAACGCCCCGTTTCGGCGTTCTTGATCAGATCGATCCTGGCTTGCGACCGTTCGGGCAGCTTCAGGGTATTACGATTTTCCGGGTACTGTTGCGTGATAACCTTGCTTGGGCGCGCGAAGTACCCGAAGGTCAGGCCCATTCCCGATAAAAGCCCTTTCAACCCTCTCAAAGTTTTGACGAAAATGTTCATTGAAAAACGTTGATTCCGCTCATTTAATTAAAGAAATACAGACCGGCCGAGACGGCAATAGCGGCCAGCGCGAGATTAATCAGCGACAACGGCATAAGATATTTCCACTCGAAGTGCATTAACTGGTCTACGCGCAGTCTCGGGAACGTCCATCGGAACCACATGACGACGAAGACCAGGCATGCGACCTTACCGAAAAACCATACAATAGGCGGTAGCAGATCGAAAACCCGATTAAGTGTATCTAGGCCTTCGATGTGAAACGGCATCCAGCCGCCGAAAAAAACCGTTGCCGAGATGGCGGATACGATAAAGATATTTATAAACTCGGCCAGGAAGAACATCGCGAACTTCATGGCGGAATACTCGGTGTGGAATCCGCCCGTCAATTCGCTTTCGCCTTCGGCGATATCGAACGGTGTTCGATTACATTCGGCTGTGGATGCGATCGTATAAATGAGGAAGCCCAAAAGGCCTACACCGGGCGCACGCCAAATCCACCAGCCCTTCTGCTGCGACAAAACGATTTCCTGGAAATCAAGCGTGCCGAAGAAGGGGACGATGGCCAAGAGCGCCAGTGTGGCGGAGAGCTCGTAAGAAATTATCTGTGCGCCGGAACGCATGGCGCCGAGTACCGACCACTTATTGTTGCTCGCCCAACCGCCTGCCAGGATGCCGAGGACGCCGACGGATGCAATCCCAAGGATGAACAGTAAACCGACGTTGAAGCTGACGATGGTCATGCCGGGCGAGAACGGAATGAAACTCAGACATGCGAACGAGGACGCGAATACCAGCAGCGGCGCAAGGTTGAATATGAACGCGTCCGCGTTCTTCGGCGTCAATCCTTCCTTGGCCACGAGCTTGATGGAGTCGGCAACGGTCTGAAGGATTCCGTGTGGCCCCACTCGCATCGGACCGACCCTTTGTTGCATGTGCCCGGCGACCTTGCGCTCTATGTAGATGAGTATCATCGCCAGCAGTCCGACAAAGGCCGACAGGACGGCCGCGGCGATGCTCATTTTTACGACCTCCGCGGCGAATGCGCTGCCTGTGGCTTCCGTCAGCCACTCCGTCAAATCGAGTATTAACTTGTCTGTTCTGTAAATATAACTTTCCATCTTAACTCCGGATGCGTGGTCACCTATCGATGTCCGGCATTACCAGGTCGAAGGTTGACATTATGGTGACCAGGTCGGCGATACGCCAACCCTTAACCGTCTCGGGTAAAGCAGAGAGATTGGAAAAGCCCGGTGATCTGAGCTTGACCCGTTGAGGGAGTATTTTTCCGTTTCCGACGAGGTATAAAGCGAATTCGCCGCGGGCGGCCTCGACGCGGGAGAGATAATGGCCATCGGGGATTTTTATATTCATCGGCGTCTTGGCTCGGACAGGGCCTTCGGCGGGTATCTGATCCAGGGCTTGCCTGATTATCTTCAGGCTCTGCCGCATTTCTTCGAGTCTGACCACGTACCTGGCCCAGCTATCGCCTTCCGTGGCGACGGCGGTTTTGAAATCCATTCGCGGATAGAGCCCGTACGGCCTATTCTTGCGCACATCGTAGTCCACGCCGCCGGCGCGTAGAGTTGGTCCGGTACAACCATATTGTTTAGCGGTTTCCGGATCGAGGACGCCGACACCCTTCGTGCGCTCCTGGATAATGATGTTTCCCGAGAGTAGCCGGTCGTATTCGTCGATCATCGGTTCGAAATAGTCCGTAAACTCGCGAACGTCCTTTTCGAAATCTCGATCGACGTCTTCGCGCACGCCGCCGGCGCAAATATAATTCATGGTCAGGCGCACGCCGCAGGTCTTTTCGAATATATCGTTAACCCGTTCACGATCGCGGAATCCATAAAGGAACGGGGTGAAGGCGCCGAGGTCCATACCGAAGACGCCCCACCAGAGTTGATGCGATGATATGCGGGAGAGCTCGGACATAATGATGCGAATGTATTCGGCGCGTTCCGGAACTTCGATTCCCGCCGCTTTCTCTATCGCCATCGCCCATGCCCAGTTATTCATGTGCGCCGATAGATAGTCCAGGCGCGACGTAAGCGGGAAGAATTGCTGCGCCGTCAAGGCTTCAGCCATTTTCTCGATACCGCGGTGGACGAAGCCGATATGCGGTGTAACCCCGAGAACCGTCTCGCCGGCAAGCTTGACGATCAAGCGAAGCACGCCGTGAGTGGAGGGGTGCTGCGGCCCCATGTTTACATAATAATCCTCGAAATCAGGTTCGATGCTTGTGTCTGCGGGTATATTACTCATCTACAAATCAGCCGTGGCGCTTGACTACGTTATGAACGTTATCCACATAATCCTTTCGCAACGGGTAACCTTCCCAGTTGTCGTCCAGCAGTATCCGCCGGAGATCGGGATGATTCCGGAACCGAACAGCGAATAGATCGAACACCTCACGCTCATGCCAATCCGCCGTTCGCCAAATGTCGGACACCGTATCGATCTCCGGAGCGTTGCGGTCAAGGTCTACTGTAAGCGTTAGTTCATCTGCCTCGTTAAAGTTCGTGATGGCGTAAACTATCTGTATCTTGCCCTCGTCGGGATAATCGACCGCGGTCAAGAGAAGGAGATAATCAAACCCCGATTCCCGAAGTCTAGTAGCGGTTTCGCGGAGCGATTCAGGCTTGATTGTGATCCTGGGCGGGTCGGATTCGGGGGCGAATGCGGCGTCGGCGCCGAAGATTTCCTTTAGCTTGGGGCGCAGTTCTTTTGAACCGGATTCCGTAGGGATTGGTTTCCCTGAGATGTCCGCGTTCGTTCCGGGTGTACTTTGGTTTTCTGGCGGTTTCTCGTTAGTCATGATTCGTGAAATTCCTTGGCCGGATCGGTGGGTTCGTGTTCGAACGGGAAGTCGGGCAGCGGCCTGGGCTTCCAATCAGTTGCCTTCTCGCTTCGTATCTTTTCTTGAAGTTTCATAAGCCCATGGAGAAGCGCCTCCGGCCTGGGCGGGCAGCCGGGGATGGAGATGTCCACGGGGATTATCTTGTCGACGCCTTTCACAACCGAGTAGCTGTCGTAGTAGAACGGCCCACCGCTGACGGTGCAGGCGCCCATGGCAATCACCCATTTCGGATCGGCCATCTGCATGTATAACCGCCGCAACCTGGTGGCCATTTTGAAGCATATCGTTCCAGCGACGACTATCATGTCCGCCTGTCGCGGTGTGGCGCGCGCTACCTCGAAACCGAAGCGCGACCAATCGTATCTAGACGCGCCGGCCGACATCATCTCAATCGCGCAGCAGCTGGTGCCGAATGTCAACGGCCACAGCGAATTGGAACGCGCCCAGTTAAGCAGTTGATCGAGCTTGGTCAGCAAGAATCCACCGTCCGGCTTCGGCTGACGATGTTCCGGGATTCCTATTGGATTTGCGGTTCCTTCATTTTTTAATGCCATACCAAATACCCCTTTCGCCAGGCAAAGATTAATCCAAAAAAGAGTACAAAAAGGAAAATCAAACCTTCAATCAGACCCAGCACTCCGATTTCACGTAAAACCACCGCCCATGGGAAGAAAAAGACAACCTCGACTTCGAAGATCAAAAACAGCAGTGCGAAGATGTAATAACCGACATTGAACCGCGTCCAACCCTCGCCGAACGGTATTTCGCCGCATTCGTACGGCTCGCGCTTGACCGGGTTCGGGTTGTTCGGTCCGACCAGACGTGATACGAAAAAACCGCCCAGCACGAAAATAACGCCGGTTACCAGTATTGTCAGTAGATATAGGATATTGATCTCCATGACCCAACTAAGTTAATTGAAATCCAGATGATTTCAACAGGATGGAATGATTTTTCATCCTCCGTCCGATTGCAAGAAGAAAAATTACACCGGCTAACATTAAATATAATTGGATTCATTTGAATTATCGAGTGGAGGGATGCCGGTATGATACCGCGCTACGACGGCGCTTATCAAGGTTGGTTGTGCTACGATGACCCAAGTGAATCGGAGTGTGAAAAACTGAACACGCTCGATAATCCATAATTATGCTTGATATATAGGAGTATAATATCATTGTTTAAGTTTAAGGAGACGGCATATGAATAAGAGAAGAATTATGAATAAGAATATCATTCCCTCTGTGTTGGTTATACTTGGAGTGTTGATAACGGGCGGCATGGATACATCGGCGGCCGATAAAGTCGAGGCCGAGAAGGCCAACGGAAAGCTCAAGATATTTATTCTCGCCGGCCAATCGAATATGGTTGGCTTCGGACAGCTCAAAGACGGCGTCGGAACGATGGAATGGTATATTGAGAAAAAACCGAAGGCTTACGGCCATTTGGTTGATGAAAACGGAAAACCCGTTGTTCGTGATGACGTCTGGCTTGTCAATCTTTCCTATAAAGAGCAGAAAGGCCGGCTGACAACCGGCTACGGCGCAAGTGATGGGCATATCGGTCCTGAATACGGTTTCGGCTTTGTCGTTGGGGATTACTATAAAGATCCGGTTCTTATCATCAAGTGCGCCTGGGGCGGCCGGTCGCTGGCGCACAACTTCCTGCCACCAAGTTCGGCCGAGTATCCGAAACCGGAGAAGGATGGAGACAAAGGGTTTCAGTACGCCGAGATCCTTCGGCAAGTCAAAAAGATCACCGGTAACCTGAAGAAATACTATCCGCACTATAAAGGAAATGGATATGAAATTGTCGGTTTTGGCTGGCATCAGGGGTGGAATGACCGCATTAATCAACAAGCGGTCAATGCCTATGAAAAGAATATGGAGAATTTCATCAAGGACATCAGAGAAGATCTGGGCATTCAAGACCTGCCATTTGTCATCGCTAACACAGGTATGGGAGGATGGAATATTCCTGAAGCGGCCCCGTATAAGAAAAGGGTTGAGAAACTAATGAATGATCAACTTGCTCTTGCTGATCCCAAGCAACACCCTGAATTCAAAGGCAACGTGGCTGGTGTAGAGACACGCGATTTCCAGAGACCGCGGGAAGAATCCCCTTCGGCGCAAGGGTACCACTGGTTTCGCAATTGGGAAACGTTCTACTTGATCGGCAAGGGCATGGGAGACTCTATGGTTGAACTGCTCGTCAGCGATAATTCATAGTTTAGGCTGTGAAAGACAAGCGATGAGGATGATAGAAGAGTTGGATCAAGTTTCGGACCATCAAAACCGCCACGCAGGAAGTCAGGCAGTTTTCGCAAATTCCCATCCTGGCCTGGGGCGTTGAGCGGGTGTACCGGCGCAATGGCGATCGTGAACTGCTCGACCAGTGCATCGATCGGCTTGAGCGGTTCCATGAGTGGTTCTGGCGCGAGCGCTCCTTCTGGCAGGCGGGAGCCGAGCAAACTTGCTGATGGCGCAGGTTACGATAGTCAGGGATAAACTTCTTCCCGCAAATCTTACACTTACGCTTGCGCGGACCACCCCGACACCGGTAGAAACCCTCCCTGTTCAAACCGGTAGCTTTTACCCTTTTCCATCTCGGCGCTGACAAAGGCTAATAAAGGCGACATTTATCATAATAAATTGTTCCTGTGGTTAAGTTGTTAAGTTGTTGAGCTGTTGACAGGGTTTTCGTATTTCGTGCTTAGAACGTGTACGGGAGAGGCACGGAGCGCGGCTGTGTCCGAAGGATCAGCCGCAGCGGCTCCAAATGCTGCGTTATCACCCGATTACCAGGGGCAACGACTTTTCGAGAGTGCTGCGGCTGGCTTTCAGCACAGCCGCGCTCCGATATCAGGATCAGCCGCTGCGGCTTCGAATGCCAAGGTTTTTTTCGATTGCCGGGGGCAACGGCTTTTCGAGAGTGCAGCGACCGGCTTTCAGCACAGTCTCGCTCCGAAGATTAATCACGCCCGATATTATGCGCATTATCGCAATTTACCACTAGGCGTCGTCGGCTGCGCATCGAGAAAGCCGTACAGGTAATGCGCGAGTACATGTGGGACGACGAGGCGGGTACGTTCCTGGCGGTTAAACGGGATACGCTCGAAAAAATCCAAGTGGCCACTATCAGTAATATGCGTAAGTCTTTATAAAAAATGAAATGGCGAGGTCCGACTCCTATTGTGTAAATGGCTTACAGAGTGATGCGATTACTCAATTAGACTTCTCGTTTCGTACGCTCTTATTGACCGATGTTATTAAATTCGAGAGGATCGCGGCATGGTTCTGCGGTTGGTTTACATTGTAATTGCTTTAACGGTATTGAATACGGTGATCGGCGCGCAATTAATCGAAGTCGGCAGTGAATTGAGATATTTCCCCGTAGAACCGGGTGCCGCTGCGGGTCTGGAGGACTGGTATATGCCCGGTTACGACGACACAGGATGGGACTCGGGTGCGTCCGGTATAGGGTACATGAAAGGATTTACCGCTACGCGAATCAATGAAGAGGTACAAGAGCCGCCATGTTCGATTTTATTGCGAAAGCGTTTTATCGTCGACGACGTGAAAGTGATCGAGCATCTCTTGTTGCGGGTCGAGTTCACTGGTGGATTTATTGCTTATTTGAATGGTCGGGAAATTACGAGGCATGGTCTCGATGTGCCGATGGGATCGGGCGTGCCGTTCACCGCAACGGCGGATTACGTCTCCGGCGGTACAGTGGAGGTTGACATGAATGAATACATCTCGTTATTGGAACCCGGCATCAATTACTTGTGTTTGCAGTTGCAGCCGGCTTATTCCGGCGCCGCATTCGGCGCAACGCCCGAGTTATCGGCTAATTTAAGTCGCGGTCCGTATCTGCAAAACACTACAGTCGACAGTGTGAAGGTGGTTTGGAAGTCGATTGCGCCGGCTGCGGGGCGGGTCGAGTTCGGTATGGACAGGGCACTGAATAACGTTGTCGTCGACGGATCGCCGGGCACCAACCATGTGGTGTCACTGACGAATCTCGAGCCGGACACGGTCTATTATTATCGTGTCGTCAACGAGACCGATGACATCGAGGCACGGTCGGAGGTCTTTAGTTTCAGGACGTTTAAAGAGTCGGGAGCGCTCACTTTTATGGTCTTAGGCGATTCGGGCGAGGGTTCGAAGGCGCAATATAATATTGCCGAAGTGATCCGGAATGAGGGAGCGGATTTAATCGTTCACTTGGGTGACTTGGTCTACCCATATTACCATCGTGATTTGGAGGATGTACGGTTGTTCAGTGTGTACCGTGATATTTTTACGGGGACGCCGTTTTTCTCCGCGTTAGGCAATCACGAGATGTATGTGTCCATTCAATCATACTTCGACGCATTCGATTTTCCGGCCGACTCAAGTGGTACGGAAGCTTATTATTCGTTTGATCACGGCGATGCGCATTTTGTGGTCTTGGACACCGAATCGAAGGTTGGTGAAGGTGAAGTAATTTCCAGCGAGCAGTTGCAGTGGCTCGAGGGCGACTTGGCTGCGGCAACGGCGAAGTGGAAGTTCCTGTTTTTTCACAAACCGGCGCGAAGCTCGGGGTTACATAGGTTCGACGATTACAATCTGAACGGTAAGTACGATTATGTAGAAATCCAAAACGTTCTCGATCCTCTAATCAAAGAATACGGCGTACAAGCGGTATTCAATGCGCATGATCACGATTACGAGCGATTGGGGCCGGTGAACGGGTCGGTGTTCGTCGTCTCAGGCGGCGGCGGCGGGCCGCTCTATTCGATGTCCGAACGCGATCCGGCGTCGGTGC
>JAIPKD010000086.1 GCA_021733835.1 Verrucomicrobiota bacterium
AAGTGTCTGTCCCTACATCTAATGGCTTAATACCTATCATTTCGATAATGGTGACGATTAGTCGGAGACATCGACGATATCGCTTCAAGATTTACTGCTTGCCGCGATTGATTTTGTTTATATTGTAGGAGTAGTGATGGTGACGGTATTGGAAGTACAGATCGGGTGGAAACGTTTCGGAGTGGAGCTATGAAATTAATACCAATTGCATCAATGGTGTTGGTAAGTTTTGTCCTTGCAGGGTGTGCGACATCCACGGTGGATTCGAGGATAACCGAGCGGAGCTCGGCATTCGAGAAGTTAAGTCCTGAGTACAAGGAATACGTTAAGAACGGCCAGGTGCATGTGGGAATGGGGCCGGACGCCGTATACATGGCGTGGGGGCCGCCGTCTCAGGTTACAAGCAGTGGGGATGCAACGGGAGTACAAACTACTTGGCAATATCATGGTACCTGGATGAAGGAGAGCCGATTTTGGACATACCGCGAAGTTAGCGAGGATGGAACACGTTTTCTTGAGAGGTATTTGGAAAGGGATTATAATCCTAAGGATTATGTTCGTGCTGAAATTGTGTTTAGGGACAACCGGGTTGTTCGCTGGCGGACATTGCCGAAACCACTGGACTAAAGGTGGAACGGTATAAAAACATATCTAGAATCATTACATTATTTAAAAATTCAAGCACACATTTTTTTCAATGACTGAAGTAAGTATCCCGAGATTTGAATTGGGTAGTTTGATATCACCTGAAACGATCGAGTTGGACTTGAAAGGGGCCAACAGTGACGAAGTATTGCAGGAGCTTATTGAAAAAGTGCCGGCGATAGCCGATGAACCTGAGTCGAAAAAGAGACTGTTAAGGGCGCTGCGTGAGCGTGAGAAACTATGCAGCACCGGTGTAGGCGATGGAGTTGCTTTTCCTCATTGCAGGAACGCGCTGATCGGGCTTGTGCAAAAGCCGGTTATAGTCTTCGGCCGGCATTCACAGGGTGTTCCTTACGGTGCGGTTGACAACGAGCCGGCGAAGCTTTTCTTTCTGCTTGTGGCACCGACGGTGAGTCAGCACTTGCAAGTTTTAGCGCGGCTGGGGAGGTTGCTGAGAAATCCGCGACTACGCAAGGAACTACTTATTGCGGAGCGGCCCGAGCGCGTTATTCAGTTACTCGGCGACGCCGAACGCGGTTAATCACTCCCCGGCTGCGGTGTTCCCTGGGTGAAACCAGCCGTGAGATATCTGGGTATGCCGCAGAGATCCGCTTTTACCGGGGCAACCGACCATCCGTGAGCGGTGAAGAGCGATATGACGTCTTCGCTTTGACCATGACCGATTTCCGACATTAGGCATCCGCCGGGTTTGAGGAAATCCCCGGCCTCCCCGGCAAGACGCCGGATGAAGTCCAATCCGTCGCTGCCTCCATCAAGTGCTTGTATCGGATCGTGATCCCTGACCTCCGCGGGTAGATTTTCAATTTCGTCGGAGCGTATATATGGTGGGTTGGCCACGATCAAATCGAACTTCGACGAGTCCGGGATATCGTTGAACCCGTCTGAGACTAAGAATCGGGTTTTATCCTGCAGGTTTAATTCAAGCGCATTACCGGCGGCGGTCTTTATTGCGCCGGGGGATACGTCGATCCCCGTAACAAAGGTATTGTTCGTGTGATTCGCTATGGCCAGCGCTATGCAACCGCTGCCGGTTCCCCAGTCCAAGGCCATGAGTGTCGAATCTGCCTTCGATTCCAAATCAGTGAGGAAATCCCACGCCAGCTCTGCGAGGAATTCGGTCTCCGGCCTTGGTATGAGGACGTCTGGTGTTAACTTGATTTCAAGGCCGCAGAATGCAGTGACGCCGAGCAGGCGCTGGAGCGGCTCCCTATCGGCCCTTCTCTTGACGGACTCACGGCAGGCGGCTAATTTCCTTTCGTCGATTTCTTTGTCATAATTGAGATAGAGCTCGAGTCTCGGCATATTGAGAATATGGGCAAGAAGTAATTCCATTTGAAGGCGTGGTGATTCCACCCCTTTGTTCTCCAGGTATTCAGTGCCGCGTTTGATTACTTCAAGAACCTTCATTACCCACATGATAGAATGTCACCGGAATTTTGCAATTCGGATTCGAGTCCAAAATAAACCGACAACATTTGCTTTCTTATAATTAAATGAATAATTGACGTATTATACATTGATTTGAATACATTAGCAATGTAATGTTATCAGGAACTGTCAATAACGTATAAAGCTTGATTCGTATTTATATGTTGGCGATTCAACGTCCTGGTTTTACGTTTTGGAAACCGGCCGGCACGGCATTGATCGAACTACACGGCCAAGGGGGAGTCGTCCGGTCTGTGTGCCGAGACGGCTCGCGCGTGGAGGGGTGTGTTCACGGATTTACGCTAATCGAGCTGCTTGTTGTAATTGCGATTATCGGAATACTTGCGGGGCTGTTGATGTCCGTTTTGGGTAAGGGAATGGATTCCGCTAAGGCCGCTGAGTGCTTAAGCAACCTACGTCAATGGGGTGTTGCTACACAGTTGTTCGTGACGGACAACAACGGTTACCTTCCGAAAGACGGTTCGGCAAGCGGACGCTCCACGAAGTCGGGGTGGTACGTGGATTTGCCCAAAGCGATGGGATTGAGACCATATCGGCAGATGCCGTGGCATACGAATCCGGCGGTGGACCCCGGCGTTTCGGTATGGATATGCCCCGCTAATCCCAGGAGGAGTAACGGCAAAAACCTATTTCATTATTGTTTGAACAGGAATGTAAATGGCGCAGGCGCCGGAAATCAGGTCAGGCATTCCTCAATATCAATGCCGTCAAGGATTGTGTGGTTGTTCGATAATGGTGGTAAAGCGCCGGTTGCCGGCAAAAATAATGTTCACACAAATTTGCATAATGACGGTGCACAAATTCTGTTTCTCGACGGACATGCCGAATGGTTTCGCAATGTAGAGTATTGGGACTTTGAAGACAATACTGCCGTAGAGGATAATCCTGATATTAAATGGACCCCGTAAAAATCATCGGTGTACGGGAGAATTAGTCATGAATTCATTCTTCTGTGCCGCGCGGTTGGGTGTCAGAGGACGGCTCTTGATTTTCTCCTTTAACGCTGCTCGGGATTCCGCTTGTTTCAGATTCGCTCTTCACGTGTAATTTCTTTTTCAGCTCTTCCCGCCGATTGTCCAGCTTATTCAAACGACGTTTTAATTGTGAGGCGACCAATGATGGAGTCGAAGGAACGACCGATTTTCCGATCGGATCGACACCTAGTTCGCTCATTTCGTCAAGATAATTCATAAGAGCGATTCTGTAGTTGTCTATCAACGGCACTAACTCCGTCGGAACAGAATACCTCAAGGGTAAAAGCTGATTTATCTTCGTTTGGAATATCCTATTCCGCCTGTTTGGGTCGGCCAGTTCGAGTGCCGCTTGGATCGGTAATTGTGTGCGAACCGGGCCTGCCGCTTTCTCGCTCCGAACCTTTGCCGGTATGCTGAGTATTTCGTCCAAACGTTTAAAGGAATGTATGGTCGGCGAAGTTCTCCATGAATCCCTATCTCTGAAATTGACGATCGAAAGCGCCCACCATTTTTCGATATCTATGAGTGATTTGAAGTCCTCGTTGAAGGCCTCAAGGAATGCCAGTTGCCAGTTATATTTTTCCGGCAGCCGCATGAGGAATTCCATCATTTTCGCCCTGCCGCCGGGGAGATTCAGAAGTTCCCATGTAAATATTTGGGCTGTGTGAGAAAAGACTTCGTGAACTTGTTCTTCGAGTATGTTTGGCCCCGGCATGCTCAATTGATCAAACGTCATCGGTATGTTCTTATCCAAAATTTGACGTGCAGGAATAAGAGGGTCTTTATCCGTTGTTGTGTCGATTGTATACGTCTCGGATTTAAGCAGGAGATTGTTCTTTGTCGAATATTGAAGCTGAAGCGAAATACCCTCGGTAAGCCAAAGAGGTATCTCGGACGATCTCCGGAGTGCGCGGCGGTTTGCTATTTCCTTTAGCAGTACTTCTACGAGCCCGGTAATGAGTTTATTGGTTTGCACCTGATCCGGGATGTTTACACGGTACTCCCAGTTGTCCCTATACCGGATTGAATTTATTAATATCGGCTGCTGCTCCGATTGTGTCGGGAACAGTTTGAGATGGATTCTGGATCGCCAATTGTCGGGAGACCTAAGCAATTCCAGGAGTTTGCCCTTGATGCGCTCGGCCGAAACGGCGAGCAGGGCCGGTTCCAGGTCTATCGTGCGCGGGTCTTGTTCTGAATTCCGGAGGGCCGGTACGCCTTGCGTTTGTCTAGCATCATGGACAATAAACTGCCTGGAGCTGCTGATGATCGACGAGCCGGCCGAGTTTTCGGATGTCTGACCCGTAACAGTGCATATCAAGGCCACAAACGCTATGGCAATGAAATTGCCGAAGTATAGCCGTCGTAAAATTTTCATCACCCATTCCACGTAGAACTTATCCAATATTATCAATTTCCTGTATGCGCACATATCCGTGCGCCCGGTTCGTTTAATATGTATGAATAGCGAGCTTAAATCAATAGAGAGCACATAATCAGCAGGTTATTTAAGTGCGTATAAAAAAGAGACATTGAGGTTCCAAGGTTAAAATGCCATTGCGAGAATTGAGTTGAAAATCAGTGAAATCAAAATCCCCAGATTAATGGTGCAAGTCCGACCACTACCATTCCCATTATGATGTTCAGTGGGATGCCGAATTTCATGAAGTCGCTGAACCGATAGCCGCCGGGGCCGTAAACCATCAGGTTTGTTTGATAACCGATCGGCGTCGCAAAGCTGGCCGACGCCCCGATCATAACGACCATGACAAAAGGAATGGGATTAACACTGAGCTGTTCAGCCGTATTCATGGCGATCGGGAAGATGATCGCCGCGGCAGCGTTGTTGGTGATCATTTCAGTGAAGAAATTTGTTGCAATGTATACTAACGCCAACGTTGCCCACGGATAGCCGCCCGACATCCCGAGGATTGTATGGGCGACGGCATCCGCCGCGCCGGTCTTGGCAAGCGCCGCGCCTACGCCTAAAGCCGCGCCGATAACCAACAACACGTTCCAATGAATATTGTGACGCGCACGGCTGGGCGTGCAGCATCCGGTTAATAACATAACTCCCGCGGCAAGCACCGCCGCCTCCAGCATGGACAATATATTCAATCCTGCAAGAGCTACCATTCCCATCAATGTCATAAACGCGATCGGCGCCTTCTCGAACAAAACTGGATTGGAATTTTCAACACTGCTGACTAGATAAAAATCTCGGGAATCTTTCTGCCGCGGTATGAATCCCGCATGGGACTCGACTAAGAGGGTATCACCAGGCCTTAAGACTATATCTCCAATCTTGCCGTGGATTCGTTCACCATTGCGTGCCACAGCAATCACAACCGCATTATAACGCCTCCTAAACCTGCCACGACGAATACTTTTACCTACCATGGGACATGTGTTTGAAACTACCGCTTCGACAAGGCATCTGTCGTGCTTCGGTGCATCCAGCTTGAATACTTGATCCCTCGCAGCCGACAGCCCGTTTATGTCCCGCAAGTCACGTATTGCATCTACCATGCCGACGAAAACAAGGCGGTCGTTACCTTCAAGAACGGTCGACGGTGGTACCGCCGAGTAAATTATATCTTCACGAACTAATTCGGCCAGATAACAACCAGGTAAGTGCCTTAGCCCAGCCTGCTCAATCGTTTTTCCGACGAGAGCCCCGTTTTCTTCCACTATCATTTCTATCGTGTATTCACGGGGATTCTCGAATATCTGTTGAACAGCCTGTCTCTCCGGCAGTATTCTCTTTGCCAGAAACAAGACATACGCAGTGCCAAATAATGCGCATGGCAAGCCGATCTTTGTTATCTCAAATAAATATAACTCTTCGCTGTAACGGCCATAATATAGACTGTTAACAACCAGGTTCGTGCTCGTGCCGATCATTGTGCAAATGCCCCCGAAAATCGATGCGTAGCTCAGGGGTATGAGAAGCTTCGATGCACTAATACGGAGCTTGCGGCTCCATTTTACCACAACAGGCACAAAAATGGCCACTACGGGTGTGTTGTTGAGAAATGCACTCATCCCCGTAACAGGCGGCATCATGCGTAGTTGCGCGCCTATCAATGATTTCGGACGACCGAGTACGTGATGTGATATCCAGGCAAGCCCGCCGGTCTCTTGAAGACCGGCTACAACAATGTACAGTACCCCAACCGTGATCATCCCCCGTGCCGCAAAGCCTTCGAGTGCCTCCCCTGCGTCGAGAACGCCGGTTAAAAGCAAAACCGAAAGACTACCGAGAAAAACAAAGTCCGCCGGCCAGCGCGTTGTTACAAGGATCATGAACGTCGATATTATGACCCCTATAGTCAGCCATCCTTCCCAAGTTAGCTCTGCAAACGTCATACATTTTTCATCTTCGCGGCGTTTAAAACCGTGCATTGGAAGCGGCGCTCAACGAATTAACCGTATCCAATTATTTGCGCTAATCTGTGGCGATCCGCAGATTTCTCGACATATTACATCCCTCGAGACTTCCATTTCTACGTATCTCAACTTTCGCTCAATATCAGAGTCGAACAAGCCGCTTTTTTCAAGAGCAATTCTCTGCCGTTTGTATCAATAAATCACACACCTGATGTTCGTAGTCTATAGCTTTTCCAATCCGATATCTTCCGAAAATAAGTAAAATGCAGGGACAGACCCTCACGAATGCAGGGACAGACCCTCACGAATGCAGGGACAGACCCTCACAAAAAGTCAAAATATAGGCAATTATGAGCAAATTTTGCGCGTGTCAACGTGTTGTGCGTCAGGGACGGGCTCTACATTTTTAATGCATGCATGAGGCCTATAAGGATTTATGTGAACTTGGAGAAAATGAGCGAGATGGATGTTTTTATGCTTTGTTGATGCATAAACAAACGCGGGAATTTTGATATTATAATAATAGCTTGATCATGAGAGGCCCACCGTAGTTCAATTAATCCATGAGCTGAAGAGAAATACTGTCGGAATCGTGATCAGACAATATCACATGATGTGGAAAAGACTTTTTGATCTAACCGCGGCCATTGCAGCCCTCGTTATTCTGGCCCCTGTTTTTCTGATTATTTTGGTAATGGTTTGGATTTTACTCGGATTCCCCTTGATTTTTAAACAGACACGACCGGGACTGAAAGGTTCTCCGTTCGTGTTATACAAGTTTCGGACTATGACCCAGGAACGAGGCGAAGACGGCAAGCTGATTCCTGATGGTTTGCGACTGACGAAATTCGGCAAATTCCTGCGGGCGACGAGTCTTGATGAGCTGCCGGAGTTATTCAATGTACTAAAAGGAGATATGAGTATTGTAGGGCCGCGACCGCTTTTGCTCCGATATCTTGACCGTTATTCAACGGTACAGGCTCGGCGTCATGAGGTTCGACCGGGCATTACCGGTTTGGCGCAAGTAAATGGGCGGAATGCCATTAATTGGGAGCGGAAATTCGAACTGGATGTCTGGTACGTTGATCACCGCAGTTTCGTGCTGGATTTGAAGATAATACTGTTAACCGTTTGGTGCGCTATGACAATGAAGGGGATCAATTCGCCCGGTGAGGCCACTAATTCAGAATTCCACCGTGCTCGAAACTGAATTGATTTATTGTTTCAGCAAGGCGCAAACATACGTAGTTAATGTGTATCTAAGGTGAAAGGATTCATTTTATCGGCTTTTTGGTGTTTAAAATTTCCAGGTTTGGTAATACTCTCCTTCTTGATTTTATTGCGCTGGATTGAAGCTAAGATTAGTATATTTAATAAATTATACGAAAGGATTTTACATGAACGCGAGAAACTCGGATTCGAAGAAGTCGGATTTAAAAAAAGATGATTTAATCGTCATAACCGGTGCAGGCGGATTCATTGCTGGTGCATTGGTTAAATACTTTCATGATAAGGGATTCACACGAATCCGTGCGGTGGATAAGAAATCTTTGCCCGAATGGTACCAAAGGGTACCCGGAGTTGAGTGCCTCTGTCTGGACCTCAGTATTCGAGGAAATTGTGAACGCGTGTGCGAAGATGCAACTGAAGTCTATAATCTCGCAGCGGATATGGGGGGGATGGGATTCATCGAAAGGTTCAGGATTGAATGTCTGCGTAGTATATTGATAAACACGCATCTTATCGAGGCCGCTTACAGAGCCGGCGCGCAGCGCTATTTCTTCTCGTCGTCGGCCTGTGCCTATAATACCGAATTACAAAAAGTGGCTACCGCCCATGCGCTCAAGGAATCCGACGCATATCCGGCAATGGCGGAACGCGGGTACGGCTGGGAAAAATTAATGTCGGAGATGTTCTGCCAGGAGTATTGGGCGGAGCGCGGTTTCAAGACCGCTATTGCGCGGTTTCATAATGTTTACGGGCCTTTGGGTACTTGGGATGGTGGACGCGAGAAGGCGCCTGCCGCCATCTGTCGTAAGGTGATCGAGGCCAAGGATACGGGTAATCACTCAATCAATATTTGGGGTGACGGCACTCAGACGCGGAGTTTTATGTATATTGACGATTGCCTTAAGGGGATCGATATGATTATGCATTGCGATGAATTGATCGCTACCCCGGTTAATCTGGGTTCGAGTGAGCTTATATCAATCAACGATCTCGTGTCATTGGCGGAGAATATTGGTGGAGTGAAATTGGAACGCGACTACGACCTGGATGCGCCACAAGGTGTGGCCGGACGAAATAGCGATAACACCTTCATTAGGCAGGTGCTCGGCTGGGAGCCGAATACGCCGTTGAGCGAAGGCTTAAAGGCTACGTATCAATGGATTGAAGAACAATATGTCGCACGCAAAAAGGGCAAACGCGTAGTTCATTAACTAATCCGGCGCATCACAACAAAATAATTAAGCCGTGTAGGTTGAAAGGCGTGGGGACTTATATTCTTTTTCCCGCAAGAATACCGGCTGTGAAAATCAAAACTTGTTGAAGGAATTCGGTAGTCATGAAATCCAAGATTACAGATGTTATTGGACCCATTCCTTACCGGCTTGCCCTGGCCGGAGGATGGATCGATCAACCGTTTATGTCCAAGGCAAATCCGGAATCGCCTGGATCAATGGTCGTCCTCTGTGTAGAACCGGAATTCAGGTTTATGGATCGGGCGGGAATATGCACCAGCACGCGTGATATTGCACTGGAATTATGGAAGGACGGCATCCCTACCGGCGATCCCGCGCAATTGGTGCGTGAGCTTTATGAAACTGAGAACAAGGGAAAGGCGGAGCCCTCAGGGTCGCAGGATATGATCGGACTGATTTATCCAGGTATTAGCCGACTTGATTACAGTTACAACCATGAGTCCGGTATATTCCCAGAACATATTGAGTCGTGTAATGATAAAGACGTCGCACACTGGCTTGAATCGGTATTGAAAATCCTGCCCGTATGCCAACGCCCACAGGAATACAATCCGCTCGGAGAGAAACAGATAACGCCGGACTGGGCGGCCCGCCTGGGAAGGAGCGGAAAAGACTGTTTCGATGCGATCCTGCAAAAGGATATCACAGCGCTCGGCGACTCAATGAATGCATGCATGCGGTGCTGGGAGACGCTTTTGCCGCATACGGTTCGGCACCCGGCAATCAAGGTCGATTTGCGTGATCTATTGGATTACTATCAGGGCCGATATCCGGGAGCGATGTATTCGGGATGCGGCGGCGGATACCTTTTCGTTGTTTCCGAACAGCCCGTTGAAGGGGCTTTTGAAATCAGGATTCATTCTCGGTGATATTTATTATTAATGATGGAATCGATTGTTGTAACGGGTAGTTTTGATGATGTGCGTTCCCAGCATGTCCGCTTCCTAGAGGAAGCCGCTGGTTTGGGAGAGGTGGTAGTCCTACTTTGGTCTGATAAAGCGATTGAATCAATCCAGGGCCGGCCCCCGAAGTTTCCCGAGGCGGAACGCCGGTATCTATTGGAGGCCGTTCGCTATGTGGATCGGGTTGAGTTGGTGCAACCGCCTGTTTTCGTTGATGAACTGCCGCAAAGCGCCGCATTAAAACCCGATGTATGGGTGTGCGAAGAATCCGATATCACCCCTTCGAAGCAGGCGTTTTGTGAGAAAACCGGTGTCCGTCTAGTTGGTATAAATGATCGTGTGCTCAAGTGGATTCGTCTGGCTTCACAAATTTACGAAAATCCAAACCGAACTGCCGGACAAACGCGGAAAAAGGTCGTCGTTACCGGATGCTATGATTGGTTTCATTCGGGGCATGTGCGTTTTTTCGAAGAAGTCTCTGAATTAGGTGACCTCTACGTAGTCGTAGGGAACGATGCAAACGTGGAGCACCTGAAAGGTGAAGGCCACCCTATGTTTAACGAACAAGAACGGTGCTACATGGTCGGCGCAGTCCGATACGTAACACAAGCGCTCATTTCGTCAGGCTGGGGTTGGCTCGATGCCGAACCCGAAATACATCGGATAAAGCCGGATATTTACGCGGTAAATGAAGATGGACACAAACCGATTAAAAGCGAATTCTGCGCAAAACATGGAATCGAGTATAAAATCCTCGAACGACGACCCAAGCCCGGCCTGCCTAAACGTCAAAGCACTAAACTGCGGGGATACTGATCAATAAATAGATTTCTGAATCCCCCTTTTTTATCGTTTCCTTAGAAGGTTTGCACCGGTCGACTTCCGAATACGATCCATAAG
>JAIPKD010000087.1 GCA_021733835.1 Verrucomicrobiota bacterium
TCCTAAAAAATCCCGTTAGGGATGAAATGTCTATAGCAAAAAAGCCTAACAAAAAGCATAAGTCCCGTAGGGACGGAATATTGCCGGAGGTCAGCGGTCTGAGATCAGAAGTCTAGGCGGTCAGCGGCATTTCTTGTTTCGGTCATTTCTAATTCGGTGATTCGAATTTGTTTCGTGCTTCGGATTTATGAAAACCGGAGCGCGGCTGTGTCTGAAGGATCAGCCGCAGCGGTTTCGGATGCTACGGTTTTATTCGATTGCCAAGTGCCTTTGCCTTTCAAAACCCGTTAAGGATGAAACGTTCACCATGATTCACATGGAGTCGAAACATTACGTCCCTAAAGGGACTTAATGCATTTGTGTAGCGGGTGTGGCTATAAACATTTTGCCCCTGACGGGGCAAGACTCCTCTCGGGTTTTAAGTGGTTAAGTGGTTAAGTTGGTAAGCTGTTGAGGTGTTAAGCTGAACCCATAATCCTAAAAAATCCCGTTAGGGATGAAATGTCTATAGCAAAAAAGCCCAACAAAAAGCGTAAGTCCCGTAGGGACGGAATATTGCCGGAGGTCAGCGGTCTGAGATCAGAAGTCTAGGCGGTCAGCTGCATTTCTTGTTTAGGTCATTTCTAATTCGGTGATTCGAATTTGTTTCGTGCTTCGGATTTATGAAAACCGGAGCGCGGCTGTGTCCATAGGATCAGCCGCAGCGGCTTCGAATGCTACGGTTTTATTCGATTGCCAAGTGCCTTTGCCTTTCAAAACCCGTTAAGGATGAAACGTTCACCATGATTCACATGGAGCCGAAACATTACGTCCCTAATGGGACTTATGATTTCGTGTGACGAGGGGTGGCTATAAATATTTTGCCCCTGACGGGGCAAGACTCCTCCCGGGTTTTAAGTGATTAAGCTGTTTAGCTGAACCCATAATCCTAAAAGAATCCCGTTAGGGATGAAATGTCTATAGCAAAAAAGCCCAACAAAAAGCGTAAGTCCCGGTTTTGAATGATTAAGGTGTTGAGCTGTTGAGGTTTCTCTTGCGCGGAGGAAAAACCCACCCCTACCCCTCCAAGGAGGGGAACTATACAATGATCCCCTCCACCGGAGGGGATGAAAGGGGTGGGTGGGTAATCATACCTATCTGACCTCTAATTTTTTGTGCCGTTATTCAACACGAGGAATGCGTGTTTTGAGAAATGCCCGCGTAGGTCGTCTACATACTCTTCAAGTATTCTTTTTCCCAGGCCCTCGAAATCGCCGCAACGGTAAAGCGCCCTGGCCAGCATCAGTTCTTTCAAGGCATTGTTGCGCAATGATGTATCCTGCGAGTTTGTGCCGGTTACGGCGATGTATTCCTTGATGTCCGTGATTGCGTGGTCTGCGACGCCTGGTTTGTTGAGGAGCGCGGCGAGTACGGGCGCCGCCGCTTCGTCGCCCAGTGTTTCGAGGGCGATTGCCGTCGCCCTGAAATGCGAGAACGCGGAGCCGGCGTCGAGTTGTTCGAGTTTCTCTATAATCGGCGTTGCCGCAAAATCGGCCTTTGTACGGCCCAGCGCGATTAAGTAGCTATCGAGGCTGCTCATGCTCGCGCCGTACTGGCCCATGCCGGTGTAGTTCCAGCCCTTATCCCATTGGCGGCCGCTGATTTCGTCTGCGAGCGTTTGCGCACCTGCAGGTTGTCCCATGATGCCGAGGACATGTGCATAAACCAGCGCCGCTTCTTTGTTGGTGGAATTTTTATATGCCTTGACGACGAGCGGACATGCGGCGTCCCAGTTTTGCATCACTATCGAGAGACCGTTGTAATCGTTTGCAACCGAATTGACGGCGGTTTTGATCTCTTCAGGCGTCGGCGTGGGCGAGTTTGTTTCGTTCAAGATGTTATTGTTTAGGATACCCACCTTATTGAGTTGTTCCTGGAGTTTGGCGATATTGATTTCGCGTAGCCCGCGGTCGGCGTTGACGGCCATTGACGCGGCCAGGCCGGCGGCGTAGCCCTGGTTTTGTATGTCCGCTTGCATTCGGATGACGGGTATCGCATCACGCTGGGCGCTGACGCCGAGGCCGGTTACCAGGAGGCCGTCGAGGCCTTTCGGCAGGAGACAGCGGAATGGTACTCGAGCCGTCATTTCAGTGCGCGTGGGGAATTTGATCATGAAATACGGATGTATGATGAATCCGTGTGAATCGAAGTCGCTTTTTGCAACCACTATTGTGTCTGCGAATGTGCGCTGGTTGATGATGTCCAGCGGACTTAATATGTAGTCGCCGACTATGCGGCGTCTTTCGCGTGTATCTATTAGTTGTCCGACGTCGTATGCGCCCTTGTACTTGAATTTTGCGATGACCAGGGTGCGCCAGATGTCGTATATATCGGATTCGTCGACGAACGTGAAATCGGTGTTGATGTAGCGGGCTCCCGGCTCCACCCATGGTAGTCCCGAGCCTTGAACTGCGACGTGTGTTTCATTCACATCGGCGCATTCTGCGCCTGCGGCTGCGGCGATCGTCGCGCTACCGGTGGAGTCGATTACCACCTTTGCCTTTACGATGACCGGCCCGCCGGGTGTGGCGGCCACAATGCCGCGTACCTTATCGCCTTCGCGAATTGCGCCCGTGCCGAGGGCGCCGAACCATATATCCGCGCCGGCTTCCCTGAGTTCTTTTCTATACCATTCTTTCTTCCACTCTACATTCCACGCGCCGCCGCTAAGGACGTTTGGATCACCGAGTGCCGCTATGGCTTCATCGATTTCACGGGTGAAGCCGATCCGGTTGCCGTGGTAGTAGCTACTTATCATGCCCATAGTACCGACGCCGCCCAGGCCGTGTAAGTACTCGATCACCAATGTCTTTGCGCCGTGCCTGGCCGCGGAAATCCCTGCGGGCGCGCCGCCGGTGCCGCCGCCGACTACAACGACATCGTACTCGCCTGCAACGGGTGTTTGTTTGGGTGTGTAAGAAATGAGTGATTCATCGGCGAATCTCGGTACCTCTTTCGCCGGGAGAAGGCTTATATCGGTATGTTTGGATGCGGATATCGTTTTCCGAGGTTTTGGATTCGATTCCTTCGATGAGAGCGTGTCGGCTAGAGCGGCCGCGGCCTGGCCGACCTTCTTGCCGGCGCCCATGAACTCGCACGGCCTGAGCATTGTTGCCGCCGATTGCCTGGAAATATTTGCGCATCCGTTCAGGATGAGTATGTTTTTGTATTCATCGGTTCGGAAGGCGTCGATCGGCATTCTTTCGTGTCCCGGCCATTGTTTGTTAAAACGATGTTTATTGATCACGTGGTCCGGCGGAACCTGGAACAGGGTATCGGAGGATGCCGCCTGGGCCTTTGTCCATGTCATGTCCCTGGCGACCTGTTCGGCCTCGGCGAATGCGGGCCATTCCCCGTTTGTCATTGGTATCTCCAGGATGTATTCATTGGCAATGAAAGTCTTGCCTTTGCTAGTGGTTATTCGTACCTGATTCGGATGCGGCACCTGTTTGATCCCCGTACCCTTTTTCGGCGGGCCGCCTACGAGCGTCCATTTAAACGTGTGCACACCTTTTTTATACGGGGTGAAGGGGATATCGAACATCCTTGCCGCGAGTGCCCTCGGTGTCGCGTCGATTATCACGTCGGCCTTCAGCGCTTGGCGCCCGGAACGATTTTCAATTACTATGCCTTTGGGATCACCCTGTGCATTCCGTATGATGTCGACCGGATAACTTCCGTACAGGTATTTGACGCCGTTATCGATGAGTGTTTGGTCGAGGACTCGCTTGACATGCATCGGGGTTACGGGTGAATAAGGTGGGAAGGATGCCTTTTCTGTGGATTCCGCCGGTTCAACGACTATTTCGCTCAATAAGATTCTACTTGCTCGTGCGCTTTTCCGGATTTCCAGTTTGAGATGCCGTAGGGTGGCGTTGACCTCGGCGGCTATTTCTATCGGCGTGTCTTCGAAACCGCCGTCATTGAGATGTGAATTGGGGATATGAATGCCGTCGCTCTCTTGCGCTTCGGGAATGACATTTATCGAGGCCACCTCGAAATCGGATGGTCTTTGGAATGCGAATACCTTGACATTTTTAATTTCCTTCGGTTTACCCAGGTCTATGGTTATGGTTGCATCGCCATCGTACTGCACGCTGTGGTTGACGGCGTCGCGGATATGGCCGTCGGCCAAAACCGACGGCGGCGTGGTATCGGGGTGACGCGGCGATGATTCTAGATCGGCCTCATATTTAAAATCGAGTCCGGGCGCGGTGCGTTTGCGGAACACCTTTTTGGCGAGGGGTGTGTCCGGTTTTTCGCCTTCATTAAGCCAGAGCCTGTACGTCCCGCACATGTCTTCGCCCAGATAATGAAGGCGTGTGGTGAGAAAGACATCGGCTCCTGCGTTTGCGGCTTCTGTCGCTGCGGCAACTGCTGCGGTTGAACCGCCGATGACTAATACATCGCCGTCGAAGATTACAGGAATTTTTTGGTGTTCCGTTGCCCCCACTGCCGTAAATAGTAAAGCGGTAAGGAATAAGGTGATAACGGAGGATTTTCTTAGGTGTTGACTGGTTACTCGCATACGCAGATCAGTTTATTAATTGGAATGTTATTATCAGGATTAAGTAGCTATGCATCAACCTAAATCGACGGAAATCACGGAAGTCATGGGGTTGTTAACCACGGAAGGTACGGAATTATTAAGGGAGGTTAAAGGAGCCGGTGAAGGATTAAGGCGCAGGATGGAAGGTTAGCTGATCCAACTCTGCTTCCGGGAAGGGGGGCTGAAGTGAGTTTTTTATGTGACAGACTTATAATTAATTTGTAGAAAGATGATCAAATTTATTGATGCGTATTTGGCGGATGAGTTTATCGAAGAAAATAATTATACTCGGATTTATTTTATTATTCGTATTTGATGCTTTTGTATTCTATTCGTGGCGGCGTTATCGCGTTGAGAACGCGTATAATGAATCAATTAACCATGCCTCGAAGAAGTACGGGATCAGCGGCGCATTGATTAAGGCAATAATTTGGAGGGAGAGTCGATTTGATCGGTTTGCTGCGGGCGCCGACGGCGAGGTCGGGTTGATGCAGATTCGTAAGCTTGCCGCTACCGACTGGGCGGATGCCGAGGGAATCGAGCCTTTTTCCATGGAGCTTCTCTGGAATTCCGATACAAACGTCCTGGCGGGTACATGGTATGTATCCATGCTTTCGCGGCGTTATACCGGCACCGATTTCCCGTTGCCTTATATTTTGGCGGATTATAACGCCGGGCGCCGGAACGTGTTGCGTTGGATAAAAGGCGATGCGCGGACGAATTATGCTGCGTTCCTGAAGAATATCGATTTCCCCGGCACGCGGGATTATATCGACAAGGTGATAAACCGATACAAGGTGTACCTGCAGGAGGATTATTGAAAGCGACTGCTCTCTTGACGTGTAAGGCGGCAGAGCGGCTTGACATAAGAGTTCGGTTATAATTCGTTTGCCTTTCTTCGAAACGGCTGTTATATCTTAGGAAATCGTTTATTAATCCAAAAGCCGTAACTTATTGAGTCATGAAGAAGGCTAGAATGAGGAATCCGCGAAGGCGGTCGAAGAAAGACACGAAACCGCAGGCGGTCTATTGGCTGCCATGGTTGTTATTGGTGATCCTGACTTTGGCCGGGATGATTTTTTTCAATATGTATACGCCGGGAGAGCAGGGTAATCGCCGAGGCGAATCGCAAGATGAACCGCGTCAGGCACCGGCGGCTCCCGAGTCTGCGGGCGAGCAATCGCTGTCGGGCTTGGAGCAAATCCCGAGTCCCGGTACCGGGCAGACGGCATCCACGACTTCAACGACAGGCGGCGGTGATCCAAACGAGATGCTGAGGAGGAGTAACCTGATGCTCAATCAAGGGAAACCCGCCGAGGCGTTGAAGATACTCAAGACTGCCTCGAAACTGGCGCCGGAGGACGAGGATATACAGTACAACCTGGGCATTGCCTATGCGCGGCTTGATAAGATCGATGAGGCGATAAATGCGTACAAGAAGGCGCTCGAGATAATGCCGAACTACGCAGAGGTCTATAATAACCTCGGTAATATGCTCATGCGCCGGGGCGATTTGGAGCAGGCGGTGACGAATTTTGCGGAGGCCGTGCGGCTGATTCCGGACTACGCGCTTGCGCACAATAACCTGGGCATTGCCTATGCGCGACTCGAAGACCACAGTAACGCGGTCATACATCTGAAACGCGCCATGGAGTTGAATCCCGATTATGTATCTGCGCATTTCAACTTGGCAAGCGTTTACGCCGGCATGGATAGGGATCAGGAGGCGATTTCCGAGCTGGAAAAGACAATCGAGTTGTCTCCCGAATTCGAACCGGCCAAGCGTATGTTGTCGACATTACGCGGAGATACGAATTCCGCCGTTGTGCCGGAGAGCACGGATTATGTGGGTGAACAATCGAACGCGGCGCCGGCGGACGCTATTTCCGGGACGCAGTGAAAGGCTGCGGGTCACACCAAGGATTTCGGCCTGCTAAGCTTAAGTGATTCTAATTGACGACGGGTTGTTTATATACAGAATATGATATATCGGCTGTGAGCCGAGGAAGTGAGATAGATTTAATCGAATAATTAAAGTCATATATATGAATCTGGATGCCTTATATTCCGAATTGACGTTGAAGAACGATACCAAGCTGGCGTTGGTGGTTTTAGATGGTGTCGGCGACGTTGCCATCAAGGAAAACAATTACATGACGCCGTTGGAGGCGGCGAAGACACCGAACATGGACGCGCTGACAAGGGACGGCGCACAGGGGAGGATGACGCCTATCGCTCCGGGGATAACGCCCGGCAGCGGGCCGGGGCATTTGGCGCTGTTCGGGTATGATCCGATTGAGTACCAAGTCGGTAGGGGTGTGATCGAGGCGCTGGGATTGGGTATTGATTTGAAGCCCGGTGATGTTGCCGCTCGGGCGAATTTCTGTACTATCGATAATGAAGGCATCGTTACAGATAGGCGTGCGGGGAGAATTCCAACAGAGCTCTGTGAGGAGCTTTGTGAAAAGCTTTCGAATGAGATTAAAAACATTGATGATACCGAGGTAATAATAAAGCCGGGTAAGGGTCATCGATTTGTTGTGGTTTTCAGGGGTAAAGGTATGGAGGGGCCGCTGAGTGATGCCGATCCGCATCGTGAGGGCCTGCCTATTCCAAAGCCGGCGCCCGTTGCCTCAAAATCGGTGAAAGTTAAGAAGACGGCCAAGATGGTGGCTGCGTTTTACGAAAAGGCCCTTCCATTGCTGGCCGGGGCCTCGCCGGCGAATGCCTTTTTAATGCGTGGAATAGCGCATCAGCCGGAGATTCCCACGTTCGAAGAGCGCTATGGAATGCGGGCTGCCTGTATTGCGGTTTACCCGATGTACAAGGGATTGGCGCAGCTTGTGGGGATGACAAAGATAGAAGGTGCGCAGAATATCGAGGATGAGTTTCGGCAGTATAAGGCCGAACGTGATAATTACGATTTCTTCTTTATACATTTTAAGCCGACGGATATGTACGGCGAGGACGGGAATTTCGAGGCCAAGCGTAAGGCAATAGAGGAATTCGATGCCGCGCTGCCTATCTTGTTGGAGAATAAGCCGGATGTGCTGGTTATTACCGGTGATCATTCGACGCCGTGCGTTATCAAGGGGCATTCCTGGCATCCGGAGCCGGTGCTTTTAGTGTCTCCTTATTCGGGTTCGGATAAACTGGAGAGGTTTACCGAAACGGGTTCCAACTTAGGCTCGCTCGGTGTATTCGACGCGAAGTATCTTCTTAGATTAATGCAGGCGAACGCGAAGAGGTTCGATAAATTCGGCGCCTGATGATTGTTGAAGGGACGCGGTTTACTATTCATGGCGTGAGCCGCGTTATTTTTTAGGAGTTGGTGAGATGAAGGCGGTTCTCCTTGCGGCTGGAAAAGGAACGCGGATGCGCGAGCTGACAGAGGATGTCCCGAAGCCGATGTTGAAGGTTAACGGACGTCCGATTCTGGAGCATATCCTCTTGGGATTGAGGGCGGCCGGAATTAACGATATTTTTATCGTCACCGGTTATCGTGCGGAGGTGGTTGAGTCGTATTTCGGTGACGGCGCCGGCCTTGGAATGCGTATAGCATACGGCAGGCAGGTTGTTCAAAACGGCACAGGTAAGGCGCCGGAGCCGGCACGGGCGTTTGTCGGCAACGATCCCTTTTTACTTTCTTACGGGGATATTCTGGTGAAGGATGAGACTTACCAGCGGATGGTGGAAAAATACGCGTCCGACAGGTTTTCGGGATTATTGACGGTTACGCCGGGGGCGGAAATCGCAAAGGGTGGGCTTGTATTGTTTAAGGATGATCTAATTTTTGAGAGGCTTGTGGAGAAGCCGTCGGATACGGAGGTCGAGCGGCTTCGACAGGCGGGGCATTTGTGCGGGGATCAGAAGGTTTGGTATAATGCGGGGATATACATCTTTGATCCGGTGATTTATCGGTTCATAGAGAGACTGGAGAAATCTTCAAGGGGCGAATACGAATTAACCGACGCCATAAATGCGATGTCGGCGAGCGGCCATGCGCTCACGGGTTTGGAGATACCGGGCCGGTGGGTGGACGTACGCGACCCTGAGGTGTTGTTGGAGCTGGAAAGGAATACTTTTTAGCGGAGCGATTTCAGCTCAGCTTTGATTTTTCTCAATGGCCGTTCTGGCCGGGCGTAATAGCTCCTTTCGTACTTGGTCGAGAATTCCGTTAACGAATTTTCCGCTTTCGTCGGTCGAGTATCTTTTGGCTATGTCAACGGCTTCGTTGATACTGACGACGGGTGGGATATCGTCGCGAAACTTCATTTCGTAAATAGCCAGGCGCAGTATATTTCTATCGACTGTGGCGATTCGGTGGAGCTCCCAATTCTTGGAGTACTTACGTATCTCCTCATCGATTTCGGGCAGGTGCTCTATGGCCCCGAGAGTGAGGGATCGACTGAAGTCACGGAGGCGTTCTTCTTCCGGGGTGGGTGGCGGTAGTTCTATTGTCTGTCCCCAAGTAGCGGTATTTCGTGATTCGATTATTTCATTTCTTCTTTGAGTCTCCCAGAACCTATAGAATTCGGTTTCACAATCTTTTTGTGGATTAAAATCGTATTGAAATAAGAATTGAACGGCGCGTTCACGAGCCAAACGACGTTTTCCCATAAGCCTAACATAAGCTAAGTATCGGTGTTTGGGCAAAGGGAAATTCGTCCTTATGCACATTAATTATCATTCGGCGGCAGGATTATCGAGTATCCGGCTTCGGAATTGGGCTAATCGTCCTGCTCGGACATTTTGCGATATAGCGTGGCCAGACTGATACCCAGTATATCCGCTGCGCGCTCTTTATCGCCGTTTGTCTGTGCGAGTACCTTTTTGATGTAGAGTGTTTCCTGGTATCTCATGAAAGACTTGAGCGAGTTTGGGATATGATTGGGCGCTTGTGTGGAATTAGAAAGGCTATTGGTGGTTTGCCTTCCGATATCGGCTTGTGCGGAACGGGCGGCGGGTGTGGGCGCATGAATTTTACCGTCGATTTCGGTACTTGGTGTGACTTGGGCCTTGTACTTATGGAGAGTAGACGGTAAGTCCGATAATTCGATTACATCGCCTTCGCACAAGGTGCAGGCGCGTTCGAGGGCGTTTTCGAGCTCTCTAATGTTGCCCGGCCAATCATGGATTTCGAGTGTCGCCATTGCCTGTTTAGTGATTGCGAAGTGATCGCCTGTTCGCGGATTAATCCGCTGCTGAAGGAAATGCGCGGTAAGCAGCGGAATATCGTCGCTGCGCTCGCGCAGCGGCGGCAGGTTTATTGAGATGACGTTTAATCTGTAGAAGAGGTCTTCACGGAATTCACCCTTTTGGATTTTGTCTTCCAGATTCTCGTTTGTGGCCACGAGAACGCGGACGTTTACAAATGTGGATATGTTATCGCCGACCCGGCGGATTTCGTGGTCTTGCAGTACTCGAAGCATTCTGCTTTGAAGCGCAAGTGGCATGGAGCTGATCTCGTCGAGAAAGATGGTGCCGCCGTCGGCTTCTTCGAAAAGCCCCTTTTTGTCATTGATTGCGCCAGTGAACGCGCCTTTCTTATGTCCGAAGAGTTCGGACTCGAGGATATGCTCCGGGAGCGCGCCGCAATTTATTGGAACGAACGGCGCGAACTGGCGACGGCTGTTGAAATGGATCGCTTTGGCGACGAGTTCTTTGCCGGTACCGCTTTCACCGCGGATGAGGATAGTTGAATCGGTATCGGCTACGCGCTCGATCATGCGGAAGACGTCTTGCATTTTCCGTGAGCTGCCGATGATCTGATTGAACTTATATTTCTGCCGTAACTGTTTTCTCAGGTAAATGTTTTCGGAGACCGCCTGGTTATAGGAGAGCGCCCTGTTTATACAGATTTTCAGCTCTTCGAGTTTGAAAGGTTTTTCCAGGAAGTCGTACGCGCCCTTTTTCATTGCCTCGACGGCGGATTCGATCGAGCCGAATGCGGTGATAATAATCACGACCGGCGGGGGATTAAGCGCGCGGGCTTTTTGGAGGATTTCCAGGCCGAGCGCCCTGTGTTTTTCGAGATAAAGGTCTGAGACCAC
>JAIPKD010000025.1 GCA_021733835.1 Verrucomicrobiota bacterium
AATTCAACTTCATTCTCATCGGGCAACCTCATCAGCCAGTCGATCAGCCGAAATAAGTTCAGCACCTCCTCCTTGCTGTAACCTCGCTCGTACAACCGCCGCGTCAGCTCCCACTTCATACGCTTACGCTGCGTCATGTCCCGGCGCGTCCGCTGCGTGGCCAAGTACGCCGCTATCACCACAGCGGCAGGATTCCTCTGCTCTTCCAGCCATTGCCAATTCTTGCCGAATTCCATTAGCTTGCACACCGGATACCGAAATCTAAGCTCATACCCCCACAGCCGCTCCTCGTATGTGTCGGGACACCACTTGGGATTCGCATCGGCCAATATCGCCAGGCTCACCACAGACTCATCATACCGGTCGGCTATCCGGTGATGGTACCGGTACATCCGTCGCGGCAAGTCCTTGTCCACCCAACTCTGCACCTCCACGTGGATCAGTATCAATTCCTTCCGGTCGTCTTTGCGCCATACCTTGACCAATTTATCCACTCGTTGCTTACCCCGTTTTGCGTCCCTGGTCACCTTCTGGAGTTCCTTATCCAAAAACTCGAACTTCTTATGCCAGTTTATATTGCCGGCAACCTCCGGGAAACAGAACTCCAGGAGCGGTTGGAGGTATTGCTCCAGCGCCTCTTTCCAAGCCCCGTCGTAATCGGTTTGTCGTTTCATGACAATCTTGTGGTGATGCTACATCGTCAAGTGGTAATAATGCAAAGAAATAATAGCCATGAATATAATCTGGATATTTAGTCAAGTACGCCAAAAAACGCGGAGAAGTTTTGATTCCGGTTTCGTTTACGTACACGTTTTTCGTATAGGTTCATCGACTGCGAATAATCAGAAACGCGAACGTGTAGTTGAACCTAGCTGGAATCAAAACAGCGGCATTGACAAAAAATCTGTAAATTGGTTAGTTGTAGGATGTTATTAAGGGTGGTCGCGCCCGTAATTAGTAGATGTTGACGTGATTCGTGATTTGGAGCGCTACACAATGGTGTCGGGAGTCTTGCTGTTGTTTGGAAGTGCCGAGTGCTTTCTTGAACTGTCTGATGTGTGAGATGGTGATGGATTGTGCGGGACGCAATGCGGCGCCGGCGCCGGCTGAAAAATTCCCGCGTATAAGATGATGAAATCAAATTTTAAGAATATATCCGGTTCGATAAACGCCCCTGTTGGATTCCGTGCGGGCAGTGTGTTTTGTGATATTAAAAAGCTTGGTACGGGGAAGGGTTCGGAAAAGGGGGATAAACACGATCTGGCCCTTGTGTGTTCGGATACACCTGCGGCGGTGGCAGGTATGTTTACGACAAGCCAGGTGCGCGCAGCGCCGGTGAAGATCAGTGTCGAACGCGCCGCGCGCAAATCGGCGCAGGCGATACTGATTAATTCGGGCAATGCCAACGCATGCACCGGCAGTCGCGGGATGGCGGATGCGCTGGAAATGACAAACATTACGGCGCGCCTCCTGGAAATCCCCGAGGAGCACGTTCTAGTTTGTTCAACGGGCCGGATCGGCGTTCAATTACCGATGGAGAATGTCAGGGGCGGCATAGACGCGGTGGTGAAGGCGCTTGGTTCCAGCCACGAGTACGCGACGCAGGCGGCCGAGGCGATTATGACCACAGACACGCGGCGCAAGGAAACGGCGGTCGAGTTCGAGTTGGATGGCCGGAGTGTCAAGATAGGCGGTATCTGCAAGGGCGCCGGGATGATCCAGCCCGGTATGAGCCGAACATCCTCCAGGCCCGCGGCGACGCCGTTGCATGCTACGATGCTTTGTGTGATAACCACAGACGCAGCCGTCGAAGGTGAGGCGCTGAAGTCCGCCCTCGCTTGCGCCGTGGCGAACAGTTTCAATAGAATTACCATCGACGGCGACATGAGCACGAACGATTCGGTCATCGCCCTGGCCAACGGTCAGGCGGGCAATGAGCCGCTTTCCTTGGAAGCGGGCGATTGCGAAAGGTTCGGAATATTCCAAGACGCGCTGAATCAGGTTACGCTCGAGCTGGCGAAGATGATCGTCAGGGACGGCGAGGGCGTTTCGAAGTTCATTACCATTCGAGTTGGGGGCGCCGAGTCGTTTGCTGATGCGGATGCGGCGGCGCGCTCGGTTGCGAACAGCGCGTTGGTAAAGACGAGCTGGTGCGGCGGCGATCCGAACTGGGGCAGGATAATGGGCGCACTTGGGTATTCGAACGCGCGCATCGATGAGGAATCGGTCGATATCGGATACTCGCGTTCCGGCGATGCGGAGGTTAGGTTTGCGCTGGAGTTCGGCAAGCCCGCTGTTGATTTGGAAAGCCTGAAGGAGATCACCGTTCTCGATGAATTCGATATTCATATTAATCTGAACAGGGGTGACGGTGAAGCGGTGGTTTACACGTGCGATTTAACCGAGGCGTATGTCGATTTTAATAAAGGCGAGTAAAAATTCTAATCTGCATTTGAAATGAAAAATTTAATTTCCAAGGCGGCGACTCTATTGGAGGCGTTGCCGTACATTCAAAGGTTCCGTAATCAGACCTTCGTAATTAAATACGGGGGAAGCTTCATGGACTCCGAAGACCCCGCCGTGCGTGACAGCGTGGCAAGGGACATCGTGTTTTTGGAGGCCGTGGGTATAAAACCGGTCGTCGTTCACGGCGGCGGAAAGGCGATAAGCCGCGCCATGGACGAAGAAAAGCTTGAGACGAAGTTTGTCCAGGGCATGCGGATGACGGATGAAAAGACAGTGAGTGTGGTCGAACGTGTCCTATCCAACAAGATTAATCCGCATATAGTCGATACAATTAATTCATTCGGCGGCATGGCAAAGGGCTTCTCTGGGACGCGGATTTTCCGATGTAAGAAAATGCTCGTAAACGATCCCGAGCACGGCGGAGTCGACGCCGGATTCATCGGCGAGGTAACGGACTTATACACCGATCCAATAACCGAATGTGTTTCAAGGAACATAACGCCGATAGTCAGTCCAACCGCCACGGGTGAAGACGGCTTTATTTATAATTGCAACGCCGACGTAGCCGCGGCGAAGATGGCAATAGCGCTTAAGGCGAGCCGGCTGGTTTTTATGAGTGACGTGCCGGGATTAATGCGCGACATTAATGATCCGGCATCGGTCATCTCGCACCTGCGCACGGGGGAAGTCGAGAAGCTTAAGAACGAAGGTGTGATCGACAAGGGTATGGTACCGAAGATAGACAGCGCGGTCGAGGCTATCAACTCGGGCGTAGACAAGGTATCATTAGTGGACGGCCGCGTCTCTCATGCCGTGCTGCTGGAGATATTCACGGACGAAGGCGTGGGAACAGAGGTTGTATTATAACGCATAATGTTAACACATAGAAATTTGCCGATATGACAATGAACGCTAAATCGTTGTATGAAAAATACGTAGTACCGTCATATAAACGGTTCGACCTCACATTTTCGCACGGCAGCGGGAGCAGGCTTACGGATGTGGACGGCAAGGAATACCTGGACATGGGCGGTGGTATCGCCGTCTCATGTCTTGGGCATGGGCATCCCGAGCTTGTCGATACACTGCGGGAGCAGGCCGGAAAAATGCTCCATATCTCGAACCTGTACTACCACGAGGGACAGGGCAGCCTGGCGGAGGCGATTGTGAATTTGATTGCGCCCGGTAAATGTTTCTTTTGCAACAGCGGCGCCGAGGCCAATGAAGGGCTTTTTAAGTTGGCACGGAAATTCGGTCATGACGAAGGGCGTTACGAGATCATCACCGCCAGGAACTCGTTTCATGGGCGGACGCTCGCCGGCATCGCAGCTACCGGACAGGATAAGGTTAAAACCGGTTTCGAACCGATAATGCCGGGGTTCAGACACGTGCCCTTCAATGATATCGACGCGGTCAAAAGCGCCATATCACCGTCAACCGTAGCTGTAATGATCGAAGGCATCCAGGGCGAGGGCGGGATAACGCCGGCAAAGATCGATTACATGCTTGCGCTGCGCCGCTTGTGCGATGAACGGAAATTGCTCCTGTTGATGGACGAAGTACAATGTGGTTTCTTCCGTACCGGCAAGTTCCTGGGATACCAGCGGCTGCTTGAGGGTGTCGAAGGCGGTGAATCGTTCCTGCCCGACGGTGTGTCCATGGCGAAATCGCTGGCCGCCGGGTTCCCGATGGGGATGTTCTGGACGCGTGAGAGATACGCGGACTTACTGGGCCCGGGCGCTCATGCGAGCACATTCGGGGGAACGCCGCTGGCGTGCGCCGTCGCATTGAAGGTTATGGAAATAGTCCGGCGCGACGGCCTGGACGCGAACGCCCGTGATTCCGGTGAATTAATAATGAACCGGCTGCGCGAACTTGCCCAGCGGTTCCCGGGGATCATAACGGATGTACGCGGGCTGGGATTCATAATCGGTTTCGAGCTGGCTGAGGCCAAGTCCGTCAAGGCCTTCGGTTCCAGCGATGCGCCGAGCTCGTTGCAATTTGTTGAAAGGCTGCACGAGGCGGGGCTTTTGACCGTTCCCGCCGGCGCGCGTGTAGTGCGATTGTTGCCGCCGTTGAACTTGAGTAAAGATGATGCCGAACACGCTGTAAGTATAATTCGTAAAGTGGTCGAAGACGTGGCATCATGATGTAAGGCCTATGAAACATTTGCTCAGCATCGAGGCCCTTGATAAGGCGGATATCATATCGATCCTGGACGCGGTACCGCGGATCAAGCGTGAACGCTACACGACGGTGGATACGATATTGAACGGCGGTATTTGGGCGATGATTTTCAGCAAGTCATCGACGCGTACCAGGGTATCGTTTGAGGTGGGGATTCGCGAGCTGGGTGGTAGTACGTTGTTCCTCCCCGCCAACGAGATTCAGTTGGGCAGGGGCGAGCCTATAAGCGATACCGCAAGGGTGCTCGGCAGGATGGTGCGCGGCGCTGTAATTAGGACGTTTGATCAATCGGATGTCGAAGACTTCGCAAAGTACTCGGCGATTCCAACCGTGAACGCGCTGACTGATCGCGAGCATCCGTGTCAGGTGCTGAGTGATCTGTTTACCATTCAAGAGGCGCTGGGCTCGATAAAGGATAGGGTGATTACGTTTATCGGCGACGGTTCATGTAATGTACCGACCTCGTGGGTGTTTGCGGCGGGTAAACTTGGATTCGAGCTGCGTATCGCCGCGCCGGAGAAGTACCAGCCTGAGTCGGATGTGCTCGAGTCCGCGCCGGCTAACGTACATTGTCTCGAGGACGTCCGGGCCGCCGTCGAGGGCGCCGATGTGTTGTACACGGACGTCTGGGTATCAATGGGTAAAGAGAAGGAGTTCCAGGAGCGACTGAAATGGCTGAAGGGGTACCGTTTAAAAAAGTCGTTGCATGAACACGCCAAGCCCGGGGCCTTGGTCATGCATTGCCTGCCGGCGTATCGCGGGATGGAGATCGATGAGGACTTATTCGAGGAACATGCCGAAACGATTTTTACGCAGGCGGAGAACCGGTTGCATACGCAAAAAGCTATAATCAAGTGGATGCTGCAATAGATGTCATGCCGGGGGCGACTGATCAACCGGGACGGTAATGAAGAATGTAGTGCCGTGACCGAGCTTGCTCTGTGCGTGTACCCTTCCGCCGTGTGATTGCACGATATGTTTGACTATCGAAAGACCGAGGCCGGTGCCGCCTTGTTCGCGTGACCTGCCGCGGTCGACACGGTAGAACCTCTCGAATATCCGCTCCAGAGCGTCTTCGGGGATACCGGGACCGTTGTCGGATACCTCAAGCTCGACGAATTTGTTGTTTGTATAATGCCCGGATATGACGATGCGGACGCCGTTTTGTCCGTACTTGATCGCGTTATCTACCAGGTTTGAAAGTACTTGTTCGAAGCGGTCTGAGTCGATGTTCGCGGATAAACCTGTCGGGACGCGATTTTCGATAGTGAAGGTCTTGTCGGTGATCGACGAGTTCATGTCGTCTATAACGTGTGTCGTCATGGCGTGAAGAGAGGCGGGGCTGCGGTTTAGGATCACAGGCCCCGATTCGAGTCTGGAGATGGTAAGTAGGTCTTCGATGAGGAATGTGAGGCGGTCTGCGTGTTTCTGTATTATCTGGAGGAACCGTGCGGCGATTGGCGGCTCGTCTTTGGCGCCTGATAGGAGTGTTTCTACGTATCCTTTGATGAGCGAAAGCGGAGTGCGGAGTTCGTGGCTTACGTTGGCGACGAATTCTTTCCTTGTGTTTTCGAGCTGCTTGATTCGGCTGAGGTCATGGAAGACGAGGATCACGCCGGTTTTGGTATCGCCGGGAGACTTTAGGGCGGTTGCGTTGAGCTGGAGTATGCATTGATGTAATTCAGGTGGTTCGAATTCGAAGCCGAGCACATTTTCTTCTTTTCGCGCCTTGTCGACTATTTCCTGAATTTGATGCATTCGCAAGGCTTCCATTATCGTTCGGCCGCGCGCTGATTGTTGCAAGTTAAAAAGGCGGACGGCGGAATTATTAATGAATTGGATTTTGTCTGCGTCGTCCAGGATGATTATGCCTTCGGCCATGCTGTCGAAGAGCGTTTCGAGTCTGCGCTGTTCCTGTTGTTTGAGTTCGCGCTTGCGGTATTCGAGGGTGACCACCCGGTTTCGTATGGTTTCGAGTTCGATGCGAAGCTCCTTAGTATGCCGTAGTAAAAGGAATATTATGAATGCGAGAAGGATCGAGAGTGCCGCAAAGATGATTTCGTAGCTCATGGATTAAAGTGAATGTATCCGGATTTCAAGGGTTGCGAATACGGGCTTATTAATGGTTGCCAAAGTGATAATCATGTATCTCTGAACCTGTAACCGATACCGCGGACGGTATCGATGTGCCGCGCGGACTCACCGAGTTTCTCTCTGAGCCTGCGCATGTGTGTATCTACGGTTCGGGTTTCTATGATCCTGTCATAGCCCCAAACGTCCTGGAGCAATTGGTCGCGGGACTGGACGCGTCCGCGCCGCTGCGCCAGAAGGCTGAGGAGCTTGAACTCGGTGGCCGTTAGTTCGATCTCCTTGTCTTTGACTATGACCTCGTGGCGAGGCAAGTCTATCTTGAGGTTACCGATCCGGATTTCTTCTTCGGGTTCGCGCTCGGTGGCGCTGCGATTGAGCAGTTTCTTTATTCTCAGCACCAGTTCGCGCGGACTGAACGGCTTGGTAATATAATCGTCCGCGCCGAGCTCGAGGCCGAGGACGCGGTCTATCTCCGCGGCCTTGGCCGTCAGCATGATCACCGGTATATGGATTGTCTTTTTATCGCGGCGCAGTATCTTACAGACCTCAAGGCCGTCCATTTCGGGTAGCATAAGGTCCAATACGATAAGATCGGGCAGGTGCTCCCTGGCTTTCTTTAATGCGTCTTCTCCGTCATCGGCGCTGATTACGCTGTAACCCGCGGCCCTGATGTTGAAATCTATCAGCTCGAGCGCGTCCGGTTCGTCATCGACTATCAGTATGGTCTGTTTCTTCATTACCTTGTGATTCGATCGGGTTCGTGGTTTCTGTTTTTCGTTGTTGATGCCGAATGTCCTTGGCTTCATAGAGGAACACGACTTCTTCGGCGATGTTGGTGGCATGATCGCCGATACGTTCCATGCATTTGGATATTACCATCCAGTGCAGCGCCCTATTGATGATGGAAGGGTTGGCGGCCATATATTCGGCCAATTGCAACTGGAAGTCCTTGTTCAATTCATCCACCTCCTTGTCGCGTCTGATGTTTGCCATGGCGGTTTGCAGATCGCCGTTCACGAAAGAATGTAGTGATTGCTTCAGCATACCGGCGACTATGCTCGCCATTTCCGGGACGGCGTTTGATGTCTTGAGCGCGGGTTCGCTGTTGAGCTTGATTACGCGACGAGCGATGGTGGTGGATTCATCACCGACGCGTTCGAGTTCGTTCGAGCATTTCATTGTCACGGTGATGAGGCGCAGGTCCGAGGCTACCGGCGCCTTGAGAGCGAGGAAGTCGATCGCCAATTCGTCGAGTTCTTTTTCGAACTGATCGATTATTGAGTCGTCTTCTTCAACCTTGAGCGCAAGCTCGTCGTTACGTTCCAATAGTGCGCGTACGGCCAGATTCAATGCCGCCTCGGCGTGGCTGGCCATGGTAAGAAGCTTTTGTTTCAGTGAAACAAGTTCTTTTTCAAATGGGCGTTCCATGTGATAAATATGCATTAACCGAATCGTCCAGTCACGTAATCTTCTGTTTGTTTATTGGATGGATTGGTGAATATCTTATGGGTTTGGTTGAACTCAATCAGCTCGCCGAGATAGAAGAATGCGGTGTAATCGGATATACGCGCCGCTTGTTGCATGTTGTGTGTCACGATTACGATGGTCAGCTTTTCCTTGAGTGTGGTTATCAAGTCTTCAATCTTCGCTGTGGCTATCGGATCAAGAGCGCTGCACGGTTCGTCCATGAGCAGGATTTCCGGTTCGACGGCTAGAGCGCGGGCGATGCAAAGGCGTTGTTGTTGTCCGCCGGAGAGCGATATAGCCGGGCGTTCCAACCTATCCTTGACCTCGTCCCACAGGGCGGCCAGCTTCAGCGATTTTTCGGTTTGTTCTCTTAATATGCGCTTGTTTTTAACACCGTTTAGTTTAAGTCCCGCCGTTACGTTTTGAGCGATGGACATTGTGGGGAAGGGATTGGACTTTTGAAAGACCATGCCGATTTTCCTGCGTATGAGTGTGGGGTCGATGTCGGGGGCGTATAGGTTTTGTCCGAGCAGATTGATTCGGCCGTCCATGCGCGCGCCGAGCACGAGTTCATGCATGCGGTTCAGGCAGCGGATGAATGTGGACTTACCGCATCCGCTGGGGCCGATTATCGCCGTTACGGCGTTGGAGGGGATGTGCAGGTTTACGTCGTGCAGGACATGATGGTTCCCGAACCAGACATTCAGGTCGCATACATCGAAGGCCCGGTTTATTTGATTGGATTGCGGCGTGTCGTGCGAATTCCGGATGTGCGCCGCACTTTGTGTGGATGTCTGGTTTGCGGCTGGATTATGTTTTTGTTCTTCCATTATCAGGTTCATGCTGATCGGCCTTATTTGTTGCTGCCTATATTAATGATAGTACGTATACCGAAATTAATGAACAAGATCATTAGGATCAACACAAGCGCGCCCGCCCAGGCCTGTTGATGCCATTCGTCATATGGGGAGATTGCGTAATTAAAAATCTGGAGCGGCAGCGCGGCGATCGGTTGATCCAGGCTTTGCGCCCAATATCTGTTGCCGAAAGCAGTGAATAAGAGCGGCGCGGTTTCTCCCGCCACGCGCGCTTGGGCAAGGAGTACCGATGAGACTATGCCGCGGAACGCGGTTTTCATCACAATGAACACTGTGGTCTTCCACTTCGGTATGCCCAGGGCAAGCGCGGCTTCCCTGTAATCACGAGGGACGAGGAGCAGGACTTCCTCGGTGGTGCGAAGGATCAACGGAATCATCATGAAACCCAACACTACACCGCCGCTCAGCGCCGAAAAGCCTTTCATCGGCACGACGATCAATGCGTAAACCACTATGCCCCATACGATCGACGGCACGCCGTTCAGTATGTCGGCCATGAACCGGATCACACGATTGAAGTGCGCGTTGCCGTATTCTGAAAGGTACACTCCCCCGAGTACGCCGAAAGGTATGCCGACTGCGGAGGCAAGGCCCAGGAGGATCAATGTGCCCACTATCGCGTTGGCCATGCCGCCGCCTTTTTCGCCCACGGGCGCCGGGAGGTTCAGGAGGAAATTGAGATCGATAGAACTGATCCCTTCGCTCAGTAGATGGAAGAATACGAATCCCAAGGGCGCCACTACCAGAACGGCGCTTAAGACGCAGAGCCCCGATATGAACGTGCTCTTGAGCTTGCGATATCTGTCGTATGCCGGACTTGTTTGCATTGGTCGATCAAGTGGACTTAGAGCCCGATGGTGATGTCATCCCGTAGATAAAGACCCTGGCTATTATGTTTGTTAGTATCGTAACGCCGAGCAGCACCAGTCCTATTTCGAAGAGCACGGACAAATAGATATCCGTCGTCGCTTCGGTGAATTCGTTGGCTATCACACTGGCAAGTGTATAACCGGGAGCGAAAAGGGAAGCGGCAATCTCGGGGCGATTTCCGATTACCATCGTCACCGCCATTGTTTCACCCAGCGCGCGGCCGAGGCCGAGCACCGCCGCGCCCATTAAGCCGCGCTTGGCATAGCTTAAGACGGCGATTCGTATTACCTCCCACCTGGTCGCGCCGAGCGCGTATGCCGCTTCCCTTTGCAGGTCAGGAACTGACTCGAGTATTTCTCGTGAAACGGATGTAATTATCGGCAAAATCATTATTGCCACGATAATCCCGGCCGAGAGCATGCCTACGCCGTAAATAGGACCTTCGAAGATAGGCAGAAATCCCAGCACGCTTTCCAGCCACGGGTAGATATAGTTCCTCAAAAAAGGGATCAAAACGAATATCCCCCATAAACCGAATATGACGCTGGGCACCGCCGCGAGCATTTCGACAAGTGATATTACCGGCCGCCTTAAGCGCAGCGGTGCGAATTCGGTGAGGAATACAGACGTCCCGATGCTCAACGGCACGGCTATTATCAGTGCCAGGACGGACGACACGACCGTGCCGTAAATGAACGGAAGTGCGCCGAACTCCTCATGCACGGGGTCCCAGCTCGATGTTACAAGGAACCTCCAACCGTATTCTTTAATGGCTGGATACGATCCGCGTACAAGGTTCCATATGACTATGAATAAGAGGAGGCCGACGGAAAACGCCATGGCGGCTGTGAACCATTTAAACATGCGATCGGGTATCTTGTTCGTGCCCGGTATCGCTTGTAAGATATGTGTTCGTCGGTTTTCCATTTTGCCGATCTCTGGTGTGGTTTTCTACATTTAAGAATGCCTTCGGCTAAGCGCCTGCCTCCGTCGTATTAGCATGTTACCTCGTCGCGGATTTAGTACTTAATCTGATCGATTTTTTCGAGGACGCGCTGACGCAGGTTTGTACTTAACGGCGCGTAATCGAGATCGGGCGCGATGTCCTGTCCATCTGTCAGCGCCCATTTCAGGAATTGGACGATATGCCTGCCCTTTCTAGGGTCGGGTTGATTCTCGTAAACAAGAAGCCATGTAGCGCCCGAGATTGGATACGCGTTTTCACCGGCGGTGTTTATTATCGAAAACCTGAAGTCGTCCGGTATGTCCGCGCCGCTCATTGCCGCTGTCACTGATTCGGCGGAAGGCGAAATAAAGTTCCCAGCGGCGTTCTTGATATCCGCAAAGGCGAGGTCGTTATGCATGGCATAGATCAGCTCGACGTAACCGATTGCGCCGGGCGACTGCTTGATCTGGCCCGCAACGCCTTCGTTGCCTTTGCCGCCAAGGCCGGTCGGCCATCGGACGGATTTACCTGCGCCGACTTTTTGCTTCCAATCTGAGCTGACGCCGGAGAGGTAACTCGTGAATATATAGCTGGTACCGCTGCCGTCGGAGCGGTGCACTACCAGTATATCTTCGTCCGGTAGTTCGACATCCGGATTCAATTCGGCGATGCGCTGGTCGTTCCATTTCTTGATTTTGCCGAGAAAGATATCCGCCACTGTCGACCCGTTGAGCTTGAGTTTAATATCTTTTTCGAGGTTATAGGATACGACTACGGCCCCGGCTACGGTGGGGATATGGAGAAGATTGCCGCGCGCCTTTGCCAGGCTTTCATCGCTCATCGGCGCGTCGGATGCGCCGAAGCCGACCGTTTGCGCTATGATTTGGTTTTGTCCGCCGCCGGAGCCGATGGACTGATAGTTGAACCGCACTGATGGGTCCACTTTTATATATTCGTTGAACCACTTCGAGTAAAGCGGGTAGGGGAATGTTGCGCCGGCGCCGTTAATGAGTATCGTTCCGGATTCACGGCCGGTGTCGGGGCCTTGGCTTGAATCGGATGGTTTACAACCCATCGCAATGGCCGCGATCAGGGCTGTTCCAATTAAGATAGGTTTTAATGTCTGTTTCATAACAATTCGGTTGAGTTTATTTTTCATCCAGTCAAATTAATCTTATTAATGTTACATACCTGTTCGGTTGATGTTACGAATTGGCGAAATACCATGCGGCATCGGCACTAGAACTTCCATTTCATATCCAATTGCAACAGTTGGAAGTCGTTCATATTCGATGTCTTGATATCGCCGGCGCCGCCGGTACCGATGGATTTGTTGATACGGTCGGCGTTTGCGTAGGTCACATTTGCGCTGATATTGTCTGTGACCGCGTAGCCGAACTTGACGACGAATCCCTCGAGGTTGAGTTTCGAATCGAACAAATCCGAATCGATCAGGTTGGGGTCAAGGGAAAACAGTTCAGCATGTTGCCAGTACGCTTTACCTTCCCAAGAGCCCTTGTTATTTAGTTTGCCCATGCTCAAGCCGGCCTGGTAGGCAATGCCCTCCCGGTCGGTTCCGGCCGGTACGCCCCCCGCGGCAATTGCGGCGTCCCTGCGTTTTCCGGCTTGGGTGTTTATCGCAAAGTCAGCGAAGGCCTTCATGGGTAGATTCGCCACTTTGAAGTTGTACTCGACGGGTACCTCGACAACGAGTAGGTCGTTGATACCGGAGAAATTACCCGCCGGTGTGAATGCACTGTTGAACCCAGGTACGTTGTCGCCTTGACCGGTGTAATTGTAAACAATCGGCGCGATCCGGAGCGACATCTCGTCATTGAACTTATAAGCGCCGCCCACCTGCCATGCAAGGAGGAACGCATCGCCATCCAACGCGCCTGCCCCGAACGGATTCTCCGGGTTCGCGTCATCGTAAACGAACTGTCCGAATGTACCGAAGAGTTCGTAGTTATCATTGCTGTATTTGAAACGCTCCGATAAACCCTCGGGATTCAAATCTCCGTCCCAAACCATTGATGACGTCTCGAGCGGATTCGCCATGCGCCCTGCCTCGAGTGTCAGCCAATCGGCGGCATGCCAACCGAGGTATACCCTGCCGACATTGATTCCATCGCTGCCCTTGCCGAACGGGCCGGCATCGTCGCCGATCGTTACATTTGTCGAGCGCGGACTATCGCTTGTTTCCAGTCGCACGCCGTAATAAAAGTCGTCTTTATACTCTCCCTTGACGCCGAGACGCAACCGATAGCGGAATCGCTGTCTTGACATAGTGTCGCTGGTCGGGTCTTGGCCCTTTCTGAATTCGTACCTGATACGCGCGTCACCGAAGAACTGGAAGGTTTTAACGGAATCGTTTGTTTCGAATTTAGGGAGGTTGTCTTCCTCAGTTTTCAGTTCAGCGTCTATCTCCTCGGCTTCGTCGGTCGTTAGTATTCCCTTATCCACAAGTTTGTTGATAAGGGCGTTGTAGTCATCGGCCTGTGCGGTTACACCCATGGCCGTGGCGGCAAGCACGCTTGCCATGACGAGTCTGATAATGCGTTTCTGTTTTGTTTTCATTTTATTTGGCAAAGTTTAATTATCACTTCGGAATACTGATATTAATCCGAAGTTACAGAACAAGGGAATTTATGTTACAAAACGGTAACAATCGTATCCTTTCCGGCTATAACGCAATTTTTAAGGTGGATTAGACGAGTGATTAAATGGAAATTCCAAATCTATCGCAAAAAGCGCCGGATAAACCTCGTAGACGGAGCCGATGATATCACCTGCTATTGCGCCGAGCATAAGCCGTATGTTTTTATAACATGCGGCACGGCCGCGGGTACGGCCGCGCCTAACGTGGTTTTTAGAGTGTGGTCGATTGATTACACCTTAAACCTTCGGGTATGTCCATGGGTCGCGATATTCGCGTTTCAACAGTTTATTGGCGTCCGGGTCGCCGATCACTGTCTCTTTTTCGCCGTCCCAACTGATGCTGCGTCCCAGTTTCAACGAGAGCATGGCGAGCAGGCTCATGTTGGTTGAGTGATGTCCTATTTCTATGTCGCACACAGGGCGTTGTCCTGTCTTGATACACTTAAGGAAGTCGGCGAACAGCTCTTTAATGTTCTGCTGATCGGGTTCATGCAGTTCCGGTTCCCAGTGTTTTTGCTTTTTGTTTTGACTGGTGGGATAGAATGTGGCGCCGTCGAGCCAGCCGAGGTGGAGCGTGCCTTCGGTGCCGTAGAAGTAGCATCCTATATTGGTGGACTCGGCCTTGTTCCCGGCATAGAACCTGTGTTCCCAAGTGGCGATGAAAGACTCGAACTCGAACGTGGCGACCTGCGTGTCGGGCGCATCCGTCGAGTCCTGTTTAATGAAGCGTCCGCCCGTCGAACTGATGTTGCGCGGATATTTTTCTTCCGTCCACCAGAGTATCTGGTCGAGCCAGTGAATCCCCCAATCAGCTATCTGACCGTTGGCGTAGTCGAGGAATTGCCTGAAGCCGCGCGGGTGGATCGCCGGATTAAACGGGCGGTACGGGGCGGGGCCGCACCACATATTCCAGTCAAGGCCCTCGGGTATCTCCTCGTTCGGCGTAGGCTTGCCCGGGCCGCCCGGATAGTGAACAAATGACCTTACCATGCCGATCTTACCCAGTCCGCCCGAGCGCAGAAAGTTCATCGCTGCGATGTTGTGAGGTGATACGCGACGGTGTGTGCCTACTTGGACGACGCGGTCGTTTTCCCTGGCGGCCTTTACCATTGCCAGGCCTTCAAGGACGGTGTGGCTGATCGGCTTCTCGACGTAAACGTGGGCACCCGCGTTCACGGCGGCGATGGTTATGAGCGGATGCCAATGATCGGGTGTGGCGACTATGGCGATGTCCGGTTTCTCTTTCTCCAGAAGCTCGCGATAGTCGGTGTAGCATTTGGGCTTGTCGCCGGTTAGTTTTTCGACACGCTCAGCGGCCGGTTCAAGGAAACGCTTGTCCACATCACAAAGCGCCGTCATCTTGCATTCGCCCGATTCGATGGCGTATTTCATGATATTCTTGCCCCACCAACCGGCGCCGATAAGAGCTGTGCGGTATTTCTTGTCCGTTGCCGCGCGTGTCGACGGCATTGCGCTCAATGCTATTCCCGTTGCTATGGAAGATTTAAGAAATTCTCGACGATTTGTTTTCATCATTACCTCTCGATTGTTTTTGTTTCTTGAGGAATAATATCCGACAAATTACATTCCGATTCAACTGCAATTCAGTGTGATATACTCTCACGAAACTCTGTTGAGCTTTTGTGAGAGAAAAAGCCTCTCGGTAAGGGCGCAAGAAACGCAAAGAAGTTTCGACTCCGGTTTCGTTCACGTACACGTACACGTTCTCGTTCACGATTCCGATTATTCGCAGTCGATGATACTATACGATAAACGGGGACATGAAAGGAAACGTGTACGCGAACGGGAGAGGGGAGCGGAGCGCGACTGTGTCCGAAGGATCAGCCGCAGCGGCTCTCTCCTCCTGGGAGGAGATATAGAGATGGGTAGGACCACTACACCACTCCGAGACAATTAAATTCGAAATGAGAATCATGTTGTAAGCGGCGTACTTTAATGGATATTACTGCAATTTGAAAGAGATTGGTTGGTTTTGAGAAGGATTGATAATATTCATACAGACGGAGACGAACAGGGCTATCCGTCCGCGATAACGGCGTTCAGCCGGAAGCAGGCGATGGAATGGAGTCTGGTGCTGATGAGTCAGGGCATAGAGTCGACTATTGTCCGATCGCCCGAGTACCGTTGTTATTTTCTCGTGGTCGCCGAGGAGCAGTATAAGGAGGCGGAGCGGATAATTCGAATTTACCAGATCGAGAACAGGGGTTGGGGTTGGCGGAGAAAGATCGCTGAATCACGGATCGAATTCCACTGGGGCAGCCTTGTTTGGTGTGTAATGTTGGCGGTCGTATTCGCCGCTCAGGCGTTTCTCGGCGAGCAGTTTACGAAATCGGGACTGATGGATAACGAGCTGTTCGTCAGTGGTGAATGGTGGCGTGCGTTTACGGCGGTGACGTTACATGCGGATTTGGGGCATTTAGGCGCTAACTTAACGATAGGATTGGTATTCTGGGGATTGGCGATGGGGCGATACGGTCCCGGTACGGCCCTATTGTCCGCTTTCCTGGCGGGTGTATTTGGGAATTTGGCCGGTGTTATAGTTTACGGCACACCACACCTGAGCCTCGGCGCCTCCGGAATGGTGATGGGCGGGCTCGGGATCGTTGCCGTCCAGATCGTCCCCTCGGCATGGCGCAGTCCCCTGGCCGCGCGTATAATTGTACCGAGCATTTCCGGGGGTGTGTTGCTTATGGTGCTGCTCGGGTTTTCACCGGAGTCAGACGTAATAGCACATGTCGGCGGATTTATCGGCGGACTCGTTTTAGGGGTGGTCATCGGCTTTTTTCCGGATGCATGGATAAAAAACGATAAGGTCAACCTATTATGTGTGTGCGTGCTGATAGCATGCGTCGCCGTGCCTTGGGCAATCGCTTTTTGATCGATGGAAACTACGAAATACGCGAAAATGTTGAATGTAAGCACAGCCGAATATATTATTCTGATATATAAATGTGAGAAACAGTTGGCTTAAATGTACTGCGAATTATGGATATTTACGAAACGATCAACGCCAGACATAGCATCCGCAATTACAAACCGGATGCCGTAGAGGACGAGAAGCTGTCGAGAATATGGACGGCAGTCAGGTTTGCGCCGTCCGCGTGTAATCTGCAGCCGTGGAAATTTCTTGTCGTTCGCTCCGACGAAACCAAACGCGCATTGAAAGGGCTGTTACAGGAATGGTTATTCACGGCGCCGATGATTATCATCGGACTCGGTAATACCGACTCGGCGTGGCGCAGGGATGGCGAGAGTATCCATCAAGTCGACGTAGCGATTGCGATGCAACACTTGATGCTCGCCGCCGCGCACGAAGGGCTTGGCACGTGTTGGATTGGTGCGTTCAACAGGCGCGCCGTAAGCAAGGCGCTGAACCTCGACGCCGCTTGGGAGCCTGTGGCTGTAACGCCGCTCGGGTATCCGAATGAAAAACCGCGTATCACTTCACGCAAGCCGGTCGAGGAAATTATCGAGGAAATTTAAATTGTGAATATAACTTAGCGGTTGTGTTATTCTATCACTCCGCCGCCCAAACATATATCGGCGTCGTAGAATACGGCATATTGTCCGGGCGCTATGCCGGTGTCATGGGTGGACATGGCGACGGATAGTTTGTCTTCGTCGAGTGATTGAATTTCACAATCATACAGGTGCGGACCGTGTCGGACTTTCAGCTGTAATTGAGTTTTTGTCGGCGGCAAGGAAATCCAGTTCAGGTTGCCGACGTTAAACGTGCTACGCGCGGATTCCTGTAATAGCTCCTTGTGCGAGACGTAGACAATGTTTTTATCGATATCTTTACCGACCACAAACCAGGGGCCGCCGCCGAGGCCTAGTCCCTGACGCTGACCGATGGTGTAAAACCAGTATCCGTTGTGCTCGCCCAAGATGTTACCGGTTTCGGTATCTATAATATCGCCGCGTTTCTCGCCTAAGTGGAATCTGACGAATTCAGGGTATTGGATTTGTCCCAGGAAACATATGCCCTGGCTATCCTTGCGATCTTTTGTTGGAAGATTCATCTCATCGGCTAGTCGGCGCACCTCCTTTTTGGTCAGACGTCCGATTGGGAATAACGTCCTTGACAATTGTTGTTGTTTAAGATAACACAAAAAATATGTTTGATCCTTCACAGGGTCCGGTGAGCGCTTTAACAGAAATTGGTTTTGGACTTTCTCGATACGCGCGTAGTGGCCGGAGGCCACCTTTTCGAATGCGGGATCGATTTTGTTTTGGAACAGGCCGAATTTTACATGTTGGTTGCACAGGATGTCCGGACTGGGTGTCCTACCCGCGCGCAGCTCGTTTAAGGCGTGTTGGGTGACTATTTCGCGGTACTCTGTTTGGAGTGGCACAATCTTCAACGGCACGCCTGTTTGCTCGCAGACGTTCCGCGCGTATTCCATATCGGTTTCCCAGGGGCAGTTGCCGATATAAGAGAGCTCGTCCTCGAGCCAGATTTTGATATAGAAGGCGGTGATATCGTGGCGACCCTCTTGTTTTAGTAAACTCAGGGCTAGAGAACTATCGACGCCTCCTGAAAGTAGTACTGCGATTTTCATTTACACCCGGAAATGTGAGTTTGTTTATTGTATTCGATATTGATCGAGTTGCCGTGTCGTTATTGGTTCCGTGGTTCTCTGTGTGTTGGAGGTAAATCCTTTGATTATCACCTGATCAAAGATAATTATGTAGCCCGAGTTGAACAAGGACAAAGATGTTATACTCGTAATCTGAGTGTCTTGTTCTGCGTCATGATAAACTCCGGCGACCGGGTAATTCGTGATTGAGACCTGGGATTTGACAAGGCACGGGGGTGAGTTCAGATTCAGAAGGCGCAGTGGGATATCGGACGTCGTTAAGAGTGCGGCGTAGAAGAGGGGGATTATTATGCAATTTATGTTATGAGAATGAAAATTAATCGATTATCCGCAAGCGTTGCTTCGGGGCGAGCTGGAAGAGGGTATGGAATGCTGATGAGAATTCTTTTTTGGTGCTCTGTAATGGCGGTGATACTGCCGGGCGTAACGAGCCTCGATGCGGCGCATACCAGGGCGGAGTTGGTCTTGAACGCCGAGGCGGCCGCGCCGGGTGATACCGTATATGCCGGGGTGCGTTTGGAAATGGATGAAGACTGGCATACGTACTGGCGGAATCCCGGGGAGGCCGGACAGGCGACGTCCATTGAATGGGAGCTGCCGGAGGGAATTCGTTCCGGGGATATCCTATGGCCTGTGCCTGAAAAAGATGTGTTGGCCGGGATTACCTCGTATTTTTATTCGGACGAAGTGGTCTTATTGGCGCCGCTGGAGGTGTCCGAAAGCTTTCCAAAAGGGGAGGAACTCATCGTTAAAGCACACGTATACTGGTTGGAGTGTAAGGAGTTATGTGTGCCTGGGGATGCCGCGGTGAGCGCGGAATTAAGGATTTCCGATGAATTCAAACCGTCGTATTCGGGGTTGATTGAAGAATGGCGTGCGAGGTTGCCGAGTAGAGGGGAGGGATTGGATGTAAGCAGCTTCTGGTTCGAGCGTTCCGGCGACGGTGCGGGCATACTGGCCATTGATTGTACGACTGAAACGATGCAGATCATGGATTTCTTCCCGTACGAGAGTGAAGGTTTTAAGGTCGAAGGGGCGACTGTTAAAGAAGGCGTTGATGAGGTGCCCGTTCGTTTGAAGAAGGATGTGAAGTCCTTTACGGATACGCTCCCGGAGAAGGTTTTGGGCATCCTCGTCGGCCGTGACGGCAACGGGGTGGGCGGTCGCGGGTTAGAGGTGGTTTTGGAGCCTGGGAGCGCAGCCGGTGGTGCGGCGGCGAATATGTATGGACGAACGAAGTCGGGCGCTACGCTTACGATGGGATTGTTCTGGTATTATATCGGCTTGGCTTTTCTGGGGGGGATAATACTCAATGTAATGCCATGCGTGTTGCCGGTGATAGCGATCAAGATACTGGGGTTCGTCCAGGAAAGCAGGTCGAATCCGCGGCGTGTCAAGATGCTTGGACTTGTGTACGGCGCCGGCGTGCTTGCTTCGTTCGTCGTCCTGGCATTGATAGTAATTGGAATCCAGCGCGCGGGTGATTTGGCGAATTGGGGTATGCAGATGCAGAATCCGTATTTCCTTGTTGCGATAACTATCCTCGTAACACTGGTTGCGCTCAACCTGTTTGGGGTGTTCGAGGTGAACCTCGGTGGGGGCGTCATGGGCGCCGCGGGTGCATTGACTTCAAGGCATGGGGTGTCCGGCGCTTTTTTCAACGGTGTGCTTGCTACGATATTGGCTACGCCGTGTACGGCGCCGTTTCTAAGTCCGGCCCTGGGATTCGCGTTGAGTCAGCCGCCGGCGATGGTTATTGCTACATTCCTGGCCGTTGGACTGGGGCTTGCGCTGCCGTATGTTGTTTTGTCATGGAAGCCGGCGTGGTTGAAGTTATTGCCCAAGCCCGGGGCTTGGATGCAGCGGTTTAAGATAGCCTTGGGATTTCCGATGCTTGCCACGGCGATATGGTTGCTGAGTTTTTCGCCGAAGGTTATCGGCGATGCGAATGCGTTTGCGCTGGCGTTATTCCTTGTTTTCCTGGCCTTTTCAGCCTGGGTCTGGGGCGAATTCGTTCAGCGGAATCGTAAGAAGAGACTTGTCGCCGGGGTAGTGAGTATCGCGATCGTCCTGATTTCCGGCGCGTTTTTTGTTCAATCCGATGAATCCGCGGGTATCCAATGGCGCGAATGGTCGCCGGCGGAGGTAGAACAGGCGCGAACGCAGGGGCATCCGGTGCTGGTGGATTTCACCGCCGATTGGTGTGTGACGTGTCGTTTTAACAAAATAACGAGCCTCGAGGTCGAGGAGGTACAGAGGCGGATGCGGGAGCTGGATGTGGCGCCGTTCATTGCCGATTATACCGGCAGGAACGAAGCGATGACGCGGGAGCTGCGCAAGTTCGACCGTCCGGGTGTGCCGCTGGTGCTCGTGTATCCTGTGGATACCAACAAACCACCGATTGTTTTGCCGGAGCTATTGACGCCGACATTGGTGCTTGATGCATTGAACGCGGCTGCGCGGAATTCCGACTGAATTTGCCGTAACCGGCAACATGTGTTATCAGTATTACTAACTGTTGGAATAAGATACAGATTAAATCCTTGCCGTGTCTGTAAAATTCAGGTATCAATAAGGCGCGTAGCATCGCCGATGGAATGAATCGGCACGATGAATTAAGAGGAAAACTATGTCCAAGGACAAGAATAAGAAACCATTGGTCGGCGTTATAATGGGGAGCAAGTCCGACTGGGAAGTGATGAAGAACGCTGCGGATAAGCTCGAGGAACTCGGTGTGCCGTATGAGGTTCAAGTGATCAGCGCACATCGGACGCCGGAACTGCTTTTCGAGTACGCTGGTTCCGCAGTTTCGAGGGGATTGCGGGTAATAATCGCGGGTGCCGGTGGTGCGGCGCATCTACCGGGAGTGACGGACGCCAAGACACCGCTGCCGGTGCTCGGCGTACCGATGGAGAGCAAGGCGTTGAAAGGCATGGATTCATTGTTGTCGATCGTGCAGATGCCGGCCGGTGTGCCTGTGGGCACATTGGCGATAGGAAAGGCCGGCGCCGTGAATGCGGCGTTGCTGGCGACGTCGATTTTGGGAAACGAATTTCCCGAGTTCCGCAAGGCCTATGAGCAATTCAGGATGGCGCAGACCGAGAAGGGGATGGCGAACAGGGAAATCGATTGATTTCCGGGCTGGGTGCGTTAGTTTCTGAAGGGTTATTTGTGGGAGAGGAGACGTTTTTGTCTTGAGATTTGCATGATCCCAGTATTCGGAGTGGTTGATCTTGTCGCTCGTTGCCCGGATAAAAACGTTTTTATCTTGCCGGAAATCTCATTTCCCCTAAAATTGATGCAAGGTGGTAATAAACCCGCCGAAGACAGTATTTTTCATTTGAGGATTGATCGGTTGTGAAAATATTTAGTGGCACTTCGAATCCATGTTTAACAAAGGCCATCTGTGAGTCGATAGGAATAAGGCCTGGCCAATGTAAGGTCAATGCCTTTCCCGATGGGGAAACCTTTGTTAAGATCGAGGAGAATGTACGCGGTGAAGATGTGTTCATCGTGCAGTCGACGTGCCCGCCGACGAACCACCATCTGATGGAGTTGTTTATCATGATCGACGCTATGCGGCGGGCGAGCGCATCGAGGATAACCGCCGTCATGCCTTTTTATGGGTATGCGAGGCAGGATAGGAAAGACCAGCCTCGGGTGCCGATCACGGCGAAACTGGTTGCGAATCTACTGGTGGCAGCGGGGGCGAGCCGGGTCTTGACCATGGACTTACATGCGCAGCAGATTCAGGGTTTTTTTGACATACCCGTCGATCACCTCTATGCGGCGCCGGTGATGTATAATTACCTGCGCAGGAAGAAATTGAAGGACCTGGTTGTAGTGAGTCCCGATGTGGGCGGGTTGAAGATGGCGCATGCGTATGCGGAGGTGCTCCAAGCCGGGTTGGCCATTGTGGCAAAGAGACGGAAAAGCGCACTCGAGATCGAGGCGAATAATGTGATAGGCGAGGTCGAGGGCAGGAATGCATTGCTCGTTGATGATCTGACCGAGACTGCCGGCACATTAACGGGCGCGGCTGAATTATTGAAGCGCGAAGGCGCAAAGAGGGTTTTTGCGTGTGTCTCTCACGCATTATTGAACAACATCGGTATCGAGAGACTGCGAAAATCTGATATTGACGAATTGATCACGACTGATAGTGTACCACGTCTTGCCATTGACGGTGTCAAGGTAACGACATTGTCCGTGGCGGAGTTGTTGGGTGAAGCGATTAAGCGCATACATAATAATTCATCGGTAACATCGTTGTTCATGTATAAAATGAAAGCCGCCGATAAAGCCGCACAGCGGCGGGCGGAGACATCAGCTATTTAACTATTTAAGGCATGAAATCAGTTCCATTGACAGTTTATCCTAGGACGCTGAAAAAGCGGATCGGAGCGAAAAAGATCAGGGATGCGGGACGCATTCCCGCCGTAACGTACAGCCGTGGACAAGAGGCGCAACCTCTGGAGGTCGGAGTTCGGGAAATTGATAAGGTCATCCAACATTCACTCTCGGAGAATGTATTGGTCGAGATGAGTGTGGAGGGCGATGACCGGTCGAAACGGCTTGTACTTTTGCAGGAGGTTCAGCATCATCCGTTGAGCGGGAAGATTCTGCATGTTGATTTTCACGAGGTTGCGGAGGATCAAAAGGTGACCATTACCGTGCCGGTGGAGGGCGCAGGAGAAGCGGTCGGCGTCAAGACCAGCGGCGGTGTGCTCGAGCACGTGTTGTTTAAGATGCGGATTACCGGGTATCCGAAAGACCTGCCGGAGATTATTAGAGTTGATGTAAGCAATCTTGATGTCGGGGAGATAATTCATATAGGCGATATCCCTCTTCCGGAGGGTGTTGAAGCCGAGGGTGATGCGTCTATCCCGGTATTCACTGTTGCGGCATCGACAGTGCGCGAAGAAGAGGCCGAGGAAGCCGCTGAGTCCGAAGAAATCGGCGCAGGCGGAACGTCCTAATAACAGCCTGCAATACGCTTTTTGCTGTAGTGCCGGGATGCGTTTTCAAGCCGGATATGGAAGGGGATTCAGGGCGGTCGGATACAGAGAGCGCCGGTCTGTGTCTTATAGCAGGCTTGGGGAACCCGGGCGCTAAGTATAAGGGTACGAGGCACAACGCCGGGTTCATGGTCGTCGAGCGTTTGGTCCAACGATGGAATGCCGAGCTCAGAGAGAGAAAGGCGTTTGTGTCCATGATTGCAAACATAAACCGAGCTGGACGGAAAATAATCTTGTGTTTGCCGCTTACTTATATGAATTTAAGTGGCGATGCGGTAGTGGCCGTTGCTGGATTTTACAAGATTCGCTCGTGCAATACGTTGGTCATTGTGGATGACGCGGATTTGCCTTTGGGTGCGATTAGGATGAAGCCCGGTGGCGGCAGTGGGGGGCATCATGGATTGGAATCGATCGAAGGGCGTATAGGGACGAACGCCTTCCCGCGTTTACGTTTGGGAGTTGGGCGTGGGAGCATCGACAATAAAGAGATTGTCGGCCATGTCCTGCAGCGATTCTCAGTCCGGGAGCGGGAAGTGTTTGAGAAGGTGCTCGATCGCGCCGTTGAACAAGTCGAATGTTGGCTTATGGACGGAGTGGAAAAAGCGATGAGCAAGTTTAATGGTTCTATAATTATTTCGGAAAATTCGAAAAAAACAGAGGATTAGTAGGTGAGAAGGTACGAAGGCTTATTCATCTTAAATACAATCGGTAAGGAAGAGAGTATCGATGAGTTAATCGAGAAAGTCACCGCCGATATCGAGTCGCTTGGCGGCAAAGTGGAGACATCCCAAAAAATGGAGAAACGCCAGTTTGCCCGCGTTAGGGATCGCGAGATACCGACGGGATTTTATGTGAACATCATATTTGAATCCGAGCCGCTATTACTGGAGCAGATTACAAATAAGTATTCTACGGACAACGATATTTACAGGGTTATGTTCACCCGTGCGCCGGCGGAAATGCCCGTTGGTGTTGAGACCGAGCAAGCGCAGGACGATGATTAGAAATGAGAGAGATGCCTTATGGCAAACTTCAATAAAGTAATTCTCGTTGGAAACCTTACGCGGGACCCGGAACTGCGGTTTACACCTAAAGGCACTGCAGTTACAAAGCTGGGGCTCGCTGTAAACCGAATGTGGCGTGATGATGCCGGGAATATGAACAAGGAAGCCACGTTCATTGATATCGACGTTTTTGGGCGTCAGGCCGAGACACTCAGCAAATACACGCGCAAGGGCAGGCCATTACTCGTTGAGGGAAGGTTAAGGCTGGATTCCTGGGAGGACAAGCAGACGGGGCAAAAGCGCTCGAAATTAGGCGTTGTCCTCGAGAGCTTCCAGTTTCTCGATTCTTCCGGTGCTGACGAAAATCGGCGGGAACAAACGGTCGATACACGCGAATTTTCCGGGAATGACCAGGAGGGAGCTTCTCCGGACGAAGAAGATGTTCCTTTTTGATCGAGGGCAATTTAAAGATTTTATTATCGAGATTTTCAATTTATTTAACATAAATTACTATGGCAAAGGTTGATATTATCCTAACAGGAAGTGTAAGCGGTCTAGGGGCAGAGTCAGACCAAATAAAGGTGGCTGCGGGTTATGCGAGGAATTATCTGTTCCCCAAGAAACTTGCCATTCCTCTTACAGAAGCTAATGAGCGGCGTTTGAACGCGCTCAAGGAAAGGCGGCGGAAACGCGAGGAACAAGAGCTCAAGAACGTCAAGGACTTGAGAAAGGCCTTGGATAAGCTGGTGTTGATTATTACCGTCAAGACCGGAGAGGGCGGGCGTATGTTCGGTTCGGTTAATGCCGCCACTATTTCCGATGAATTGAAGAGTCAATTTGATATTTCATTAGATAGACGCAAGATCGATCTGGACAAGCCGATTAGATCGCTGGGAGATCACGAGGTGCAGTTGAAGCTGCATCATAATATCGAGAGCGCGCTCAAGCTGCGTATCGTCAGTTCCACGCCGTTGCCGGAGGATACGGCGGTGGGGGCTGAAGAATCGGTTGATGCGAAAACACAGGCGGCGGAAACGGCCGGCGAGGCGAAGAAGCGTAAAACGGCCGGACGCAAGAAAACAAAGACCGAATAATACGCGTCATAACGGTTTCGGAATTATTTTGATCCCCTTGCAGGTACCGGAGCTTGCAAGGGGATTTTTAGCGTTTACAGGCGTATCAGCCCTGTAATTTACCGGTGAATGCGGCAAGCCTGTCTAAGCCTTTACGGATATTATCGATGTCGGTTGCGTAACTGAGTCTGATATATTCGTCTGCACCGAATGCCGCCCCCGGTACCGCGGCGACTTTATCTTCTTCGAGCAGTCTCCGGCAGAATTCGGCCGATGAAAGGCCGAAGTTCGATATCTTCGGGAAAAGGTAGAATGCGCCCTTTGCGTTCACGCAGCTGATGCCGGGGATGTTGTTTAGAGTTTCATGCGCGTAGCCGCGGCGTTTCGAGAACTCGTCCAACCATGATTGTAAATGGTCTTGCGGCCCGGTTAATGCGGCTACGCCGCCCTTTTGCGCGAAGGATGTGGGATTGCTGGTGCTGTGGCTTTGGATGGAGTTGATTGCCTTGGCGATTGGTTCCGGCGCGGCAAGATAACCCAGACGCCATCCGGTCATCGAGTATGCCTTTGCCAAACCATGGACAATGATGGTGTGCGCATAATGTTGTTCCGAGAAACCGGCGACACTGGCGTGTTCGGCGCCGTCGTAAAGGAGCTTTTCGTAAATCTCGTCGCTCATGATTAAGACGCCGTTTTCGACGCAAATATCTCCAAGCTCCCGTATCTCAGCCGGCGTGTAAACCGTGCCCGTCGGGTTTGACGGCGAGTTCAGTATGAAAAGTCGTGTTCGAGATGTGATCGCCGACCTGAGTTGCTCCGGTGTAACCTTGAATTCCGTCTCATCGCTTGTGGGTATAACAACGGGTTTTGCCCCGGCCAGTTTCACCATTTCAGGATAACTCAGCCAGTAAGGTGCCGGTATGACGACCTCATCGTCCTCTTGGCATGTGGCCATTATTACATTATAGCATGAATGTTTGCCGCCGCATGAGATGATGATCTGAGAAGGGTCGTAGTCCAATCCATTGTCCGATTTGAACTTGTCGGCGACGGCCTTTCGTAGCTCGGGTATGCCGCTGCTCGGCGTGTACTTGGTGAATCCTTCCTCAAGTGCGGCAGCCGCTGCGTCCTTGATATGTTGGGGCGTATCAAAATCCGGTTCTCCGGCGCCGAAGCCCACTACGTCATGACCCTCCGCCTTCATCTGTTTCGCTTTGGCCGAAATGGCGAGTGTGAGTGAAGGTGTCAGTGACTCGGCACGATTAGAAATTCTATAGTTCATAGCTATGATGGATACTTATTATTTTGATTGGTAAAAGCAAGGATCAATTATGTGCGGCAAAAATTTTAACCTGAATTAATAATCGGGATTATATGCATAAAACAAGCTAATCTTGCGTGAGACATTGGTTGTGTGAGAGTATATATAGTGTTGGAGAAATGACGACGGAGTTTACATTGATAATTTCTATTTTGCTCCTGCTGTGTGGTTGTTCTATTGGACAGGACGAGCGGGAATGGAAAAGCACCGCACCCGCAAGTGGCGCGTCGGCCCTGAATGAACTGTCGGCGCCGGACGATGAAGAGAGACGCCCCGAGGACAAAACCGACGGGCGCGAACTCGAGATTATGTTGACCGAGCCGGATTCGGGTAAAGTTGTCTGGGTCGATTCGAAATTAAAGTTTGTCGTTTTGGATTTTTCGGATAGTCACCTTCCGGTAGAGTCGCAGAGGATGTGGGTTTACCGCGGCGGCAGGCGCGTGGGCGAGCTCAGGATATCATCTAAACGTAAGTATAATTGTGTTGTAGCCGATGTATTAAACGGCGAGGTAAAGATAGGGGATGAAGTCCGGTTCGAAGACCGGGAAGAGGAGTAACGCAGACGGGCTTGATTCGACGGACGAACTATTGACTCAGCTCTGAGATCGCGGCTTCGAGATCGCCTAGTTGGAAAGGCTTCATGATGTAAGGGCGCTTGGTTTTTTCGAAAAACTCTTGTGCTTCGTCGCCGAAGACATCGCCGGTGAGGAATATTATTCTTTCGGCCATAACGGGCTTGATTCTCTTTACCTCGTTGAAAAAGACATCGCCGTTCATGTTCGGCATCTTGAAGTCGCTGAGTATAACATCGAAATCGGTTGAATCGATAAGTTCAAGTGCTTGATTCGGCGTGTGGCAGACGGATGGTTTGTGTCCCAGGAGTTCTATGGTTTGACCAAATAACGCAGCCAGCTCTGTCTCATCGTCCAAGACGAGGATAGACAAGTTTTGTTTTTGGGCCTTATGTCTGGATTCGAGGATGGACTCGAATTTGGTGCCCTCGAGGAATTCGTCGGGTGCATTTTCGATGGTTGGAAGTTCAAGAACGAAGCATGCGCCGCCGGACGGCACGGTTTTATAGGTGAGGCTGCCGCCGTGGTCTTTTGCAATACTGAATGCAGTAGTCAGTCCGAGGCCTGTGCTCTGGTCTTTTGTCGTATAGAAAGGATCGAACACCTTCTGTGATATATCTTCAGGGATACCCGGGCCGTTATCTACGATGTTAATACGCACGGCCGATTTGTCGTGGTCTATAGAAATACGGATTTCGCCTTTATCATTCGAGCTTGAAATCGCTTGGACGGAATTAGTCACGATGTTTTGGATCGCCCTTTTAATGTGTGATGTATCGCAGAGGATTTGTGGTGCGATGTCCGTGGACTCGAACTTGATTTTGATGTTGTTCGACTCGATGCCATAGAGTTTTGGATTTGCCACTTCGCCTGCAACCTCGACGGGATTCGCCGCCGAGATAATCTTTGGTCTACCCTTGGCCAGGCTGGTGAAATTGCGTACGAGATTTATTACTCGTTCAAGCTCTGAAGAGGCCTTGTCTATTGACTTGTTCAATGAAGAGCTTATGACTTCGGTGCTCTTGATGGTTTGGAGATGTGTGCTGACTATTGCCAGGGGATTATTGAGTTCGTGTCCCAGACCGGAAAGCATTTTCCCTAGGGCTGCGAATTTCTCTTCCTGACGCAGTTTTTCCTCGAGTCCGGCCACTTCGGAAAGCTCGCGGAAAAAGAATTGATAGGCGATGCGGCCGGCGAAATTAATTTCCGCGCCGTTGCCTTCGGCGGGAATGATTACGCCGTCTTTTCGTTTGATACTGAATTGCCGCCTTTTGGACAGCCACTTGATAAGCGACTTCCCTGAATGTCCGGGTATAGGGTCCTCGGGATGGATTGAAAAAAAGTCATTTAAGACCTGTGGTTCGGAACCCGAGGTTTCCAATCCAAAAAGTTCTCCGGCGATCGGATTAAATTTGAGTATTGAGCATGATTCGTCCGTAATAATTATCCCCTCGCGCGCCTGTTCGAAGAGCGACTTGTATTGGGCCTGCGTCATTTCCATGCTGTTACGGAATCTGTTGCGCTCAGTTTTTATAGCAGCGGCTTCTTCTATAGCGGCTTCTTTTGCCTGTCTAGCTTCCTCAAGCACCAGGACGATCATGCTTACGGCGATAAAAATCTGGAGAACCGCCAGGATGAAAAACGCCGCACTACTCAGTTCTTTGAGGGACTCTAGAACCGGAAAGACGAAAAGGTACCCACCCCAGATCAGAAAACCCATTCCGAGGAGGCCGGCGCCCAGGTATTCCGGATGTCGCCGCCTAACTTTGAAGAATCCTATTGCTGTTAATACGCTGCCCAGACCAAGGAGGGAAAATAGTGGTAGTTGCGCGTATACGGCATTGTTGAAGAAAGTCGGAATTGAAAATGTCCAGGCTGCGAGGAACAGCAGGAACATAATGAACAAACGCCCCGGAGACTTGATATTGATGAATTGCGAGCTGCCCCAAAGTAGAAAGACCACCGACGCGCTCAAGCTCCAGCCCTTGATTATGTCATGCCATGTTGTCTCCGGCAGCTGGCTCAGACTTATCGTAAGTGTCAGCCATAAGGCGTAAAACACCCATGCCATCGTCCAGATACTGAAATACTGCCTTCGTGTGTATCGATTGAGATAATAAAAAAGGCCGATGAGTACCCAGACAGTCAATAACGATGTCAGTTGTGCCGCCTTTAAGTACTCCGTCGAGAATTCGAAGAAGTATCCGAATAAACTTGTCCAAATAGAATAATCCATATTCGCAATGATCCCTTAATAGTCCTGATTTGACCATGGAACGGCCGAAAAACCAATACCAAATACGGAATTGGAATCATAATCACAGTGTTATCGTACAAATCGGAAGCAATGGAAACGCCGAGTGCGCTTTTTCTTTATGTAATTTTCCCGGTGTTATGCCAAAATGAGAATCGCCGGATAACGAGCGATATTAATTGCCTGAGCCGGTTAATAATACTAAATTTGATGTATATGAAACATGAGCTGGACTTCGAGAAGCCGATATTCGAATTACAGCGAAAGCTCAATGAATTAAAATCGCATTCGCATGCGTATTCATTGGATATTAAACTCGAAGACGAGATTCGGAGAATCGAGAAGAAGATCGAAAAGACGAAGAAACGTATTTACGAAAACCTTTCCGCGTGGCAAAGAGTGCAACTGAGTAGACATCCAAAGCGTCCGTATACGCTTGACTATATACGATTGGCGTTCAAGGAGTTTTCAGAACTTCACGGTGACAGATTGTACGCCGATGACCGGGCAATGGTCGGTGGTTTTGGTTCCATAGGCGAGCATAAGGTGATGATCGTCGGCACACAGAAGGGACGTGATACTAAGGAGAATATCAAACGGAACTTCGGTTCTGCGCATCCTGAGGGGTATCGCAAGGCGTTGAGACTGATGAAGCTGGCGGATAAATTCGGGCTGCCGATCGTGACGCTCATCGACACGGCCGGCGCTTTTCCGGGGGTCGGCGCAGAGGAACGGCACATCGCCGAAGCGATAGCGGTTAACTTGCGCGAAATGGCGTTGTTGTCGGTGCCTATCATATCGGTAATCCTGGGCGAGGGCGGTTCCGGCGGCGCCTTGGGTATAGGTGTGTGCGACAGAATTCTCATCATGGAAAATGCGTATTACTCGGTGATCAGCCCGGAAGGTTGTGCGGCCATTTTGTGGAAGGACAGGTCGGCGGCGCCGCAGGCGGCGGAAGCATTGAAGATTACCGCGCGGCATCTGAAAGAGCTTGATCTGGTCGAGGAGATTATTCCCGAACCCCAAGGCGGCGCGCATAATGACTGGGAAACGACGGCGCAGGCATTCAAAGAGGCCGTAATTCGTAATCTTGAGGAATTAAAGAAGGTACCCACACACGAACGTCTGGAGGCTAGATACGCTAAATACAGGAGGATCGGGCATTTTGTCGAGCAACCCTTTATGGGCAGGTCTGTGGCCGAAGACGGAGCATGAGGATGTCTTGGACAATCGATTTGGTTGGAATAACGATTAATCTGTTTTTATGCGGAATATACTAGTTACCGGTGGCGCCGGTTTTATCGGATCGAATCTGACACTTGCGCTTCAGAAACGTTTTCCAGAGGCGGTGATAACGGTCGTCGATGATTTCAGGTCCGGGGATTTCAAGAATTTAAGAGGTTTTTACGGAGACATCGTGGCGGCGGACATTTCGCGGTTGGACTGGAACAGACAGTTTGGAGAGGCGAACTTCGACGCGGTCTTTCACATGGCCTCGATTACGGATACGACCGAGCATGACCAATTCTTGCAGGTGCACGATAATGTGGAGGGTTTTCGGGCGTTACTGAATTATGCGGCGGTTAATCTGATTCCCGTAGTCTACGCTTCTTCGGCCGCCACCTATGGTATGGCTTCCGGGCGGATGAGCGAGTCACAACCACCGCGGCCGGCCAATGTTTACGCTTTTTCCAAGACACATTTGGATAATCTGGCGCGCATCTACAACCGCATGCATCCGTCATGGCGAATAGTCGGGGTACGGTATTTCAACGTTTACGGCCCACGCGAGGCGCATAAGAAGGCCGCCGCAAGTATGATCTACCAACTCTACTCGCAGATGAAAGCGGGCAGGCGACCGCGCGTGTTCATCGCCGGCGAGCAGAAACGGGATTTCGTCTATATTCGCGATGTCGTGGATATTACGATCAGGGCGATAAATGCGCCTGATAGCGCTGTCTATAATTGTGGAAGTGGTCATGCGTTTTCGTTTAATGAGGTGATAGCCGCTATAAACGAGGCGTTGGGGACGCATTACGAACCGGATTACTTCGAGAATCCATACGCCGAGTTTTATCAGTCGCATACCGAAGCGGATTTGAGCATTACGCAGAAATGCTTGGGATACCAGCCCAAGTATACGCCGGAGGCGGGGATAAAAGAATATATTTCGATCCTTGAATCCGGCGATGGTTTTTTCGATTTTATCCCATGAGGCTGTTCAGAGGAAAAACCGGCGCACAGGATCGATGCTGTTTGCGTTTGTCCGGTTTAATCAGGAGCCTGTTGTTTATCCCGGCGTGCATTGTTTCCTGGCTGGCCTGCAATTCGTATCTGCGGGAGTCGTTTATTCTGCCGTGGCTGGGGAAACGTATAAATGCCGAACTCAAGGCGCAAAAGGTAAGGTTCAATCCCTTTAGAGGTATTGTTTTGGAGCGTTTCTCCATTACTCCCGATTCCTCTGTTTATCCGGTGTTCAAGGCCGAAAAGCTGAGGCTTGAATTTAAGCTGAGCGATATCCTTGCGAACAGGCCTTATTTCGGCATCGTGGAGTGTATTGCGCCCGTTGTATCCGTGTGCCGGTTCGAGGATGGATCGACGAGCATGGATTTTTTTCGCCGTGTCTCGCAAGAGTCGACGACGCCGAAAACCAGCAAGCGGAAAGCGGAAGATGCCGGAACCGGCAAGCAGCATCCGAATGTACGCGAAATTCGTATTTCCGGAGGTAAACTGAATTTTCACGCAGAGGATATGCGGGAAGCTAACGCAGTCCTGAGTGTTTACGTTGATCTCACGGGATGCCTGAACCGAGAGAGGCTGGCTTTGCGGCGGTTGACGGTATGCCTGGGTGCATCCGACTGCGGCGAGAATGTGTTGAACGCGCAAGGACGACTTGACCTGTCCGACTTATCCGCCGTCGGTGGTGATATCGCCGTACACGGAACATCGGCCGATGCCGCTGTGCTCGAGCGCCTTTACAAAAGGTTGTTCGATTCCGATAAGCGCAAACGGCCTTTGACCACAGACCCGGAGCAGACGGTACAGGGGGACGAACAAACTCAATCAGCGCGATTACCTTTTTCAGGTCTCCGGATCAAGAGCAATATAGAGAAGCTTATTTACAGTGGTGAAATTATCTCCGAAGCGATGGTTGAAGCGACTATGAACGCCCTCGATATATCCATCGACTCATCGGCGTGTAGAATCGGCTCGGGTGTATTGAGAATGAACGGTCGAATTCTGCATCCCGGAGCGATACCGAGGTTCGAATGCAAGCTTTCCACCGAGGCAATGGAGTTGCATCCGCTACTGAAGATGTTCGGGACGGCAACTGAATTCAAAGGAAAGGTAGGCGCCGAAGCGGATGTAAGCGGGTTCGGAACTTCGTTGTACTCGATCCTTAATTCAATCAGTGGTAAAGCATCTTTTAAATTGACCGAGACGCAGGTCGATTTAATCAATCCTGGAATCCGCAGATTCCTCCGGCCGTTAATGATGTTGTTCCGGATTTCCGAATTAGATAAAGCGTATTTTACAAGCGTGGGGGGAGAATTAAGCGCAAGGAACGGCTTGGTGACGTTGCACGATGTCTGGGCGGCAAGCCGGCTTTTTATAACCAGCGGTTCCGGAGTTATTGATGTCTCCGGAATGCCCGGCGCGTCGTCCGTCATGATCCCCCTCCAGCTTCGTGTTGAACGCGCGCTGGCCGCGCGGTTGCATATAGCGCTGAAACAAGAGACACGTTCGGAGGCGTTTGTTGAATTGCCGGATTTTCTGGGAGTGACAGGTACTGTATTTGCACCCCGGCTGGAGGTGGACATGTACGCTGCCGGCGGTGCGCTGTTCAGAACCCTCGCCAACCACCCGATTGAATTCGGCAGAAAGGCCGTGTCAAAGTTCAGGAACTATTACTCCGGGAATAGAGGTAATTCGGTAGAGGGCGATGATGATAATTCTAAGGGCGCCGACACGCACTGAAGCTTTTTCAGGAAGTTCTTCGAATGATTTGAAAATGATGGTAATAAGGATCGTTGATTATGAAACAAGTGTTAGATTATATCGAAGATAACTCAACGAAGTTCGTAGAGGAACTTCGTGAATATATTGGGTTCAAAAGCATTTCGGCGCAACCCGAGTATAAAGACGATACAGTCGAATGCGCCCACTGGCTCGCCGACAAGTGTAAGTCGTTGGGGCTGGATACATATATCTTCGAGACCTCCGGCAATCCGATTGTCGTTGCAACTACACGCAAAAAGACCGCCGAAGATAAGCCGCATGTGATGATTTACGGACATTACGATGTCCAACCTCCCGATCCATTGGAGCTTTGGGAGAGTCCGCCGTTTGAGCCGCGTATTAATAACGGCGCGATCTATGGTAGGGGAGCCAGCGATAATAAAGGACAGAACTGGGTCTACGTAAAAATGTGCGAGGCCTTTATGGCTACGGGATCGTTGCCCTGTGATATTACCTTCCTTTTCGAAGGTGAAGAAGAGGTGGGCAGTGAGCATTTGCCGGAATTCCTCCGAACGCATCGGGATATGTTCGATTGTGATGTAGCGATCGTTTCCGATACCGCAATGCCGGAACGAAACGTGCCGGCGTTGACATACGGATTACGCGGTATCGCCGCTCTCGAAGTCGAGGTGATCGGGCCCTCGCGCGATCTGCACTCAGGTATTTACGGCGGTTCTATCGAGAATCCCGGCATGGCGTTATGTAAAATGCTGTCCGAATTGAGAGACTCAGACGGCAGGGTTTCAGTGCCGGGGTTTTACGATGACGTCTTACCTCTGACTCCGTTCGAGAGGGAACAGTTTTCCAGATTGCCATTCGACGAAGCCGCATATAAAGAACTCTTGGGCGTAAGCAGTCTCTTCGGTGAAAAGGGCTTTTCCCCCTGGGAACAGCGTACCGCCAGGCCTACAATCGAAATAAACGGTATTACCTGCGGCTACCAGGGTGAAGGCAGCAAGACTATCATCCCTTCACGCGCCTCCGCAAAGCTATCGTGTAGACTCGTGCCCAATCAACAACCTGAACTTATATTAAGCAAACTAGAGGATTTTTTAAAACGGATTCGCCCGCCGGGCGTCCAACTCCGTATTCTCAAGGGACACCAAGGTAACCCATATATGTTCCAGCCGGATAGCGCCTATGCCAAAGCCGCCGTCCGCGCAATTGAAAGAACATTCAGTAAGGAGGCTGTGTTCACCCGGGAAGGCGGTTCCATACCGATTGTGAACGATTTCAAAAAAGTTTTAGACGTCGATACCTTGCTTATTCCACTGGCATTGCCGGACGATAATCACCATTCGCCGAATGAGAAGTTCGATTTGGAATGCTTCAGAAAAGGATTGAAGATGGGGGTTTTGCTCATGGACGAAATACGCGGCATCGACGCGTGATGGATTGACGAGGCAGAAATAAAAACGGTCGCCTTTAAAAAGGCGCCCGCGTTGTCTTCAGCCACGACGGAGCTGTGCGTATTCTTCTACTCAGGCGTCGTTCAAACGATTCTTCAATGCCTCGAGCTCTTCATGCAGTCGCCCGGGAAGTCTCTCGCCGAACTTGGCACAGTAGTCTTCAATTAATTTAATCTCGTTCTTCCAACCTTCTATATCCACATTCAGAATGCCTTCGAGCGCTTCTCTCGGCATATCAAGTCCCTCCAGGTCAAGGGCCTCAGGTGTGGGAAGGTTGCCGATCGGTGTTTCCTTGGCTTCGGCGGTTCCATCGATTCGCCCGCATATCCATTTCAATACGCGGCTGTTCTCGCCGAAACCGGGCCAGATAAACTTGCCGTTTTCGTCTTTCCTGAACCAGTTGACGAAGAATACCTTCGGCAGTTTATCGCGACCGGTTCTATCGGTTAACCCAAGCCAATGCGCAAAATAGTCGCCCATGTTGTATCCACAGAACGGCAGCATCGCAAACGGGTCGCGACGGAGTACGCCGGCCTTGCCGAGCGCCGCGGAGGTGGTCTCCGATCCTGTGGCGGCGCCCATGAATACACTGTGCTCCCAGTCGAATGCTTCATTAACCAGAGGGATTACACTGGGCCTGCGTCCGCCGAACAAGAACGCTGAAATAGGTACGCCTTCCGGATTCTCCCAGTCCGGGTCTATAACCGGACACTGCGAAGCCGGAGCCGTGAACCGCGCATTCGGATGCGACGCCTTTTGGTCGCTCTCCGGTGTCCACTCATTGCCTTTCCAGTCGGTAAGCTTCGATGGCGCATCTACACCCATGTCTTCCCACCAGACATCGCCGTCTTCCGTCAATGCCACGTTTGTAAATATTGTGTTCTTTGCGATCGTATTCATCGCGTTCGGATTTGAGTCCATCGATGTGCCGGGCGCCACACCGAAGAAGCCGGCTTCCGGATTGACGGCATACAGTCTGCCGTCTGAACCTATCCTGATCCATGCGATGTCGTCACCGAGGCACTTCAGTTCCCAACCAGGGAGTGTCGGCTGCATCATCGCCAGATTCGTCTTGCCGCAGGCGCTCGGGAACGCCCCCGCAATGTAGTATTTCTTCCCTTCCGGTGACTTGAGGGAGAGAATCAACATGTGCTCGGCCAGCCAACCTTCGTTGTGGGCCGCAACCGACGCGATACGAAGCGCTAGGCACTTCTTTCCTAGCAGCGCATTGCCACCGTAACCGGAACCGTACGACCAGATCATCTGGTCTTCCGGGAAATGAACAATGTACTTATCCTTGGGATCAGCCTCGCACGGCCATGCTACGTCCTCTTGTCCCGGCTCGAGCGGTGCGCCAACCGAGTGAAGACACGGTATGAAATCACCGTCGCCCAATGCATCAAGGGCTTTTTTACCCATACGCGTCATGATCCACATATTCGCCGCTACGTAAGGCGAATCAGTGATCTCGATGCCTATCTTCGAAACAGGTGATCCGATCGGACCCATTGAGAATGGTATTACATACATCGTGCGCCCTTTCATCGAGCCACTGTAATACTCCCTCAATTTGGCCTTCATTTCATCCGGGTCGGCCCAGTTATTAGTCGGACCTGCGTCCTCCTGTTTTTTTGAACAGATGTAAGTCCTGTCTTCAACCCTGGCTACATCGCTCGGATGCGAACGAACCAGGATGCATCCGGGACGCTTCTCCTGGTTGAGTTCGATTGCGGCCCCTTGGTCGATCATTTTTTGGCAGATCGCATCGTATTCTTCCTTGGATCCGTCACACCAGTGTATATCCTTTGGTTGACAAAGATTTGTGATCTCATCAACCCAAGCCAACAATTTTTTATTACTAGTACGTGCTTCCGACATATTCGTTTTTCAGTTTTGTGTTTTATTTCCAACGTTCATTTTAAACGTGTGAGAATGCTAAATTCATGGTTTCTGATTTTAACGACAAATGTATCTGTGAAAAATATATTTCTATATTGTAATTCATTAAATTAATTGAAAACAAATCAGATTAAAAAAAAACGGCCGCCCATCCTCGGACGGCCGGTTACCTCTAAAAAAAATCGGAATCCCGGCCTTACTTGCCGTTTCGGCAATTCTTCGTTCTTCCTTCTTTCGCTCTATAATCTTTGACCTCGTTATTTGCCTTCTTTTCTCTGCTTGAAGCTTGATATACTTCTTCCCCCACTTCAAATTATCGCAATAAACTACAGGAAAATAATTCGGTGTCAACATGTGACTCGCTATTTTCGAAATTCAAACGGATTAATGGAAAGCAAATGGAAGGCAAATCGTGATTTTGCCTGTGTGAGAATTTACCGGACGATCATAAAAAGTTGGTTTGTATATTCGAGTTTTACGTTAAAGTTGTATTGTGATTCGGCTGGAAGAGCAGTTTGATGAATCGAAGGTACTGAACCGCGTTATCGTTCCGGATTTGTGGCAGCATAAGGCTATCTCGGAATTGAGAAAGGGTAAGGACGTAGTCGTTCACGCACCTACAGGCGCAGGTAAGACATTGATATTTGAGCTTTGGTCGAATTACGGAAAAAACCACGACCAGGCGATTTATACCGTCCCCACCCGCGCCCTCGCCAACGATAAGATGGCCGAATGGCGGGCGCAAGGTTGGGATGTAGGCATAACTACCGGAGACCTGTCCGAAAACTTAAATGCACCCGTCGTGGTCGCCACGTTGGAAACCCAAAAACGCACTCTCCTCAGAGGTAAAGGGCCGGCGTTGCTCGTTGTAGACGAATACCAAATGCTCGGTGATCCCGGACGTGGGCTGAACTACGAACTTGCCTTGTCCATGGCCCCGCCGAATACACAGTTGCTATTGCTCAGCGGTAGTGTGGTCAACCCGCATCACGTGGTGGATTGGCTCAGGCGTCTTGGCAGGGATGCCGAAATGATCCGACACGAATTCCGGCCCGTGCCGTTGGAAGAGGTCTTCGTCGATCGTCTTTCCTCCCGTACACCCAGGGGAATGCGTGGATACTGGTCGCGGCTGATAGTAAAAGCCCTGGCCGAAGACCTCGGCCCGATTCTTCTTTTCGCCCCACACAGGCAGTCGGCTGTCTCAATAGCCTCCGAGCTGGCCCGTTCATTGCCGAACGTTAATCCCCTGATCTTGAGCGAAGCGCAAAGAAGACTTGTCGGCGATAATTTGACCAGAATGCTTAATAATAGGGTGGCTTTCCATCATAGCGGTCTGAGTTACGCCTCAAGAGCGGGCGTGATCGAGCCGTTGGCCAAGGCAGGACAACTGCGTGTCGTCGTCGCAACGATGGGGCTTGCTGCGGGAATCAACTTTTCTTTGCGTAGCGTTGCGCTTGCAGGTGATTCTTATCGACGCGGTAATATCGAACACCCGCTCAGAGCGGATGAAATCCTCCAGATGTTCGGTCGCGCAGGACGCCGGGGAATTGATGAAACAGGTTATATAATCATTACGGCCAACCGAATCCGGCTCCGCGAGGCGTACCCATGCCAATTATCTAGAAATGGACAGGTCGATTGGGGAGCGTTATTAGGCATAATGGATGCCGCAGTCGATCTGCGAAAAAGCCCTTTCGCTGAAGCGGTCAGAACACAATCACGACTGTTTTCGGCCAAGCCTATTGTGCTCGGGATCGAAGAATCATTGAACCATCCAGATACACCCTGCGCCCTGAAAACCGATTCGGAAAGAGCGCGGTTCGTACGTAAAAAGTGTAAACGTATATTGAACAGCCGCGGATTTTGGCAGGATTATCCAAAACCCGTCCAAAAGAAGCTCAAAGAAGTAAAGGTTCCTTCCTATACATCCGTAAAACCGGCCGGAAATGCGGATTCATCGAATGCCCGAGAAACAGAAAAGATCGAAGTCTCCCTCCAAAGTGCCTTGAGTAAACCGGAGGTCTTAAAAAAAGTCGGTGTTGGGGAATTGGCCGTCCTCAAAGATAGCCCTAAGGAGTGTCTTTACGGCAAAGAGTTCAAGGTCGCAGACGTCCTGGCCGACGGTGGTCTGGTGCTGGTTAAATGGGTGCGCAAAATGATTAAGTGGCGTGGACGCAGGATAACAAGACGTACCTGGAACAAGCAAACATTGATGCTATTGGAAAAGCGTTTGCGTCAGAATTACATGCCGCTTGTCGGCTTGTTGGAAGCCAATATGAAAATGACCGCTCTTGTAAGCCTGGCGGAACTCAAGGTGCCGGCCTGTGTCGATGATTTCGGTGTTCCTCTCTGGAAACCGAAACAGAGTTTTGTCGCACCTCCCAAGTGTCGGGATTGCAGGCTAATTCAAACTTGCCGCGAGCTTTCCCCTGCGACCGGTGTGGCCTTGCTTTGGAAACGGCTCGGACTGGTGGACGAATACGGAATTCCAGGCAGACGCGGGCGAATTATTAGTTTTTTCAACCAAAACCATGGACTGGCTATCGCCGCCGCGATTGAAGACGAATCGTATCATTTGGAAGATTTAATTTACGACTTGGCGAACCTGGAAGCCGGATTCCGGTTCAGTCGCGACGAATATCGATGGGGCGGTAGGCTCGCCCTGGCTTGCCGAAAGCTTTATAATAGACTATCAATTCCAGGCTACCTCGAAGATGGCGTGCCCCCTGATTACGGCGCTGGCGCCGAAGAGGTGATAGCATCGGTACACTCTAATCCGGCAAATAAACATTATTGGATAACAGATTATACAAGTGCAGGCGATATCGATAGAGTGATCATAGAATGGCGTAGCCTTCTACGACAAATAGCCCACGCCCCGGATATACCATGGCAGCGCTGGACTGAATTCAAAAACCTCGCAAATACGGTTTTGCACGAGACCGATTCACCGACCATCACCGATCTGCCGCCGCTGGAATATAATCAGTTAAAACGAGTAGACCACCGGCTGACAATAAAACGAAGTTGAATCTCCACATCGATTACGCCAAGTTAATAATTATTCAGCGATACCGGCATATTCCAACACCGTAAAATACCTAATAAATGATTTCGTATTCCGATAGACGATGTTCAGTACTTGAAACGCCGGATTCTATTGTCATCAGCCATAGATGTATTATCATGTGACTATATGAAATCCGAAAATATAACCAGAAGAGACTTTGTAAAGCTCGGTATGAGCGCCGCTTCTCTTGCGGCCTTAAATGCCGGCAGCGCGGTTGCGCAATCTGTCGAAACAAAACCGAATAAAAGGAAGATCAAAAAAGCGATTAATCTGGGCATGATCGCTGGGAACATGCCGATACAGGATAAATTCGCACTCGCCAAAGATCTGGGTTTTGATGGACTGGAAATAAACACCCCCGGTGGCCCGGATAAAAAGGAAGTGATTAAGGCAGCTGAAAAAACGGGACTACAGGTGGCCGGCGTAATGAACTCAGTACATTGGAAATATCCTCTGTCACACCCCGATCCCGAAGCGCGAAAGCAAGGCCTCGACGGCTTGAAGATAGCCCTGAAGGATGCAAAAGATTTCAATTGCTCGACCGTCTTGCTCGTGCCCGGAGTCGTCAATAAAGACATACCCTACGATGCGGCTTATAAGAGAACGCAAAACGAAATACGCAAGATTCTGCCGCTGGCAGAGGATTTGAATGTTGCAATCGCTGTTGAAAATGTATGGAACCATTTTCTGTTGAGCCCGCTCGAAGCGGCACAATATGTCGATGAATTTAACAGCAAATCGATAGGCTGGTTTTTCGACGCAGGTAATATCGTTAATTTCGGTTGGCCCGAACAGTGGATTAGAATCCTTGATCACAGAATTCTCAATATTCATGTCAAAGAGTTTAGTCGCGCAAAGCGTAATAACGAAGGATTGTGGAAAGGATTCGACGTCAAACTCATGGAAGGTGACAACGATTGGCCTGCCATCATGAAGGCTATCGATGGAATCGATTATCACGGCTGGTTTATTGCTGAAATTCCCGGTGGCGGAGAGAAACGACTCAAGGAAATTGCCGAGCGCATGGACACTATAATGTCTCTTTAATCTGAAATCAGAACGATCGGCGTTATAGATTCTCTGACGAAATGATCTGGAGGCGGAGGTCGGGATCGAACCGACGAATGGGGCTTTTGCAGAGCCCTGCCTTATCCACTTGGCTACTCCGCCAACCTAAGCCTAATTATATACTCTTATTTCTCCCATGCAAGCGGATATGTTGATCCGTATCAAGTTTTTGGTGTGAATAAAGATGAAATTACGCCACTCATTTCTCTTATCATGGATATTTCCGTATAATTGAAACGAGAATCTATTCTCGTAATTTTAAGAATGGATATAAGTCATATTATTATTGTCTACTATTGACAGATATTACAATATTTGAGAATATCCTTTCAAATAAGACAATGAACCCATAGGCGCAACAGATGAGGACACCAAGGATCAAGGCAAGGGCAGAGGCGGCGGTATACCACTGCATCAACAGGGTAGTGGGAGGAGAGTGGCTGCTTGAGAAGGATGAGAAGGAGGTATTCCGGAAGATGATGTGGCGGCAGCTGG
>JAIPKD010000088.1 GCA_021733835.1 Verrucomicrobiota bacterium
GCGGCGGAAACCTCACGTCCAGCACCTCGATCTGTCCGGCATGCGTCAATGCCTGGAACTCGACCGATGTCGGATCGATCAACGTATTCGCCCATGAAAACTCGAGCCGGTTTATCCCCTCCCTGAACGTCAGAAATCGTGTTTCCTCCACCAGAGTCAAGTCGGCCGAATTATATATCGTCAACTGCACCGAATCCCTCGCAGGCAGCGTCACCAAGTCGATCTTTGCCCATGCGGCATTGATGCACAGGACAAACGCCGCGACGGCACAAAGGCTTTTAATTAATGTCGGCATTTTCATAGAAAACTCTTGGGTCTTGAAATTATTCGTTTTCATATAATTCCTCCATTATTTCTCAGTAAGTGGAAGGCTCGTTACCCTGGACGTTCAATCTGTTCAGGCTGAACGTAACAATCGTCTTTTTTTCACCGCTTGATTCAGGTGGAAGACTGAGGTTGTACTCGATCGTGAATGCGTCTTCTCGCTCGTAATCGTGCGAGGACTCCAGCACCCGCCAGTAGCCGGGGATATGCTCGATCACGACCAGGTCGATCGGTTCCTTCTTGAAGTTCTCGATCTCAAGACGGTTGTGCTCCTCGGTATCCCACATCACGATTTGATTAGCATTATTCCGCCTGAGGTTAATCCTGTCGTCTTTAACTTTACGCTGGGTAACCTTGACCTCGCGGCTTTCTCCTATAAACAGCTTCATTTCGCGTCCGACCGGCGTCAGTTCAACCCAATCCTCACCGGTAAACGCCACATCACCGCCGTCACCGGTCTTCATGAATATCCTGGCCTTACCGGGCAGCATAGTGTGTTTGCCGAGATTCGCCGCTTCATTGTTCTCGATTATGTATGACAGAGGGATACCAACGGTTTGTTCCTGATACTCGGGGTCCCAAGGCATCTTGGCGGCGTCCCAGGTGAGGCGCTTCTTAATCGGCACCTCTTCGATCTTTTCCGACAACACTTTCACTATCTCCTGGTGCCTGAAGGATTTTTCAAAGCTCTGTCCGTAACCGATCGATACCTCGGCATCCTCGAAATCCTCGCCGGAGTAATTCTCCAAGCGCATGTAGTTTTCCAATACAAGCGATTTCTCGTCGGCGCCGGCAACCGCCTTGTAAACGACGGACTTGTCGAGCCTGTGCAATAAATAGGAAATACGAATTCGCGCCTCACGCGCCTCCGCGCTCGACACCGACCATACGAGGGCGTTTTCGTTCGGCGGATAACTTGTATCGAGGATGTTCACCTTATCCGGCGCGTCAAGGACACGTATCTGTATGGATGAGGAATCGATATTCACGCCCTGCCAAGAAAAATCGACATCATTCAAACCCTTTTGTAAGGTAAGGACTCGTTCTTCCTCGACCAGCGCCACGTCCGGATTGCTCATAGACACGACAACCCGCGCCCGATCGGGAAGCGCAACAAGCTTCACCCGCGCAAACACATCACCGGCCGCCATGAGTAAGACGACCGCTACAATCGGAATATATGTTTTCATTATTGTTCCTTTAGTTGAATTTACAAACTTCGACCTATTCTCGATCAATCACCAAATATTTGCACCTTCTGATTTATTCGACGTAAACCGCGATCGAACGCTCCCTGTTTTTTTGAATTTTTTTGGCACTATCCGAAATTCGAAGCAAATCCGAATTACCAAAATCTTAAAAAATCCCGTAGGGACGAAATATCGCCGGAGTTCATCGGTCTGAGTTCAGAAGTCCCGTTCACGTACACGTTAGCGTTCGCGTTCACGTACACGTTCCCAATTTCGATTTCGATTATTCGCAGTCGATGATGCTATACGAAAAACAGGAAAGCGGACGGGAGTGTTGCGGAGCGCGGCTGTATCCTGCGGACGCAGCCGCGCGGCTTCGAAACCGTTTATTTCAAATCATTATTCCTCGACACGTCCGGTTACCTCAAGGTCGCCGGAAACGTTGACGGTCTCTCCGCGCTCGATCTCAAGGGTCACAACCTCCCCTGAATACCTGAGACGGCATGGATTGCCGAGTATCGACTTGATACTCGCGCTTTCGAGCTCGCCGTCTTTCCATTGGATGTCGATCTCGAATCCGCCGCGAGCGCGCAGGCCGCGCACATGCCCGGTCATCCATGCCGCAGGCAAGGCGGGCAGTAATTCGATCTGGCCCGTGTGACTCTGCAACAGCATTTCCGCTACACCGGCGGTACCGCCGAAATTACCGTCGATTTGAAACGGCGGATGCGCGTCGAGGAGGTTCGGATATGTATTACCCGCCAAGGCCTCAACCAGCATCCTGTGAGCGTGGTCACCGTCGAGGAACCGCGCCCAGAAGTTTATCTTCCAAGCCTTGCTCCAGCCCGTTCCTCCGTCACCGCGGAAGACTAGAGATTGTTCCGCCGCGGCGGCGAGTTCAGGCGTCCCACGCGGCGTAATCTCCCAACCGGGATGCAACCCCCAGAGATGTGATACATGCCGGTGATGGTTATTCGGATCGTCCTTGTCCTCGAGCCACTCCTGTAATTGCCCATGCCTGCCTATTTGATTCGGCGCGATTTCCTTCCGCATCTTATCCAGCTTGCCGGCGAATTCGGTGTCCACACCAAGCAGCCGCGCCGCCTGCGCCGTGTTCGCAAAAAGATCACGGATAATCTGGTGATCCATAGTCGGCCCCGCCACCAGACCGCCTATCTCCGGAGAATTCGACGGTGTACTTATGAGCCAACCCGTATCGGGGTCACGCACGAGGAAATCAACGAAGAACAGCGCGGCGCCTTTCATTACTGGGTACGCGCGGTTCTTTAAAAACTCGCGATTACCGGTGAACAAATAACGATCCCATAACTGGTGACAAAGCCATGCGCCGCCCGTTATCCAGATACCATGATTCGAATGGTTGATCGGCGCAGTGCCGCGCCAAAGATCAGTGTTGTGATGTAACACCCAGCCTCGCGCGCCGTAATGCGCCTTCGCCGTCTTTTGCCCAGTCACCGAGCACTCTTCAATAAGCTTGAACAAGGGCAAGTGGCATTCGGATAGATTACAAACCTCGGCCGGCCAATAATTCATCTCGGTATTGATGTTAACCGTATATTTGCTGCCCCACGGCGGACTTAGCTTATCGTTCCAAATTCCCTGAAGGTTGGCCGGTTGCGAACCCGGACGGCTCGATGCTATCAGCAAGTAACGCCCGAACTGGAAATATAGCTCCTCCAAATCGGGATCGGGCGTCTCGCCGATCAACTCAAGACGCCGATCGGTCGGCAAATCCGCATTTTCACTACCGCCGAGGTCGAGTTCAACACGCTCGAATAATCGCTGATAATCAGCTACATGCGCCGCGTAAAGCTCGTCAAAACCTTTATCCTTCACTCCGTCCAAAGAAGCCTCACAACGCTTTGCCGGATCGGCGCTGATGTCCTTGTAACTATTGAAGCTTGTCGCCGCCGCAAGGATCAGCATCGCCGAATTCGCACCCGTGACTTCGATACCCGAATCATCGACTACCAGCTCGCCACCGTTTACAACTGGCAATACGCGCGCCTCGAATCTCAAGCCGTCCTCCTGAACCGCGCCGAAGACCGCAAACTGTTTATCGTTCCTTACAACCGTCTGCGAGGACGCATGCGGGCTCTCCAGCGCCGCCTTGAAGCTAACCGCGCCCGGTTTGTCCGCGGATATACGATAGACAACAACATCGTCCGGGAAACTTGCAAACGCGCTACGCCGATACTCGATGTCGCCGACACGGTACGCCACTTCCGTCACGGCATTATTCAAGTCCAACTCACGCGTATAATCACCAACTTTATCCGGCACGGGAAAAGAAATAAACAGATCGCCGAACGCCTGATATGCCATTTGACGCAGTGGTTCGCTCATGAACTCACGCATGGCCAGTTCCTCGGCCTCACGCTGTTTGCCCTCAAATAACAATCGCCGAATCTCGGGAAGGAACTCGACCGCGCCCTCGTTCTGGTACTCGTGCGGCTTTCCTTCCCATAACGTATCTTCGTTGAACTGAACTCGATCGATACCGACACCGCCGAATACCATCGCGCCCATGCGCCCGTTGCCTATCGGCAAGGCTTCCGTCCATTCGCCGGCCGGACGCTCGTACCAAAGTGTCATCCCTTCATGAGACAGTGTTGCGTCGCCGATAAATTCGCCACTGAATTTATTACCGTATTTCGACGGTTTCAGCACCAAATCCCCCGATACAGGCTTGATTTCACTTCCGGGTGCTGCGGTGAACAACCATTCGCCAATCACACCCTTGGACGCTGCGGTATCCGGATTCTCGCTTCGACGCTTGACCTCCTCGATACTAAGCGCCCTATTATATACAGCGGCTCGCTTGATCCTGCCCTTGAACCGGTTATCACCCTGCGGATCGGCGCCTACACAAAGCGGAACATCACTCAGTTCCATCTTAGGAAACTCGCCCGTTTCCACTGACGCCACCTCGCTGCCGTCCATGTAAAGCTTCATTATCTCCTTCGGCGCGCTGTAAACGCCGACTACATGTGTCCAGCGGTCTGACGGCAACTCGGCGTCATACCGGCACATGGCCTTGGCATTCAAGAACCGCAGCGAATTTCCAGGCCAGGTATCGAGCATGTATCCCAATTGCGTACCCGGTCTTGACCTATCCAGAATCCGTCCGCCCGCCTCCGGCATCTTATCAGCCTTAACCCACGCCTCGAGCGTTACCTCATCGGTCATGTCTAGTGATTCCTGATCGAATGCCTTGTAAATAACCGCACCGGCGTCCAAGCGATACCCGTCACTCGAACCCAAAACCAGGCATGCACCCGCCACCGCAATTCCGAATACCGTGACCACTCTTTTAAGCGCCGCCGACTCCATGAATATCAGCTTTTTCATAACTATTCTTTTATCGTGTCCGCGAATAAAGCGACTCAAGGCCTCATCCAACTAATTTTACAACTTCCACGAATTATGTGTTAAATACGCATAATACAGACTCGATTGAGTTCGTCAAAACAAACCGACCGGGTTTGTTTGCAAAAACCAGGCATCCGTCTGACGGCACCTATTATTACATCCCGGCGAGAGATTATTTTACTTTCACAAAACTACAACGAGTGCGCTGATCCTTCAATCAGCCCTCCGTTACTGCGTCCCTAATATTCTATCAGGGACGAAATAAATCTTATCCTTGCTTTTATGCTCATACGAAATAAGAATCCGCAATAGAATGAATCGTATTCAGGAGAAATTCTCGAAACTCAGCGCCGAGAACAGGTCGGGGCTCATCGTCTATATCGGCGCCGGCGATCCTGATCTTGACGCCACGCGCCGCCTGGCGCTCGAGTTCGACAGGATAGGCGTCGACATACTGGAGCTGGGTATCCCGTTTAGCGACCCGCTGGCCGATGGGACGGTAAACCAGCTTGCGGCGCAGCGCGGACTACGTTCCGGCACCACGCCGACGAAGGTGCTTGAGACCGTAGCCGGGATTCGCGCCGAATCCCAAATCCCTATCGTCCTTTACGTATATTTCAACCTCGTCCATCGTTACGGTCTTGAAAAATTCATTCATACCGCCGCCGACGTGGGTGTGGACGGGCTCCTTGTCCTGGACTTACCACCCGAGGAGGCGACCGAATATTCAGAAATAATGCACAAGCACGACCTCTGCCCCATCTTCCTTATCGCGCCTACAACGCCGGATACACGGATCAGATCGATCGCGTATCATGCTTCAGGGTTCATCTATTACGTCTCCCGAGAAGGCGTAACCGGCGCGCGCAAGGACGTTGCATCGGGACTGAAGGAAAGGGTTTCATTGATCCGCTCACACACGAAGTTACCGATAGCCGTGGGATTCGGCATATCGACCCCCGACCACGTTGCTCGCGTCGCCGCCGTAGCGGACGCGGCGGTGGTCGGCAGCGCAATAGTAAACAAGATAGCCGAGCACGGACAAGACCCGGATTTGATCGCAAAAGTATCTGAATTCGTCGAACCACTCGTCAAGGCAGCCGGAGATACCACAAGAAAACCAACCACCGACGAATAACCATGGAGAAAGAACGATTCATCATAATAATGGCGGGCGGCCGCGGTGAAAGGTTTTGGCCGGTCAGCCGCGGTAAAACACCTAAGCAACTCATTAATATCCTCGGCACAGGCTCATTCCTCCAACAAGCATTCGAACGCGCAGTAGATATTGTGCCGAAAAACAACATAATTGTTGTCACCAATAAAGACCAACACGGCTCGGCAACAGCGCAGCTTCCCAGCCTCCCACAGGAAAATGTTGTCGCAGAACCTTGTGGACGCGACACCTGCGCGGCGGTCGCACTCGGCGCCGCAGTGGTCGGCGCCAGGAACAAGGACTCGGTCATGGCGGTGCTGCCCGCAGACCACATTATTTCACCGGCAGCCGAATTCGAAAGAGTTATCAGCGACTCACTGAAAGCCGCCGGCGCACATCCTCTCATCGCAACGATCGGAATTAAACCGACCGAGCCCGCCACCGGCTACGGGTATATCCACGTAGGCGAGGAGTTGGATGCGCTATTCGCACCGGACACGGTCACCACCAAATTCCACAAGGCGCTGCAATTCGTCGAGAAACCCGCATATGCGACGGCGCTCGAGTATCTCGAGAGCGGCGATTTCCGATGGAACTCGGGGATGTTCGTCTGGTCACTCGACACGCTGCTGGACGGATTCTCAAAACACCTGCCCGAAATGAAGGATGCATGCGAGCGCTGGATCGAGACCGCAAAATCCGGGAAGCTCGATGATATCCTCGAATCCGACTACCCGGAATTAACCAAGACCTCCATCGACTTCGCTCTAATGGAACACGCCGAAAACGTAATCGCCGCCGACGCAACTTTCGACTGGGACGACCTCGGCTCATGGACGGCGCTGACCAGGCATCTGCCGATCGATGAACACGGTAATTGTGTGGCCGGCGATCTCATTCAACTGGATTCCTCCGGCAACATCATATTCTCCGCAAATAGCAAGCAACCCAGGCTGGTAGCGTTGATGGGGATCAAAGATTCAATCGTCGTTCAAACAGAAGACGCCGTCCTTGTCGCATCCAAGGAAAAGGCGCAGGACATAAAGAAACTCGTGGCGCGCCTGGCCGACAGCGCGGATTACAAACAGTACGTGTAATTACGCCATAGAATTTTAGTTTTTTACTCCCGCTTCACGCGCAACCGCCGGGCATATTCAATGCCGTACCGCCGCTGAGAATCTCCAACGCAAGCTCACGCGCCACCTTGATCAGCTCGAGATCATCGGTAAGCGATCCAAACTTGAACGACGGCAATCCGCTCTGCTGCATCCCCAGAAACTCACCCGGTCCTCTGAGCATCATATCCGCCTCGGCGATCCGAAAGCCGTCCGACGTCTCCTCCAGAATCCCAAGTCGCCGACGCGCGTCAGCCGTCTTGGTCTCGGAGACCATGATAAAAAACGACTCGTGTTCGCCCCTGCACAAACGCCCCCTTAGCTGATGCAACTGCGCCAGGCCGAAGCGTTCGGCATTCTCGACCAGCATGACGGTGGCGTTCGGCACGTCCAGTCCCACCTCGACCACCGGTGTAGAGAGGAGCGCGTGAACAGTGCCGCGCCGGAATTCGTCCATCACCCGCGCCTTTTCTTCAGAGCTCATCTCGCCGTGAAGCAGCCCGACGCGGTACGGATTCAGCTCGAGTTCGAGTCGTTTTCTTTCGCGTTTCACCGACTTCAATCCCATTTTCTCGGACTCGTCAATCAACGGATACACGATGTACGCCTGCCTGCCCTGCTGGAATTTCTTCTGCATGAAGTCCCAAACCTTCGGCAGACGCTCCGGGCCTCGAACAAAAGACCGCACCCGCCCGCGACCGGGCGGCAGCCCGTCGATCAACGAAATATCCAGGTCACCGTATACAGTCAGACCGAGCGTCCGCGGGATCGGCGTAGCGGTCATTACCAAAAGATGCGGATAAACGCCCTTACGAACCAGCTTCTGCCGCTGCATTACGCCGAACCTGTGTTGCTCGTCGATCACAACAAGACCAAGGTTTTCAATCAAGAACTTCTCCTGGATCAGCGCATGCGTGCCGATTACGATCCGGCGTCCCGGCGCCTCGCCGACAAGCCGTCTGTGACCGGTTACCAAATCCACGCCTACGTCCAGGTCACCAAACCATTCGCAGAACACGCGATAATGCTGCTCAGCCAATATCTCGGTCGGCGCCATCAACGCCACGTTCCGCCCGCTCTCGACGGCCATCAGCGCGGCGCAGGCGGCGACAACGGTCTTGCCCGCGCCTACATCGCCCTGGAGCAGTCTACGCATTGGACGCGTCTCGCTCATGTCCGCGCGAATCTCCCGCAACACCCGCTTCTGCGGCCCGGTCAGATCAAAACCCAGTTTCCGCAAGAACGGTCGCACCAGGCTGTTGTCACCCGGACACCGCAGGCCTTTGGCGCTCTTCATCAGGCGCAGCCTGCGCCTTTGAAGCTCGAGTTGAAAACCCACAAACTCCTCGAGCGCAAGACGCGTCCTCGCCTTCTCAACATCTTCGGACGCCTCCGGAAAGTGTATCCTGCGAACGGCCTCGGCCGCCGACATATCGCATGAACCCCGATCCACCAACGACGCATCGTCAAAAAATCCGGAATACTCCAACAATGCATTCCAAATAACGGCGCGCAGCCATCTTTGCGTCAATCCCTCCGTCAGGGGATATATCGGAACAATCCTCCCTATGTGCACCGAGTTCTCCATGCTGTCGTCACCGACTACCTCCGTCTCCGGATGATCGATAGCCAACGGCGCCTTCGAAGATACTTTACCGAACACAACCACTTCATCGCCCGTGTTGAAACGCCCGTTCATGTACGAAACATTCCACCACCTGCAGTGCAATCTGCCCGTGCCGTCCTCGATAATAAATTCAAAGAGCGACCCGCGCCTGCGACGGAACCGCTTCTCCCCCTGATCCACTATCCTGCCGCAGAACGTGCCGGCTTCCCGAACTACCGCATCGCGTATACATTTTATATTCCGCCTATCCTCGTACCTGCGCGGCCTATGGAATAGTAAATCCTTGACGGTCACGATCCCAAGCCTCTCAAGCCTGGCCGCGCGTTCGGAACCGATGCCGCGCAAAAACCTTACCTCCCCTTCCAAACCAGGCTTACTCTGTTTTTCTGCGCTCATCATCCGCTGCTTATCCTAATCCAAATTAAAACAAACGTTAATGGAATTATTGCGCGGCGATATACGCCGGGCCAGGCAAACGCAACTTCCAGCTCCACCTCAATACCATTATCTATCCACCTCGATATCATCCGCTGTGCCGAACTCTTTGTCCGCGCCCGCAGAGTAAAGGATAAAACCCTCACCCTCGATACGATCGTATTTAATAGACGTTCCCCATTGATCGATAAAACCTTGATGCACTTTCACATAAGGGCCGCGCCATCCATCGATACCGGGATTCTCAATCAAGGCGTCCAGCCCCTCTTCCGCTGTCGGAAAACGTCCACAGTCGACCTCAAAAATATCGAGCGCATCAGAAAGAACCAGCAGCTTGTTTTGTGTAATCTCCTCTTTCATCACGGTTCGGACGTCCTCTCTTCTGCTCTCCTCCTTATCGTCCGGAATCGCTGTGCACCCGGCGAGCATAATTATGCTCATCATTGCCGTGTATAATTTAATGCAACTTTTTCTCATTTCTTCATCTCCACTCTTTGCAGTATTTCTGTCATCTCTAGTGACTGGTTGGAATTCACCGTGTATATTTTCGTCTGAGACTTGAGATAACATGGACTCTAAATTATATCCTCCATGTCTCCTGGGCTCTAACACAATCCTGTCCCCCTCTTCTTTCATCTCAACGTCTTCTCCTTCAGTAATATGAATATTACGAGCAATCGAACTCGGAATTCGGATCGCTAAACTATTTCCCCACTTATTGATTTTCACATTCATACCACCCAAGATGGATATACATTGTATATTTCTCAATATCCAAGCAACCTGTTTCAACACCACCACTGAGGCGAGGTTCAAACAAATATCTACAGCCGACACCTGCGCGCACCGTACACGACAAGAACGGCCGCCCCGCCGCCGGCGTCAAGCTGCAGGCCTTTGCGCCTCATCACATGCTACAGATGGGCTTATGACAAGTTCGGAAGGCAGGTAGAGAAGCCCTCAAATTAGTAATTCATCTCACCGGCT
>JAIPKD010000089.1 GCA_021733835.1 Verrucomicrobiota bacterium
TGTGGATGGCTGATTGACTCAAGTACCCCCCATATGTAGTGTACCTGTGAAATGAAAGCGACGCCGGAAAATCCCTATCCGAAGACCTTCGAGGAGTTCTTGGGTTGGTTTCAGAGCGACGCGGATTGCGAACACTACTTGGAGTGGGTCCGGTGGCCAGAAGGGTTTGCGTGTCCTCACTGCGGCGGCAAGAAGGTCTGGCGCACGGACCGCGGATTGATCCAGTGCAGTGCATGTCAGCATCAGACCTCGGTGACTGTGGGCACGGTATTTGAAGGAACGCGCAAGCCGTTGCTTCTCTGGTTTCATGTCATGTGGTTGATGATGGCACAGAAGACCGGCTTGAGCGCGCGGAACCTTTGTGAAACCTATGGCTTTGGCAGCTACCAGACGGCTTGGGGGTGGTTGCAGAAGCTGCGCAGCGTCATGATCCGCAGTGGCCGGGAACGTCTTTGTGGGCGCGTGGAAGTGGACGAGACGTACATTGGAGGGCAGAAGGAAGGCGCACGAGGGCGCGGTGCAGAGGGGAAAACATTGGTTCTTGTCGCTGTCGAAGGAGATTCCACCAAACTTGGACGGGTTCGATTCCGGTGCGTGCCTACGGCTGATGCCGACAATATCGAGCCCTTTGTGAGTGATTACGTCAAGCCTGGATCGCTTGTCATTACCGACGGCCTCCCGGCGTACAGCGGCCTTGGTGCCGCCGGGTTCGATTATCATCCCCATGTCATCGCGACTGGAGGCGAGACCGCTCGACAAGAGCTTGATCATGTTCATCTCGTTGTTTCGCTTCTGAAGCGATGGTTGGTGGGCACCCATCAGGGCGCCGTCAAACCTTCCCACCTACAAGCCTACTTGGACGAGTTTGCCTTTCGTTTCAACCGGCGCCTTTCCACGCATCGAGGCAAGCTCTTCCATCGTCTGATCCAACAATCCGTGACTTTGAGGCCAAAACCGGTCAAATCATTCTACGTCAAGAAACCACAACATGTAGGGGGCACTTGAGTAAGTCAGCCATCCACAATTTCAAATATAAACGCCGAGTAATTAGGGAAATCGGTGGATACCTGAGCCGGCTACACAACAACGGAATATTCCACGGCGATTTGCATCCTAATAATTTGTTGGTGTCCGAAACAGACCAAGGATTTAAAATCAGCATTATAGACAATGAATGTGTCCGACAATATCGCCGGATCCCGCTAAAACTGGTAATAAAGAACCTTGTACAGATCACTAAGTTCAATCCCACTTTCTTCACACGCCAGGATCGGAGGCGATTCAGTAAGGCCTACTTCGAACACTCACATTCTTATCCATCCCAAACACAAAGACGGATCATGGCCAAGACAGATGAATTCGTAAGAAAACGCCTTACCAGAAAATTTTTAGGTGAAAAAAAACGGTTTCCGTGAAAGCGTGATTGCGGCTATGGAGATTCCGAGCTTTTTAATCGATAAACCGGATGGCGTCCTTATGATGATTAAAGTTCAACCCAAGTCGTCGCACAACAGCATCGAGGAAGTGCTGGGGAATGAATTAAAAATCAAGGTCACCGCACCACCCGTCGAATCGGCCGCGAACACTGAGCTGATACGATACCTTTCAAAAATATTGGATCGGCCGCGACGGGATATCGAATTACTCAAAGGCAGCACATCCAAACACAAAACATTCAAGATACTCGGAGTAAATGCAGCCTTCGCGGCGGAAAAGCTCCTGGCGGCTATGAAAAAATGATAAGCCTGCGCAGAAGGAAATTCCACTTACTTCAATATCAATTGAGACCATGGCGGTTAATAGATACAAGGCGGCGGGGCTGACGGGTCTTATCTTCGGCGCGGCGGGTATCGGGTTTGCCCCGATATTCGTGCGCCTCAGCGAGGTAGGCCCGGTAACAACGGCCTTTTACAGAATCTTATTCGCACTCCCGCTGTTGTGGATTTGGCTGGCGGCGGACATATCTCCCGGCCGTAAACGCAGTGAAAAACGTCCGCGAAATCTCCGGATGTCCGACATCTGGCTTGCGCGATGGACGTTCGCCGCTGTCGGCTTCTTCTTTGCCGGCGACCTCGCGGTATGGCACTGGTCGCTGAACCTGACCACCGTCGCTAACTCGACATTGCTGACTAATTTTGCGCCTATTTTCGTGATATCCGGCGCACGGATATTCCTGAAGGAGGAAATAACGCCCTCGCTTGTATTCGGATTCTTGATCGCAATTGCAGGCGGGGCGATCCTCATCAACAGCAGCCTGGATTTTTCGATACGGAATGTGTATGGGGATATCCTGGCGCTGGTCACCGCCATGTTCTACGCCTGCTATATCCTCACGGTCAAGAAGTTGCGGGCGGATTTCCCGCCCTCGGCAATAATGGCCGCCGCGGCGGCGGTGACATGCCTCGTCCTCTTCGTCATCGCCCTCGTCACGGAAAACGAATTCATGCCGCAGTCAAATCGAGGCTGGCTGATCCTCGCCGGCCTGGCGCTGATCAGCCATATCGGCGGGCAAGGACTGATAGCCTATTCGCTCGCCCACCTCTCCGCCGGGTTCTCGTCGGTTACACTCCTGCTTCAACCCGTTATCGCATCTATCCTGGCGTGGATAATCCTCAGCGAACCGTTATCAACAAAACAGGTCTTCGGCGGCGTTCTGGTGCTAATCGCCATCACCATAGCAAGCAGTTCAGAATGGAAGAAAAAGAATAACACGACCGAATCCGGCGTGAAAAAATGAACCGTGCCCCCGGAACGCGGCTGATTTTCTCCTTGCACAAGACCACGGCGTCAGGTATAAGGAGATTACATATCCAAAATAGTGCGACCGTTGAATTTGGACGGAAAACGGTCGAATTAGTGGATATTAAAATCGAACCAAGAAAACAGAGGATCAGGCTTATGGCGAGATCAACGCAGTGGGAGTACCATAAATATTCTCCCAGTTACCTGTGTGACATCGTATATGGAAACGAACCAATGACCCGGGAATTGGCCGAAACACTCCATCAATTACGCGTCGAAGAGCGTATGAGCCATCGCGAAATCGGTTCGGCCATATGCGATCATCCAGTGAACCCCGACCTTCAATTTGAGATCAGTTACTATTTATCGCCTATCGCCGCTTCTTATCTCCACGAGGAGTTCAATAGCGGCTGGCGTTGATTCCTAGTAGACGATCATCGCGCACCCCGGCGCTGTCCGCCGTGGAAAGGGGTATTCTGTGTAAACAAGATAATGCCTCCCGGCGCGTACCGCTGAATTCGGTCGCCTTTTCTTCCTTGCAGACAGGCATAAACAATCCACAATACATCGGCGTTGTAACAATGAGGAGATACTGTGCCGCAGTACACTCTCCGAAATTGATGAAACTATTTACGAAGTACTTAAGTTATGCATTTGAAGAGAATTCTCAGACTACTTCCGTCCGTTTTCTTGCTGGCCGCTCTTACACTTCAAGGCCAAGAAGACTATAAAACCGGCGATGATAACAAGGATGTAAAACTCCACGCATCCGACACGCGATACGACGTTAATAGGTTCAAGTACAATCCCATACCGAGAACGCCGAAAAACATTATTCTAATGATCGGAGACGGCATGGGCGTTTCACAGGTCTTTGCCGGCATGACCGTAAATGAAGGCGAATTATTCTTGGAGAATTTCAAGCATATAGGATTCATTAAAACGCAGTCGTCGAATAATTATGTAACCGACTCGGCGGCGGCGGGCACGGCCCTCGCCTGCGGCATCAAGACTTACAACGGCGCCATCGGCGTTAACACCAACGGACGCCCCCGGAGAAACATTCGGGAGGTCGCTGAAAAGGAAGGCAAGTCCACAGGCGTTGTCGCGACTTCCTCGATCACTCACGCCACGCCGGCATCCTTTGTCGCACACCAAACCAATCGCGCAATGTACGAGGCCATCGCCGCGGACTTCCTCGAGACGGATATAGATGTTTTCATCGGCGGCGGATACAAGCACTTCACCGACCGCGAAGACAACCGGAACCTGGTTAACGCCCTCGAGAAAAAGGGTTATAACGTCCTGCGCGATATGGACTACATCACCAAGATAACGCACGGCAAGCTGGCCGGATTGATTTCTCCGGAACACCCGCCGCGCTACAGTGAAGCCCGCGGCGACATGCTACCCAAGGCAACACGTACCGCTATCGAGATTTTGGACGACGACGAAGACGGCTTCTTTCTCATGGTCGAGGGTTCGCAAATCGACTGGGGCGGACACCAGAATAACACTGTTTATATAGTGGAAGAGATGTTGGACTTCGACCGCGCTGTCGGCGTCGCCCTCGAATTCGCCGCCGGGAACAGTGAGACACTTATCATCGTAACCGCCGATCACGAGACCGGCGGCCTCGGACTAAACGGCGGCGACATAAGCCAAGGAACCGTAGACGGCGAGTTTACCACCGGCGGGCATACCGGCGTCATGGTGCCCGTGTTCGCCTTCGGCCCGGGCGCGGAGAGATTCACCGGAATAATGGAAAACACCGATATAGCGCGACGGATCAGGAGGCTCATGCGTAACTGATGTTACTACTGTTTTTGGGCATTCCCGGGAAGCTATTCCAAATCCAACTCGATCCCATGCCTCGCAAGTATATCGCCTTCGTAAAACGATAGTTGCGTCAAGGCCTTATTGTAATCCGCAACCGCCCGAATTTCCTGGGACCTGGCCGTAGTCAGGTCACGCTGCATCTGCAGGACGGTGTAGCTGGTGCTTTTTCCGCTTTCGAGCTTTCTTTCCTCGGCCTCAAGCGCGGCTTCCGCGTATTCCCTCGCGGCACGTGTGGCTTCAACACGCTGGAGATTGGCCTTTGCCAACTGGATAGCATCATCGACCTCCACCAATATCTGCTGTTCAAGTTTTTTAAGCCGCAAAAGCGATTGTTTTTTTTGTGCCTTGCTGGCCTTGTAATTATTCCTCGCGGCGCGATTGCTCAAGGGAATCCTTATGATCCCGCCGAATGAGAAGTTCGGATTCTCCTCGTCTTCGATCCGCCCGACTAACCCGCCGAAACTCCGCTCAAGTCCGTTGCGTCCGTAGCTCCCAACGAGGTCCAACGACGGAAAGAGCTGATTGAAATTGTAACTTACGATAATGCCCTGTTTTTCCGTCTCGAGCTTCTGCTGCAGGTAATCGGGACGCAGCGCCAGCGCTTTCGACCAGCTGTCCTGCCTGCTGAACGAGGTCGGCAGCACCGATAACGCCTCTTCAGGGAGCAGGAAAACGCTTTGCCATTCGGTAAACTCCTGGGTTATGAGTCTCTTGAGCGCATTCTGTTGCGCCGACAGGGTACGCTCGGCGGTTATAAGGTCCGCGCGGCTCACCGCCATCTGCGATTGCGCCTGTTTGACGTCCAGCGGCGACATCTTACCGGCATCCACACGTTTTTGGTTGTCCTCATAAAGGCGTTCGGCGAGTTTGAAGGCCATCTCCCGGACGTCGACCGATTCGCGCGCGAATATTAGGTCGTAGTATGCCAGCTCTACATTCATGACCGTCGCCATGATCTGCTGCTTCAATGCAAGCTCGGAAATCTTGAGATTACGTTTATTGACCTTAATTTGCATGCGCGTGGAATCGATCCAGAAATTTTTCAGCAACGGTTGAGTCAGGTTGACGGAAACGCCGCCCTGGTACTGGTAACCGCCTGTAAATGACGTCCCGCTGCTGCGATACAAATCGCCGGTCATCGAATATTGCAGGCCGGTCGGAAGAAGACCGGATAACCCCGATGAGAATACCTCGTTGTAGGTTTCATTGGGCGGCAACTGCAGGTTGGTTGTCCGATCGATCCCCTGCGGCGAAGACCTGTAATTCTCCCTGCCCTCGAATGAGAGCGTCGGATCGTACCCGCCATAGGCCGCGCTCAGATTATATTCGGAAATCTCCGGAGCGAGCCGCTGAATCTGAACATCGAGGTTATTCTCGAGCGCAGCCCATATGCAGTCGTCCAAAGTCACTTTATTGGTCTGCGCACCTGCGGCATCAGATGTAGCCATCAATCCGATGCTCACTGATATTCCAATCACACGAAAAATTCTGCGTAAATACATGAGTTTCAAAGCTTGCAATACACCTTCAAACGAGTCAATCCAATCCTTCTTTGTCAAACACAACCTTTTCTAAGTCCACGCCGTGTTTGAATATCCACGGTATCGGCGTTACGAGTTGTCGAAACGCGCAATCCATTATACAGCAATAATTGCGCCGGTTAATAGAGCAATACACATCCGGCAAACGCAATGTTTCAAAAAAAGTAGCTTCATCCTCCCGAAGGTGGTTCGAGTCGCTTACAAACCGGTCGGATAATCGATAAAGTCCCAAGGCACGCGGAATTTCCGTGAAATCGCCGCAGTCAAGGCCTTAACGCCGAATGTCTCGGTCGCGTAATGTCCGGCATAAAAAACGTTTATACCGCAATCCTCGGCCACCGCGAACGTCCAATGCGGGCCCTCACCCGTAATGAAGGTGTCCACACCCTCGGCGGCCGCCTTCGCCAAATCCTGTCCCGCGCCGCCTGTGACGATCCCCACGTTACGGCAGGCTGCGAGGCCGGCGGGTATCAATTTGGGCGGCTCCCCCGTCGCGGCAGCTATCCGCTCGGCCAGCTTTTCCCTTGATACGCTTGTCTTACATTTCACGCCCACCTGCCTGCCCTTGGTCTCAAGGAACGGGGTCGTCCTCCGGAATCCGAGCTCAGCCGCCAATCGCGCATTATTACCGACCTCGGGATGCGCATCCAGCGGGAGATGCGAGCTGTACACCGCAATATCGTTGTCCAACAGAAGCCTCAACATCTCGTATCTCTTACCCGTCCACGGACTGCTCCCGCCCCAAAAGAGTCCGTGATGCACTATCATGAGCCCGGCCTTCAATTCCACGGCCTTTCGGACAGTGCTCAAAGTCGCATCCACCGCGGCGGCGATCCGCTCCACATAACCGCTGTTCTGCATCTGCAGACCGTTTTGCGCACCGGACCAATCCTCGAACTGTTCCGGCTCCAGCGTGGCGTCGCAGTATTTTATTACAGTTTCCAGCTTAACTTTCGGCATCTTTACGATAAAATCATAAAGGCGTCGGTATTAAAAGTACAAACGAGGCAAATCAACAGGTCGCACACGCAAAAAAATCAGTGAAACAGGAATACATTTATTGAATCACAATGCCAAAAGTATTTATAGTGCGCGAATCGGTTCTTAAAAAATGAACATACCGGTCACAAAAAACTCAGAGGAATGGGGCATCCAAGATTCTCGAACGGTCTACAATATCGACCGTTGGGGCGCGGGGTATTTTGATATAGACGACGCGGGAAACGTAGTGGCGAATCCGCTCTCCAAAGAGGGCGCGTCGGTCGTTCTGATGGATGTTGTCGAGGAAGCCACGTCCAAAGACTTGAACACACCGCTGCTGATCAGGTTCCAGGATATAGTCCGCCACCGCGTCCAGGCCGTTAACGAAGCGTTCCGAGGCTCGATAGAACAATTCAATTACAAGAACAGGTATCGTGGCGTCTTTCCGGTAAAGGTAAACCAGCTCCGCGAAGTCGTAGAAGAAATACTAGATGCAGGCAAGCCATACCAGTTCGGTCTCGAGGTCGGGAGCAAGCCCGAGATGTTCGCCGCCCTGGCGCTGCAAAGCCAAAAAGACAGCCTTATCGTCTGCAACGGATACAAGGATGCTGAATTCATCCGGATGGCGCTACTCGGCATCCAACTCGGCAAAAAAGTCGTTCTCGTAATCGAAAAACTCGAGGAGCTCAGTCAGATTCTCGAAATCTCCCGGCAAACGGGCGTGGAACCCACCCTCGGAATCAGGGTACGACTCCGCACAAAAGCAAGCGGCGGAAAGTGGTCCGACAGCGGCGGCGAAAACGCCAAGTTCGGTCTCACCACCGCCGAAATATTAACCGCACTCGAGATGCTGAAAAAGGAACACAAGGAACATTGCCTCAAGCTCCTCCATTTCCATATAGGCTCCCAATTACCGGATATCCTCACAATAAAACGCGCCATCCAGGAAGGCGCAAGGTTTTACGCAAAGCTCTATAAAATGGGCTTCAAGATCGAGTACATGGACGTAGGCGGCGGACTCGGCGTGGATTACGACGGCAGCCGTTGCGCCTTTGACAGCTCGATGAACTATACACTCCAGGAATACACCAACGACATCGTCTTTTATCTCGGCGATATTTGTGACGTCGAAAACGTGCCGCACCCGGAAATCGTCAGCGAAAGCGGCAGGGCGATCGTCGCGCATCACAGCGTCCTGATCATTAAAGTACTCGGCGCAATAGAGAAGATTCATAAGTGCAAGCTCCAGAACGTCGACCAGGAACATGCGTTGGTTCGCGAGCTGACGGAAATCCGCGATAACCTCGATAACCTAAATAAAATCGAGGCATACCACGACGCCGCGGAACGCCGCGAAGACGCCCATCATATGTTCAATCTCGGCCTCCTCGATCTCCCGGAAAAGGCAATGATCGAAAACCTTTACTGGGAAATCGCCAAGGCCGTCGTCGAAAGCTTTAAAGCGCAACCCCATATACCCGAGGAAATCCTGGAACTCGAAGAAAGCCTCAGCGACCAGTACCTCTGTAATTTCTCCGTCTTCCAATCGCTTCTCGACCACTGGGCGCTCGGACAACTATTCCCGATCATGCCCATCTCACGGTTGAATGAGAAACCGACGCGTGATGCCACGCTGGTTGACATCACATGCGATTCCGACGGACAGGTAAACAAGTTCATCGACCTAAAAGACGTGCGCGACACCCTGCCACTGCACCCCTTGAAAGAGAGCGGCAACACCTTCGAACCCTATTTCCTCGGTATATTCCTCATGGGCGCCTACCAGGATATCATGGGCGACCTGCATAACCTGTTCGGCCGCGTCAACGAAGCACACGTATTCCTCGATCCGGACGAACCGGCCGGCTACTACGTCGAGGAAACCATCAAGGGAAATACCATTACCCAGTCATTGAGCGCAGTACAATACGACGAAAATGAACTCAAACGCCAAATGAAAGCGCAAATAGACGAGGCGATCAGGACGGACAAGCTTAAACCATCCGACGCCATGCGGCTGCTGGCCGACTACGACCGCGGGCTCAAGCAGTATACCTACCTAAGCATCTGAGACGTAACCGGTATGCCTGAAAATAATTCCACTGAAGAACTGATGCACTCCCTCGGCAAAGTTATCCGCGGACTCTCTGCGCTCTTCTGGGGATTACCCATTACCCTCATACTGAGCGTTCAAACCGCCAAAACAGACCTGCTCCGGCACCTCGGCATCCTCCCCCCGCTCTTTTCCCTCGGCATCCTCCTGTTCGGCCTCATGCAACTGGTCACATTCCAAAAACAGGAACGTATCTGGCAGCGCGCCCTTGAACGCAGCAAGCTGTTCGCGATAATCAATATCGGCCTCGCACCCAACCTCTTCTGGTGGCGCGCGCGCCCGAACGTCGAATTCTTCTCGTTAAACTCCTCGATCATGGTAGTTACCGGCATTATATTCATATTCCTCCTTAACGAGACCTTGCGCCGTCTCGCCGCCATGCTCCCCGACGAAACGCTTCGCACGGAGACCGGATTCTTCACCGCCGTAAACCAAATCACCCTTTGCGGAACACTAATCATCTTCTTCGTCTACCTCGCCTCGATCTATTTACAGTCCCCGCCGGCGTGGATAAAAGTCGCATCAATGATCCTCCACCAGGGCTGGTCCGGGGCGCTGGTTATATTCGTAATCCTCCCCGTAGCCATCACCATGGCGCTTATCTGGAAGACAAAGGAAACCGTCCTAAACAGCGTCTTCAAATTACGAAAAGAGGAAATAAAACCCGGCCCGACGCCAAGCAGTGGATAATACATCAATCCACTACTGATTAATTGTTTAAAAAGCATAAATGAAGAAATATTACGTCCCTAAAGGGACTTAATGTATTTGTGTGGCGGGTGTGGCTATAAATATTTTGCCCCTGACGGGGCAAGACTCCTCCCGGGTTTTAAGTTATTAAGTTTTAAGTGATTAAGCTGTTGAGCTGAGCCCA